>JADKCK010000013.1 GCA_016718845.1 Sphingobacteriales bacterium
ACTTGCTACCGTGCTACAACCATTGGCGGCTGTGACAGTCACGCTGTAGGTACCCGCATTCGTAGCTGTTAGGTTTTGGGTGGTTTCGCTATTGCTCCATGCAAATGTAGAACCGTTGCTGGTCAATGTCAAAGCACCATTGTAGGGTGCAGTACAATTATTGTTCGCGGTCGGGGCAATAGATGCCGTCGGTAGGGTTGGAGTGTTTGCTATCGTGCCGCTTGCTACGGTGCTACAACCATTGGCACCAGTCACCGTCACGGTATAAGTACCTGCATTCGTAGCTGTTAGGTTTTGGGTGGTTTCGCTATTGCTCCATGCAAATGTAGAACCATCACTGGTCAATGTCAAAGCTCCATTGTAGGGTGCAGTACAATTATTGTTCGCAGTTGGGGCAATAGATGCCGTGGGTAAGATTGGGGTGTTTGTTATCGTGCCGCTTGCTACGGTGCTACAACCATTGGCACCAGTCACGGTAACGGTGTAGGTACCACCATTGGCGGCACTTAGGGTGGCATTCGTGCTGCCTCCCGTCCATAAATAACCTACTCCTACTCCTGTCGGAGCAGTAACAGATAGGCTACCATTGTAAGGTGCAACGCAATTGGTGTTGTCGGTTGGGGTGGATAGGGTGACAACTGGTAAGATTGGGGTATTTGCTATCGTGCCGCTTGCTACGGTGCTACAACCATTGGCACCAGTCACCGTCACGGTATAAGTACCCGCATTCGTAGCTGTTAGGTTTTGGGTGGTTTCGCTATTGCTCCATGCAAATGTAGAACCGTTGCTGGTCAATGTCAAAGCTCCATTGTAGGGTGCAGTACAATTATTGTTCGCAGTCGGGGCAATAGATGCCGTCGGTAGGGTTGGGGTGTTTGCTATCGTGCCGCTCGATGTAGCGGTACAACCATTCGCACCAGTCACCGTCACGGTATAAGTACCCGCATTCGTAGCTGTTAGGTTTTGGGTGGTTTCGCTATTGCTCCATGCAAATGTAGAACCATCACTGGTCAATGTCAAAGCTCCGTTGTAGGGTGCAGTACAATTATTGTTCGCGGTCGGGGCAATAGATGCCGTCGGTAAGGTTGGTGTGTTGCTTATCGTGCCGCTCGATGTAGCGGTACAACCATTGGCAGCTGTGACAGTCACGCTGTAGGTGCCACCATTGGCGGCACTTAGGGTGGCATTCGTGCTGCCTCCCGTCCATAAATAACCTACACCTACTCCTGTCGGTGCAGTAACAGATAGGCTACCATTGTAAGGTGCAACGCAATTGGTGTTGTCGGTTGGGGTGGATAGGGTCACAATTGGTAGGGTTGGGGTATTTGCTATCGTGCCGCTTGCTACGGTGCTACAACCATTGGCACCAGTCACCGTCACGGTATAAGTACCCGCATTCGTAGCTGTTAGGTTTTGGGTGATTTCGCTATTGCTCCATGCAAATGTAGAACCATCACTGGTCAATGTCAAAGCTCCATTGTAGGGTGCAGTACAATTATTGTTTGCAGTCGGGGCAATAGATGCCGTCGGTAAGGTTGGGGTGTTTGCTATCGTGCCGCTTGCTACAGTGGTACAACCATTGGCACCAGTCACCGTTACGGTATAAGTACCCGCATTCGTAGCTGTTAGGTTTTGGGTGGTTTCGCTATTGCTCCATGCAAATGTAGAACCATCACTGGTCAATGTCAAAGCTCCATTGTAGGGTGCAGTACAATTATTGTTCGCAGTCGGGGCAATAGATGCCGTCGGTAAGATTGGGGTGTTGCTTATCGTGCCGCTTGCTACGGTGCTACAACCATTGGCACCAGTCACCGTCACGGTATAAGTACCCGCATTCGTAGCTGTTAGGTTTTGGGTAGTTTCGCTATTGCTCCATGCAAATGTAGAACCATCACTGGTCAATGTCAAAGCTCCATTGTAGGGTGCAGTACAATTATTGTTCGCAGTCGGGGCAATAGATGCCGTCGGTAGGGTTGGGATGTTGCTTATCGTGCCGCTCGATGTAGCGGTACAACCATTGGCAGCTGTTACGGTCACGGTATAAGTACCTGCATTGGCGGCACTTAGGGTGGCATTCGTACTGCCTCCCGTCCATAAATAACCTACACCTACTCCTGTTGGAGCCGTAACAGATAGGCTACCATTGTAAGGTGCAACGCAATTGGTGTTGTCGGTTGGGGTGGATAGGGTCCAATTGGTAGGGTTGGAGTGTTTGCTTATCGTGCCACTTGCTACCGTGCTACAACCATTGGCGGCTGTGACAGTCACGCTGTAGGTACCCGCATTCGTAGCTGTTAGGTTTTGGGTGGTTTCGCTATTGCTCCATGCAAATGTAGAACCGTTGCTGGTCAATGTCAAAGCACCGTTGTAAGGGGCTGTACAATTATTGTTCGCAGTTGGGGCAATAGATGCCGTCGGTAGGGTTGGGATGTTGCTTATCGTGCCGCTCGATGTAGCGGTACAACCATTGGCACCAGTCACCGTCACGGTATAAGTACCCGCATTCGTAGCTGTTAGGTTTTGGGTAGTTTCGCTATTGCTCCATGCAAATGTAGAACCATCACTGGTCAATGTCAAAGCTCCATTGTAGGGTGCAGTACAATTATTGTTCGCAGTCGGGGCAATAGATGCCGTCGGTAAGGTTGGGGTGTTGCTTATCGTGCCGCTTGCTACCGTGCTACAACCATTGGCACCAGTCACCGTCACGGTATAAGTACCCGCATTCGTAGCTGTTAGGTTTTGGGTGGTTTCGCTATTGCTCCATGCAAATGTAGAACCATCACTGGTCAATGTCAAAGCTCCATTGTAGGGTGCAGTACAATTATTGTTCGCAGTCGGGGCAATAGATGCCGTCGGTAGGGTTGGGGTGTTTGTTATCGTGCTGCTTGCTGTAGCGGTACAACCATTGGCACCAGTCACGGTAACGGTGTAGGTACTACCATTGGCGGCACTTAGAGTGGCATTTGTGCTGCCTCCCGTCCATAAATAACCTACTCCTACTCCTGTCGGAGCAGTAACAGATAGGCTGCCATTGTAAGGTGCAACGCAATTGGTGTTGTCGGTTGGGGTGGATAGGGTGACAACTGGTAAGGTTGGAGTGTTTGCTATCGTGCCGCTCGATGTAGCGGTACAACCATTGGCAGCTGTGACCGTCACGGTATAAGTACCCGCATTCGTAGCTGTTAGGTTTTGGGTAGTTTCGCTATTGCTCCATGCAAATGTAGAACCATCACTGGTCAATGTCAAAGCTCCATTGTAGGGTGCAGTACAATTATTGTTCGCAGTCGGGGCAATAGATGCCGTCGGTAGGGTTGGGATGTTTGCTATCGTGCCGCTCGATGTAGCGGTACAACCATTGGCAGCTGTGACAGTAACGGTATAAGTACCTGCATTCGTAGCTGTTAGGTTTTGGGTGGTTTCGCTATTGCTCCATGCAAATGTAGAACCATCACTGCTCAATGTCAAAGCTCCATTGTAGGGTGCCGTACAATTATTGTTCGCAGTTGGGGCAATAGATGCCGTGGGTAAGATTGGAGTGTTTGCTATCGTGCCGCTCGATGTAGCGGTACAACCATTGCAGCTGTTACGGTCACGGTATAAGTACCCGCATTCGTAGCTGTTAGGTTTTGGGTGATTTCGCTATTGCTCCATGCAAATGTAGAACCATCACTGGTCAATGTCAAAGCTCCATTGTAGGGTGCAGTACAATTGTTGTTCGCAGTCGGGGTAATAGATGCCGTGGGTAAGGTTGGGGTGTTTGCTATCGTGCCGCTCGATGTAGCGGTACAACCATTGGCAGCTGTTACGGTCACGGTATAAGTACCCGCATTCGTAGCTGTTAGGTTTTGGGTGGTTTCGCTATTGCTCCATGCAAATGTAGAACCATCACTGGTCAATGTCAAAGCTCCATTGTAGGGTGCCGTACAATTATTGTTCGCAGTTGGGGCAATAGATGCCGTGGGTAAGATTGGGGTGTTTGCTTATCGTGCCGCTCGATGTAGCGGTACAACCATTGGCTGTCACGGTCACGGTATAAGTACCACCATTGGCGGCACTTAGGGTGGCATTTGTGCTGCCTCCCGTCCATAAAGCCTAACCCACTCCTGTTGGTCAAGTAACAGATAGGCTACCATTGTAAGGTGCAATGCAATTGTTGTTCTCGGTTGGGGTGGATAGGGTCACAATTGGTAAGGTTGGGGTGTTTGCTATCGTGCCGCTCGATGTAGCGGTACAACCATTCGCACCAGTCACCGTCACGGTATAAGTACCCGCATTCGTAGCTGTTAGGTTTTGGGTGGTTTCGCTATTGCTCCATGCAAATGTAGAACCATCACTGGTCAATGTCAAAGCTCCATTGTAGGGTGCAGTACAATTATTGTTCGCAGTCGGGGCAATAGATGCCGTGGGTAAGATTGGGGTGTTTGCTATCGTGCCGCTCGATGTAGCGGTACAACCATTGGCAGCTGTGACAGTCACGCTGTAGGTACCACCATTGGCGGCACTTAGGGTGGCATTCGTGCTGCCTCCCGTCCATAAATAACCTACTCCTACTCCTGTCGGTGCAGTAACAGATAGGCTACCATTGTAAGGTGCAACGCAATTGTTGTTGTCGGTTGGGGTGGATAGGGTGACAATTGGTAAGGTTGGGGTGTTTGTTATCGTGCCGCTCGATGTAGCGGTACAACCATTCGCACCAGTCACCGTCACGGTATAAGTACCCGCATTCGTAGCTGTTAGGTTTTGGGTGGTTTCGCTATTGCTCCATGCAAATGTAGAACCATCACTGGTCAATGTCAAAGCTCCATTGTAGGGTGCCGTACAATTATTGTTCGCAGTGGGGGCAATAGATGCCGTCGGTAGGGTTGGGATGTTTGCTATCGTGCCGCTCGATGTAGCGGTACAACCATTGGCAGCTGTGACAGTCACGCTGTAGGTACCACCATTGGCGGCACTTAGGGTGGCATTCGTGCTGCCTCCCGTCCATAAATAACCTACTCCTACTCCTGTCGGTGTAGTAACAGATAGGCTACCATTGTAAGGTGCAACGCAATTGTTGTTGTCGGTTGGGGTGGATAGGGTCACAATTGGTAGGGTTGGGGTATTTGCTATCGTGCCGCTCGATGTAGTGCTACAACCATTCGCACCAGTCACCGTCACGGTATAAGTACCCGCATTGGTAGCTGTTAGGTTTTGGGTGGTTTCGCTATTGCTCCATGCAAATGTAGAACCATCACTGCTCAATGTCAAAGCTCCATTGTAGGGTGCAGTACAATTATTGTTCGCAGTTGGGGCAATAGATGCCGTGGGTAAGATTGGGGTGTTTGCTATCGTGCTGCTTGCTACTGTGCTACAACCATTGGCAGCTGTTACGGTCACGGTATAAGTACCCGCATTGGTAGCTGTTAGGTTTTGGGTGGTTTCGCTATTGCTCCATGCAAATGTAGAACCATCACTGGTCAATGTCAAAGCTCCATTGTAGGGTGCAGTACAATTATTGTTCGCAGTCGGGGCAATAGATGCCGTGGGTAAGATTGGGGTGTTTGCTATCGTGCCGCTCGATGTAGCGGTACAACCATTGGCAGCTGTTACGGTCACGGTATAAGTACCCGCATTCGTAGCTGTTAGGTTTTGGGTGGTTTCGCTATTGCTCCATGCAAATGTAGAACCATCACTGGTCAATGTCAAAGCTCCATTGTAAGGTGCAGTACAATTATTGTTCGCAGTGGGGGCAATAGATGCTGTCGGTAAAACAATGTTTTGGGTCACGCTCACACTCTCCGTATCGGTACAACCGTTGGCAGCTGTTACCGTAACCGTATAGGTGTTGGGCGTGGATATGGTGCTGGTGTTCGTTGCACTAAATCCACTGCCAAAGTTGTAGCTTGTGCCGCCACCTGCGGTTAATATGCTTGATGTGTTGGTGCAATTTAGGTTATTGGCACTTGTTAGGGTGGCTGTTGGCAGAATCAATGTTGTTACTGTTGCATTTGCAGTAGCTGTACAGCCTGTTGCTGCCGTTGCGGTAACCGTATACGTAAGTGTGCCCCCGCTTGCCCCTGCATTAGCCGTTGCTGCAATAGTTCCACTAGCAGTACCGGGTGTGGCACTAGCGGGCGAACTTGATGCCGTACCTGTGGCAGTACTGCTCCATGCTATTGTACCTATGTTGGTATTATAAGCAATATTTGTAATTTGTCCGTTACAAGCGTTAGGTGTATTATTAGTTAGGGCTAAGATGGGTAAAGGATTGATAGTGACGTTGGCAGTAGCTGTTCCGACACAAGCATTGCCATCTGTGACCGTTACACTTATGGTGCCACTTGCTCCGCTTCCCCAAGTAACGGTAGCACTATTGTTGGTTGCTCCGCCGCCTGCTGTTATTGATCCACCACTTATACTCCAATTATAACTACTGTAAGTGTTTGATAAAGTGTAAGTTACACCTGTTGCATTAGCACATACGGTAGTTGTTGGTGTATTAAATGCAGGTGTTGGTAACGGATTAATGGTAACGGCATGAGTATCTGTAGCTGTACAACTATTAACATCGCTTACAGTTACGGTATAAGTTGTAGCAGCCGTTACATTGTTGTAAGTAGCAGTAGCTGCTGTTCCTCCGCTATTAGACCATGTATAGCTGCTATAAGGTATCGAAGTTGATAGCGTGAGGTTTGTACTACTACAAATACTTGTAGGGGCTACAATAGTAGGTGTTGGATTAGGATTGACCGTAACTGTAACCGATTGGCAAGTAGTGGCATTGGAACACGCATCTACATAGCGCACATAATAGGTAGTTGTGGTGGTGGGCGATGCAATAACTAAGGGGTTGCCTGTGCCCGCTGATGTGCCTCCACAACTGCCCGAAAACCATTGCACGGTTTGCCCAACGCCACCTGTTGTGCTTAGACTGATGTTTCCTGCATCATCGGCACAAAAATTATTGCGGTCGACAGTTGGGACACCAGGTGCCTGTGGAGCGGGTGTAACGGTGACTCCCAAGTGTAGTCAACTGCGCAGTTATTGGCTGTTCCAATAGTAACGGTATAAGTAACCGTTGCATTGGTGGTTCCGCTATTGACCAAAACATCTGATATATTGCCAATTCCACTGACTGTGTTACCCGTTACAGTGGGACTATTTGTTTCAGAACTATAAGTACTAATAGCAAATGTTCCTGTGGGTGTGTACGAAGCTGTTTGTCCCGAACAAATCGTAGTGGCTGTGGGTGGATTGCTTAAAGTTGGTAACGGTGCTACACTAATAGCTGTTGTTGCAGTGGCGGTACAGTTATTTTCATCGGTAGCTGTTACGGTTACGGTATAAGTGCCACTAGATAAAGATGTTGCATTAAAAACTGGGTTTTGGATATTCGTTGCATTTAGATAAGTGCCAGTTGCCCATGAATAACTAGCTATAGCCCCTGTTCCTGCAATAGCATTGGCATCGAGCTGTAGGGTTTGCCCTGCACATACAGTTCCTGGACTTGGTATAGCAGTAACGGTTGGCGGAGCATTGACGTTGATAGTTACCGTATTGCTGGTGCTTGATGGACATTGACCACCAATTACGTTTCTTACATAATTATATGTACCAGCAGTTAAAAGCGGTGGGTTGTAATCTTCGCTTGTTGCTCCTGCAATGTTTGTTCCGTTGAGTTGCCATTGATATTGTGTTGGGCAGAGTCCGCCTGTGGGTAGCGCGCCATTAAGTTGGCAGGGTCGCCTGTCGAACAAAAAGCAACTATACGCAGGTGGTGTAATAGTGTTGTTGTTGATAGTAGGTTCAACTGTAATGGTTGGCATAGACAGAATCGACCATCCGCAACAACGGTCTTGGACACGTAGGCGGATTTGGTACGTTATTGGACAAGACGTAGCATTGGGCAGGGTGACTGAGCCGGGGTCTTCGACGTTAAAAGTATAGGTTGGTGTAGGATTAGTACTTACACCAGTGACAGGTTGTGCTTGTATTGTCCACTCAAAAGCTGTAGATGTTGAAGGACTATTAGGGTCGCAACCGAGTGTTATGGGTGTACCTACACAAATATTGGTAGGTATAGTTGGATTGAATGCGGGCGGGGTTCTTGTTGTCCCTATATATAGATATTCGTTGAGGGTATTTCCAATGACTAAGGTCTTGAAACCTGTGCTTGTATAGTAGGCTGATATAGGCGAACTTGTAGTGTAGGTTGTTGTTGAATTGGTTATGTTATTGACCAAAGCACCGCCTGTGCCAAGATTGGAATAAGCACCGCTTGCCCAAGACATGGGTATGTCGGAATTGGTACAACCGTGTGATATAGTAGCAGTGTAGCCGCCCACGAGCGGTACGCCTCCGCCAGATGTTGAGGAGTTGACTGTGATAGCGGGAGAATTATTGAGTGATGGACTAATACCAGAATTTTGTATTCCGATGGCGTAACGTAGTCCGTTGGTGCCATTACCGCCATTACCGCCATTACCGCCATTACCACCTTTGCCACCATCACCGCCATCATCGCATTGTAAAGTGCCATTGGGTCCTGCACCGCCTGCTCCACCTGCTCCACCTATGCCTGCTGTACCTGCTGTACCCGCTGTACCTGTATTAATTTGCGTTTGATTTACAGAAGCGCCTGTACCTGAACTAGCCTGTAACGAAAAGCCCGAAGGTAGATCCACCGCCACGCACCAGTAGCTGCACCGCCGCCGCCGCCGCCACCGCCACCGCCGCTTCCGCCAGCACCAGCGTCATCGCAGCAGATAGTCTCATCCTTCCAAGAACCACCGCCGCCGCCCTTGCCGCCGCCGCCGCCAAAACCTGGCGTACCATTGGTGCCGTAACTTGGCGTATAGTAGCCAGCTGCGTTGTAGGATGCTGCAACGGTTGTTCCATTGGTTCCCGCTGTGCCTACTGAGCCATTAGTTCCTGCCGCGCCATTTGCCCCACTGCTACCTGTACCGCCGCCGCCGCCAGTAGTTCCTCCTGCGCCACCACTTGCTCCACTACCATCTGATCCATTAGATCCTCCAAGTCCATTTCCAGCTCCACTATTATCATCACCTCCTTTCCCACCATAGCCACCATTTCCGCCAGCCGTTCCGTTGCCTGAGGACCAGTACCTGCGATTCCGACAGTACCTCCAGTGCCTCCTGCCCCACCAGTATCACCTCCTGATGCACAGCCTCCTGTACCTCCAGTGGTACCTGCACCGCCATTGCCACCTGCCGTTCCGTTGCTACCAGAACTTCCATTAGTAGCAGTACCAGATGAAATAATACAACGGTTTACGACCCAATTGGCACTTCCTCCCGATACAAAAACTCCATAATTGGATTTACCATTTCCGCTCACGGTTTGTCCAGTTGCGGCTACGGTATTGATAGTTAGGTCTTCTAAACGCCAACCTGACACACCAACGGCTTTGAAGCCAATTACATGAACTATGTCGTTGCTGATGGTTTCGGTGCCGCTCATATTGAAAATTACTGCACCAAACGGGGTATTAGTTTTCAGCCACTCGCCCCTGAAAGAGCGTAATCGCCTTCGATAAATACGTTATTTGCTAAGTTGACGGGCACATTGACGTTGTAAGTTCCGCCCAAGACGCGGATGTGCATACGCGCTCCGCCTGATGAATTGGCAAGGGTAATAGCTTGTTGTATAGTAGCTACAGGGTTGGTAGGACCGCCTGCATTGGCATCATTTCCTGTGGGTGAAACATATACATTGCCGCAGTAATCCTGAACAGTTTGGACGATACAAGTGCTAGTGGCATTAAAGCGCACAAGCATCTGCAACGGTCATAGTAATGGTGTACGTATTAGGGGCAGCAGGAAACGTTATGTTGGTTGTTGCAGCACTTGGTGCGCTAATGGTTACGCCTGCCGATGGCGATACTGTCCAAGCATAAGAGGTAGCGTTAGCAACTGCTCCGATAGCTGGGGGTACGGGAATAGAGAAACTATAAGGCACACCTCCTACTGCACTTGCTCCACAAGCTACACTACTTATAGGAGGTGCATACGGGAAATAGGTGACACGAAAACAATCGGAAAAAACTTCTTGGTATCGAGAGCCTGCATTGGTATAACTACCTGTGCCAGTTCGGTTGCGAATACGGCATCGGTATAGGCGCGTGCCAGGTGTTTGAGGTGGAATATAATCTTTCCAATAAGCCCCAGAAATATCTGTCCATACCAAACCAGGTGCATTGACAGGGCAACCTGTATAGGGGTCGCCATTGTCATCACCAGTTACTGTTGTAGTTTGCCATTGGTAGAAAGTGGCTTGTTGGGCATTTACGCTCAGTGTAGTGGGTGTGCCAACGCATAACGTTCTATCGGGAGTTGTAATGGCAGCAACGGTTGGGGCGGCTTGTATCCACCTATAACGTATCCAAACTGTCCAGTTTTGATAGCTAGTAGAACTTGCTCGAACAGGGATGTCTAAGTAGTTCCAGTAGGCAGAGTTTGTCCCAACTGACGGAATACTGTTCCGCCAATTGATAAGTCCTGTTGTCCCAAAATAGTAGGCATCATCGGCACCTATGCCCAATACACAGCCTGATGCATTATAGGCGCAATCGGGATTACAATCCTCCTCCCATAGTTCAAACTCCATTTCAAATTCTTTAAAATTGGTTTGAGCAGTAGTGTAATTTCGGGTTAATAAGGTGGTGACGGGGTTGCCAGTGTTCCATTGTGGCCATTCTTGGGCAAGGCTAGTTATACAAGTAGCTGCTCCTGAAAAGGCAGCTAAATTGTCTCTTGCTCGCCATTTGACTCGGAGGTCTTCTACATCGGCAACACCCAAAACGCAATTGGCTCCCCAATCATAATCACTGTCGCTGAACACGCCCATGAGTTGTACGTCCAATTGTAGGTTGCCATCTTGGTATTCAATACCGCCACTTGATTGGTTAGTCGATACGTTGGGTAGTGGGTCTAATGGGTCAACCCAATCCCATTGGAAAGCAAATAAAACGGCGTAACTGTTTAGGTATTCTTGGATAAAAAAGAAAATAGGGCTTGAATTGCTGAAAAAGCCTATCTTTGCGTCATCAATTAGCTGTTTTTCTAAAAAAGATGCACAAACACAACTTATCGTCTGGCATATTATCGTTTTTACAAGGTTTAGAGCACCGCGTCGCACTTTTGGAAAGTGCGAATGGTGTTTTAATGACAGAAAATGAGCAATTGCGAGCACAGATAAGCATTTTAGAAGCGAAAAGCCGTGATTTAGCAGCCATCAATGCAAGTTTGTTAGGCAAGACTAACAGCTTAGAATTGGAAAATACCGACTTACGCATCCAGTTGGCTAAAAATAGTAAAAATAGCGACCTACCACCGAGTGCCGAAGGATATAAAAAAGCACCTGCCTTGCCCAAACCCAAAGGCGGGGTTCGAGGTGGCAAGTTCGACCACGAAGGTAAAACCTTAATGAAAGTAGCCACACCCGATATAATAGTGGTGCATCATGCGACAAATTGTGCCTGTTGCGGTCGGCAATTTGCTGCATCAGAGGTAGGTTTAATTGGTCAAAAACGACAGGTGTTTGATATGCCCGAACCCAAACTTATTGTTACAGAACACCAACAAGGTGCCATTAACTGTTGTGGTAAGGTACATTGGGGCAGTTTTCCCGCACAAGTTTCAGCCCCTGTTCAATATGGCACCCGCCTGCGTGCACTGACCGTGCTGCTCAATACCCAATTTCGGATGCCCTTTGCCAAAATCGGTGAATTGACCCAAACCCTATTTGGGCAAACCGTCAATCCGAACACCATTAGCTTGTCCTTAGAGGCAGTCTACAACCTGCTTGAACCCGTCATGGAGGCACTCATTGTGCTCTTATTGCAGTGCAAAGTGGTGCATTTGGACGAGACAGGGATGCGTGTGGAAGGTTCGCTGCATTGGTTTCATACGGCATGTAACGAGTTCTATTCCTATATCTTTGTGCATAAAAGGCGTGGCAAGGCGGCAATTGAGAGCGAGGAGTCGTTTATGCGGCATAAATTTAAACATTATGCGGTGCACGACTGCTGGAAGGCATACTTTGCCTTCGATGGCTGTTTGCACGCCTTGTGTGGCACATCTGCTCCGCGAACTTACCGCCTTGATTGAAAAAGGCAGTAATTGGGCAGAAAAGATGCACCTATTTCTCCTAGAACTGTATCAAGCCAGTGATAAAGGCAATAGTATCGCCCCAGAAACCATAAACGGCAAAAAATGGACAGAGGAATACGACCAAATCTGTCAGGCAGCCGAAAAAGAAGAACCGCCGCCTACGCCCACCACAAAAGGCAAGGCTAAGTGTACCAAAGGGCGCAATCTGCTCCATCGTCTTGTTTCGCACAAGGCGGCAGTCGTTGCGTTTGCTACCGTAAAGGAGGTACCTTTTACCAACAATTGTGCCGAGCAAAACATTCGACACGTAAAGGTAAAACAAAAAGTAGCCATGTCGTTCCGAACCTTTCACGGAGCACAGGTCTATGCGCGTATTCAATCGTTTATCGCTACTGCTCGAAAACTCAAACAAAATATTTTCCAAGAACTATGCAACCTCTTTAATGGTAATGCATACTCTTTTCAAAGTACCTAAACAGTTACAAAACGGCATAACTTTGCTCTTCTGCCAAGAAGCCACCGGGTGCCCACACATCGGTTTGCACATAGTGTACCTGTCCTACAGGTGCACCTCTGAATGGATTAATGGCTGTGCCTTGTTGGTAGCCCATGTAGTTTTCATCGCCCAAAGCACCGCAACACCAAGTGTTTTGGTAAGTCCAAGGGTCGGTGTAGCTATCGCAGGGCCAGATACAAGGCGTATGGTCATCTTCCCAAGACTCGGCAATCGACCAATCAAAAGCAGTTGGAACATCCGTGAATGGGGTAAGTAATGTCCATCATCAGTACGCCATTAGCATCTTGGGTCATAGGAAAGTTGGCAGTACCTGGGGGCGTTTGCAAACCAGCCCATTCGGTGCGACTCCACCAACGGTTCTCATTACCATCAGCACGAAGATTCAAGCCGCTTGTTGACCAACCCACACCTGTAATATCATCGTGCGGACGCACTCGAATGCCGCGATATACATATTCTTGTCCGCCAGGGTCACTACAATTGGCATTTGTCCAAACTTTGTTGCCCAACACGTCAGGCGTAGGCGTCCGTCGTGAGGGTGTAGGGTCCGGTTTGGGCAAAATGGATTAAAATTTATGAGGGTAATAAATAATAGTAGTATTTGAGGTATTGTTTTTAGTGTAAATATTGTTCATGTTTTTTGTTTATCAATGTGATAGTTTGGTTAAAATTTGATTACTCGTTAATACTAAACAATTTGTAGGTATTGTAGTATTGCAGCAATTGTATGCGTTTTGATACCACATCGCCGTTTTTTAGCGTGAAGTTGAGGATAACCGATACTACCTTCATGGCAGGTGTTGTGCCAAAGCGGGTTTGTGTGTGCATTAGTTGGCTAGCTTGTACAATGTTATAGTAGCCTTGCAAGTCGGTTTTTAATTGGTCGGAGAAGTTTTTGAATATTGGAATGGCTTCTTCTCGGATGGGGTAATTTTGTGTTTTTAGGCTGGCAATGTAATTTTTCCACTCTTGGTCGGAGAAAAACAAGCCTTCTATGTTTTTTAGTGGTTGTTTACCTTGCAAAACTGCCTCTAGTTGCTTTAAAGTGGCATTTAGTTTGGGTTTATCTACCTCAAAAGCAAAAAGAGGCAATGTTGCCAATAACAGGCTTATTTTAGTGCAAAATTGTTGGATGAGGGGGTAAATGTAATACCGTACTAAGTTTTAAAAAAGCATTTTTTAAATTTTTTTAATAATTATTAGAATTTTACAGAAAACTTGTTTTTCCTTTGCAAAAAAAATAGGCAATATTAACACCTATTTTTAAACAAACTCTCCTTTTAAGAGTCTAATGGCTTGCATAAAAGTTGTACCTTTGCAGCTGAATTATTTAACGACTAAAAAATTCAAAAAAACAAGAGAATTATCATGACTATTTATCATTGGCTATTTGCCATAACTTTATCATTAGTGAGTAATAATACTTATAGTTGCCCACAAAACATATTAAGTAACTCAAAATTTGTGGCAAGCATACACAAACAAAACGAGCAAATGCCCAACTTTAAATTCTACGACCTAAATGGGCAGTTGTTTACGCCCCAACAATTATCATACAAAAATTACCTTACCTTTATTTTTTACGATGTAGATTGCGACCATTGCCAAGAACAAGCTGCCGCTATTGCTAAAAATATAAAACATTTTAAAAAAACAACCTTACTTTGGGTAACTATTGGCGAAGATAGCAAAATTGAGGCGTTTAAGCAAAATATTTCAAAAATACCAAAACGTTATTTTTTTTGAACGACCGCGACATGAACATATTTGAAGCCTTTAATGGCACTATTACCGACACACCAACTACCCTAATTTTTGACAAAATCGCCGCGAAATTACACGTATGTATAAAGCTAAGGTAGATAAGATTTATGGGTTTTATAAGTAATAAACACGGCACAATAGTGGCATTTTGAGACAAAATCGAGACAAATAAGCATTGGGCATACCTTTTTTAGGGCATGCCCAATTTTATTTTGCTATTTTACAACAAAATTTGTTTTTTTTTTAGCATTTTTACTTGACCGTTGCGCAATTAAACCTATCTTTGCCGTTTGAAAAACACTTGTTTTTTTACCAATGCCAAACATTGCCCGTCAACCTTTTGTGCAACTAATTGTTACACAACACAAAATGCCATGTGGGGCATTAACTAAAAAACATAAACCTGTATTTTAAACATGGTGACAGTAAAAATAGACGGTATTGAGGTTCAGGTAGAACCCGGTACAACGATACTTAACGCAGCACGCAAAATTGGCGGCGAGATTGTTCCGCCAGCCATGTGCTACTACTCAAAACTAAAAGGAAGCGGCGGAAAATGCCGCACCTGCTTGGTGCGCATTGCCAAAAACTCGGCACAAAATCCTAATCCAGCTCCCAAATTAGTGGCATCGTGTAGCACACCCGTTGCCGATGGCATGGAGATAGAAAACATCACCTCGCCGCAGGTATTAGATGCCCGCAAAGGGGTAGTAGAGTTTTTGCTACTCAACCACCCACTCGATTGCCCTATCTGCGACCAAGCCGGCGAATGCGACCTGCAAAACCTTGCCTTTGAACACGGAACCGCCCAAACACGCTACGAATTTGACCGCCGAACTTTTGAAAAAATAGATATCGGTGACAAAATACAACTGCACATGACCCGTTGTATTTTGTGCTACCGCTGCGTGTATGTTGCCGACCAACTAACCGACAACCGAACACACGGCATTATGAACCGCGGCGATAAATCGGAAATTAGCACCTACATACAAAATGTTGTCGAAAACGATTTTTCGGGCAATGTAATAGATGTTTGCCCTGTTGGCGCTTTAACCGACAAAACATTTAGGTTTCGTAGCCGTGTATGGTTTACTAAACCCTACGATGCACACCGCAACTGCCCTACCTGCGCAGGTAAAGTAGTTTTGTGGATGCAAGGCAAAGACATATTGCGCATAACCGGACGCAAAGACGAGTTTGGCGAGCTAGAAAACTTTATTTGTAACACCTGCCGTTTTGATAAAAAAAATGCCAGCGATTGGACCATAGAAGGACCCCGACATATCGCCAAAGACTCCGTTATTGGGCAAAATTTACAAATAAACGAGAAAAAACTAAGCAATAAAGTACCCGATTACGACAATAAACAACGATTATTGAGCTAAACGCAATAGTTTATGGTGCTTGTTTGGATACCCAAATAACACTAAAAATCATTAGTTATGTACTACGAAAATGATATTTCAATTATTGAGATTATCGGATCCAAACAACATCAATATATCATCGTGCAGCTAATAACCGGCTTAAGTAACCTACGAACCGATGGAAAAACTAACTTGGTTGCTTATCCCGAAACAATGATTGACGAAAGCCAAACAAGCCCCGTACCAGATGTGTTATTGTACGACCACGAAAACGAAAAAACGAAAGTTATTATCGAAATAACCCATACCGATGGTGTGAAAAAAGATATCAAAAAAGTTGTTTCGTTAATGAACGATTATGATGTAAACGAAGGCTTTGTTTACAATTACAAACAAAAAAAATGGTTTAAATTTACACTCAACGAAGGCGAAATTGTCCAAAATGCCTCGTTTTGTGGTGCCGTTTTGTACGATTTAAATGTCTTTTTGGTGTAAATAATTTGGTAATATCTTAGCAAAAAGTGTTATCTACACAATATTTTTACTATGACTCTCTTTCTTATCTATAAACTAATATTGGTTATTTTAGTATTTGCCATAACAATGGGCGTAGCAGCCTACTCAACCTATGCCGAGCGCAAAATAGCCGCTTTTATGCAAGACCGTTTGGGACCTAACCGAGCGGGTCCGTATGGTTTGCTACAGCCACTTGCCGACGGAATGAAGTTTTTTTTCAAAGAAGATTTTGCACCCGCCGATGCCGATAAATGGCTATTTGTTGCCGGACCTTCGTTGGCAATGCTAATTGCGTTGCTTACCAGTGCTGTTATTCCATGGTCAACGGCACTACAAATTGGCGGACAAAGTTTTCCGCTACAAGTAACCGACCTTAACATAGGCGTGCTGTATATAACTGGCGCCGTATCGATAGGTGTATATGGCATTATGATTGGCGGTTGGGCATCGAACAACAAATTTGCTTTGTTGGGCGCTATCCGCGCCTCATCGCAGATGATTAGCTACGAAATAGGTATGGGTATTGCGCTAATTGCTATTATATTAATGTCGGGTTCGTTGAGCATCACCGATATTGTACAAACAAAAGTGGGCTAACGCTGCCAAATGGCATGGCATGGAACATATTTTATCAACCAATAGGGTTTATCATCTTTTGATTTGTGCCTTTTGCCGAGTGTAACCGCACCCCTTTGACCTCCCGAGTGCGAACAAGAGCTTGTTGGTGGGTATCATACCGAGTACAGCTCGATGAAATTAGGTATGTTTATGTTCTCTGAGTATGTAAATATGTTTGTTTCGTCGGCACTTATTTCGTCTTTGTATTTTGGCGGATACAACTTTCCGTTTATGGATGCTTCTATCTTCCAATCATCGCCAAACCTATTGGCATTTGTTGGCTTTTGCGTGCTTTTTGCCAAAATATTATTCTTCATCTTCTTTTTTATGTGGATACGCTGGACAATCCCACGTTTCCGCTACGACCAACTAATGCACCTTGGCTGGCGCGTGCTAATGCCTTTGGCTATTGTTAATATGCTACTTACAGGTTTGGGCGTATTGGGCGCACCACAATTGAGGGCTATGTTGGGTTGGGGTAAATAAAATTAATTATAAGCAAAAACACATAATTTATGATTACGGAAATAAGAATAGACGGTTTTAGGTGTTTTAATCATACACACATAAAGGTTTTGAGCAAGTGAATTTGCTTGGAGGCAAAAACAACTCGGGTAAAACCGCTTTGTTAGAGGCTATTATGTTGGCTTGCCAACCAAACGAAATTACCTTAGCTTTTTTACGAGATACGTTGCGCAAAGAAAGCCAACAAATGATAGCAGAAATGCCTAATAAGGTTTGGGATAATCTGTTTTACCAACAGCAAGATAAACGGATTCAAATCAATCTTACGGTAAATACTCAAAAATATGAGGTACAATTTCTCAAAAAGGAAAATGAAGGCAATGTTTTGTTACTTTTGTTTAGAAGAGTTCAGTATAAAATTATTTTTAATAACTATGGCGAACAGAAATATGAAATGCATTTGAACATACCAGTTGAAACAAAAACCTCTGGTCTTCCCAAATAGCCTGCCTATTCAGTTTATACCGATAAATATGAACCAGTAATTGACAGCGATAAGCATTTATCTCGACCATTTATTTATAAAAATGTAGAAACATTATTTGGTTTGCCGATATCCAACGCAATGTTAGCTGCAAAATACAACGAATTAGAATTAAATAGCCAAGACGACTTGTTTTTACAAGCATTAAACGCTATAGACGAAAGTATTGATAAAATAAAAATATCTATTGTTGGTGAAAATGTTTTATATGCCCGCCGCAAAGGAGAAAAGCAACTTTTGCCGCTCACACTTTTTGGCGATGCTATAAATAGTGTAGCTAAACTAATTTTTGCTATTTTAGATGCAAAAGATGGTGTTTTGTTGATAGACGAAATCGAAAATGGTATACATTATACTAATCATGATAAGATATGGACGCTTTTGTTTCAGTTGGCGAAGCAGCATAATGTGCAAGTATTTGCCACAACACATAGCCGCGAAATGATTGAAGCGTTTGCACAAACATCAATAAACAACGACCAATGTTCAAGTGCGTATTTCGAAATGGCACGCCATGCTAAAACCAACGAAATTATAGGTACCAAACTTCTACCTGATGTATTAACGTATCGTTTAAACGTTGATAAACCTTTGCGCGGCGAATTATGAACATTTTGATAGTAGAAAGCAAAAATGACCGTTGTTTTATTGAAGCACTCGTAAAACACCTAAACCTCAATAAAAATGTGAAGGTAGACGCGCCTATTTGTCAGATAGATGATTATGAATGCTTAGATGGCTTGAATGAAACTAAACTAACTACTAAATTTAGAGATGTACTTGACGATGTTGCCAAAAAGGCATTTCTAAGATAGGGCTATTGTTGGATATGGATAAAGAAACGCATGAAACTAGAATAGCGTTTGTTAATAAAGCACTAAGCAATGCCCTATCGCAAAGAAACGCTTCATTTGATACTATTAAAAATATTGCCGAGTTTGCTAAAATTAACCTTGATGCTGATACAAGTGTTGAAATTGCTTGTTTTTTTACGAATGTAGATGGCAAAGGCGAATTAGAGACCCTGCTAAAAGCAATAAAACCAAACAATCAAGTTTCTAATTATGCCGACTGTTTAGAACATTGGCGCAATTGTGTAGGAATAGATAAAGTAAGCGACAAAGAATTTGGCAAATTGTGGATAGATTTTTATGTTCGATGGGATACTTGCTCAAACAAAGACCGTAAACAAGCCGATAGAAAATGCAGTATGAGAAATTTTGATTACGTAATGCAAGAAAAAGGTAACGAAATTTTCAAACTAGACCATGAATTATTAGCACCTTTAAGGCACTTTTTGAATTTATTTAAGTAAAACTTAATTTTTTTATGTACACGCAACTAACAAACCGAAGCAAAGTAGTGGTCAAAAAACAAATGACCCTTGCCGAACAATTATATATCCCTGCCATATTGGGTGGATTGGGCATTACGCTCAAACACTTTTTTATGAAAAAACCCACCATTAGCTATCCCGAAGTAAAACGCGAATTTGCCCCCGTTTTTAGAGGCAAACACGTATTAAAACGCGACGAAAATGGTGCCGAACGCTGCACAGCCTGCGGTTTGTGCGCCGTAGCTTGCCCCGCCGAAGCCATTACCATGGAAGCCGCCGAACGCAAAAAAGGCGAAGAAACCATGTATCGCGAAGAAAAATACGCCGCCGTGTACGAAATAAACATGCTGCGTTGCATTTTTTGCGGCTTGTGCGAAGAAGCTTGCCCCAAAGCCGCCATCTTTTTAACCGAAGAAGTAACCCCATCGGAGTATCACCGCAAAGACTTTATTTATGGTAAAGCTAAATTAGTTGAACCCCTAGACCCTAACAAACGTATTGATGTGTCGGGGAGGTCAATTGGGCAAGAATAGTTTTTCCAAACTTTACCACACACACAACAATCACCTCAATAATTAATAATAAACAACAAATAAAAACATGTTAGCCATTGCTTTTTACTTTTTTGCAATAGTGTCTATTGTGGCTGCTTTGTCGGTCGTGTTGGCACGTAGCCCCATATATAGCGCTTTATCGTTGGTAGTTACTTTTTTTGCTATTGCCGCACAATACATATTGCTTAATGCACAGTTTGTAGCTGCGGTACAAGTGGTGGTATATGCTGGAGCTATTATGGTATTGTTTTTATTTGTGATTATGTTGCTTAACCTTAATCAACACACCGACACCAATCGGTCGGATGCGGTGCGCCTTTTGTCGGTTTTTGTTTCGGGTGGTATTATGGTAACAACCCTTGTTGGCGCAGTTCGCAGTGCCGGCTCGTTAACACCACTTAACCCCACAAACGACAAAATTGGGCTAATTGCCAATTTAGGGCAAACCCTTTTCGACCAATTTCTGATGCCCTTCGAGGTATCGTCCTTGCTGTTTTTGTCGGCAATGGTGGGCGCTATTATGTTGGGCAAAAAAGAGACGAATTAAGAAATATTTATTTTTCGGAAAAAATATTTCATCAACAAAAAAAACAAATTGCATTGTATATTTGCAATTTAAGTATCTGCAAATCTCACCATAAATACGTATTTAACATACTATAAATATGCTATCCATCATTCTCCAACAATTAGGCTTACCCTCGCCCATACATGCCGGCGAAGTACCCATCGAGCATTATATTTATCTAAGCATTATTTTATTTTCGATAGGTGTACTGGGTACTTTTCCACACATTAATACGCATTTTACTTTGGCATAGATAAACACTCTCTCCATAAACACTCAAGCTACTTAATTCAATCACATAAATCTAGACCAATGCAACAAAGCTTCAACGAAATACTCGACCAAGTAAAAAAACTCGATGTCAATCAGATACAAGAGGTTTATTGGGTCACACGCGAAATCTTATTCGAAAAACAACAAAAAGAACGTTTCGAAAAAGGGAAAACAAAATTAACTAGCAATCAAAAAGATGCTAAAAAGTAAAATATACTTATCTTTAGTTGCTATATACTCAAAAAGCAAGCCGTTTAATTAATAATTTCAAAAATAGGTTGTAAGAATTAAATGGCTTGCTCCTTATCGGATTTTTTAAGCACTAACATCTAATCCACTTTAGGTATGCAGTTGTTAGATGCTCAACATCCATCACGTAACAATACATACTTGTATTTTTCATGAATACTTTTTCATCACTCGATGCCGCAACAGTAGGCATAGTACTTGCACCGCTTATTGGCTTTCTTATCAACGGATTGATGGGCAAAAAACTATCCAAGTCGCTTATTGGCATGGTGGGTAGTGGCTCGGTGTTGGTATCTTTCGTTTTATCGTGCTTTTTGTTTGTCACGCAACTGTCGGGCAGCTACGAGTCGCATACCACCACCTTGTTTTCGTGGTTGCCATTGGGCAATTACACCGTCAATTTTTCGTTCCTCGTCGACCCACTATCATTATTAATGTTAATGGTAGTAACAGGCGTAGGATTTTTAATACATGACTCTCCATCGGATATATGCACGACGACGAAGGGTTTTATAAATTCTTCGCCTACCTAAACTTGTTCATATTCTCGATGTTGCTGTTGGTGTTAGGTGCCAATTTTCTGGTTATGTTTGCCGGCTGGGAGGGTGTAGGTTTATGCTCGTATCTACTTATTGGCTTTTGGTACAAAAACACCGACTATACCGCCGCCGCACAAAAAGCTTTTGTAATGAACCGCATTGGCGATTTGGGCTTTTTGTTGGGCATATTTTTAATACTCAACACCTTTGGCACCCTCGATTTTGCCGATGTGATGAACAACGCCAGCAGTTTATCTGCCAATAACCCAACTTTGGTAGCCATAACGTTGCTGCTATTTGTGGGTGCAACAGGCAAAAGTGCGCAAGTACCCCTATTTACATGGCTACCCGATGCTATGGCAGGTCCAACGCCTGTGTCGGCACTCATACACGCCGCCACTATGGTAACAGCAGGTTTATATATGATTGCCCGATGCAACGTATTGTTTTCGCTTGCCCCTACTACCCTATCCGTTATTAGTGTAGTGGCTATCATCACCGCACTTTTGGCAGCAACTATCGCCATTTTTCAAAACGACATCAAAAAAATATTGGCATACTCAACCGTTAGCCAATTAGGATACATGTTTTTAGCAATGGGATTAGGCGCGTTTGGTAGCGGTATGTTTCATGTTATGACACACGCTTTTTTCAAAGCCTTATTGTTTTTGGGCGCAGGTGCCGTTATACACAGCTTGCATGGCGAACAAGACATCCGTCGTATGGGTGGATTAAAAGACCACATGCCACTTACCTATAAAATATTTTTAGTAGGTACCATTGCCATTGCAGGTATACCACCATTTGCTGGTTTTTTCTCGAAAGACGAAATTTTGCTCAACGCCTTTATGGACAACAAAATTTTGTGGGTTTTGGGTATCATTGGCTCGTTAATTACCGCAGGCTATATGTTTAGGTTGTTGTATTTGGTGTTTTGGGGCAGCTATCGCGGCGATGCCAACACCTTACATCATCTACACCACAACCCTAACTCCATGAACTATCCGCTTATTGTATTAGCTGTTTTGTCGGTTGTTGGTGGGTTGGTGGGCTTACCCGAGTTTACGGGCATCAATGCTTTTCAACACTTCCTTGAGCCAGTTTTTGCTCAATCGGCGGCAATGCAACATCATCATCATTTATCGGTTGCGGCAGAGTTGGCACTTATGGCATTTACCGTAGGCTTGGTATTAGTGGTTGTGTACAACTTACTAACACGCTATCAATCGTTACTTATAGCCTCGATGGATACCGACAACAAAAACCAAACTTGGTGGAAAACCTTGTTTGTGAACAAATATTATGTTGATGAAATTTACGATGCGGTATTTGTTCGCCCAAGTCGTGCTTTGTCGGTGTTTTTCTACAAAGTGGTTGATGTACAAATAATAGATGGCATTGTAAATGGCATTGGACAAGGCACCATGTTGCTTAGCCGTGCCAGCCGCGATCTACAAAGTGGCAGCGTTGGCGGCTACTTATTGTGGATGGCAATAGGTGTTTTGGCAATAATATTGGCGTTTTTGTTTAACTAAATAAATGTTTAGCGAAAATATAACATTAAACAGTATAATGAATTATTTTCTTTAACACATAACTCACTGATTATCGGCGTGTTCCTAAAATAGTTGGACGATGTTAGGAAAAGAGAAGGAAAGTGCGTATCTTGTGTTTTAAAACATAAGTACGATATGTTCACTAGCACACACTCCCTTCCCAAGTTTTTAAAATTGGTTTATTGATGTTAGGCAATCGACAACACGGTTCGGTTGGTTCAATAGCCCTACGCTATGGCATCTGCCGCAGTAGCTGCTACAACTATATGAGTTGGGCAGAGATCTATACTTAACAACCTGCATTTATTGAAACAAGCTAGTACGGCTATTTTGTTGGTCGATAAAGAGCAAGTAATAGCTCGTCAATATTTGATGCACCGATCAGTGTAAGAAATATTTGCGAAGAAGTACGCCATCGAGGTATGGGCATACAAAGGAGAAGTATCTGCAACCTTGCACAAATACGGCTCGTTATTGCCTGTTTTGATACCTTGCCCAACGATGATATTATTTGTTGTTTAGTAATAGACGAGACCTTTCAAGGCAACAATCCATATTTAGTAACCATAGATAGCCGCACAGGTTATACATTATGTATAGCGAAGGCAGATAACCGTAAATCCGAAACATGGAGTTTTTATTTGGAACAGATACTGGCAGGTAATAAACCCGAAGGATTAAGTATTAGTGCCGACTTTGCCACGCAAATACAGTCGTGTTTAAAAGGCTTAGATATCGTGTTTCATGGCGATTTATTCCACTATTTTCGCCTACTTGGCAAAGAACTTATTGGTTTATGGTGCAAATTTGTCCAATCGTTTGGTCGGGTAGAAGAAGCCCACAAAACAGTGGCTAATGCACAAAAAATGCTTAACGAGCAACTAATACCCACCTCTAAACACCATCAAGCAGTAAAAGCGAAAACGGCTTAGCCGAAGCCTATGAACAAGCAACATTGGCGATGCAACACTACGATAACGCTCGTTATTTGTTGTCCGAAAGCAAAAGGCGTTTGACTATTTCGATAACAACGGCACTTGGATAGAGCATCAACAAGCCCAAGAGCATTTGCAAACCATTTGCTGTTTAGGTAAGGAAATACCCAATACCAAGTGGCAAAAGCCATTGCCCTCGTTCCAAAAGTATATCCCCGCCGTCACTCAATACATAGCCGATATAGCTACTAAAGTTAAGCAATTAACGGAGCAATCGACCGACCAAAGCAAACCAACAGATTTCTTATGGCGAGTAGTTTCGCTTATTTATAACCATCGTCGTAAGGCTAATTGTTGCAAACAATATGTTCATCAACGCTATCATCAGCAGCAAGCCAACGAGTGGCAAGTTTTGTTGAACGAGCAAATTGGCGAACAAAAAACCCAAGAAATGCTTGCACAATTATCATCGGTCTTAGCCCAAGCCAACCGGTCGTCTTCGATGATTGAAACAATCAATAGCCGATTAAAACCCTACCTAAAGGGCGTGCGAGGACAGATGAACCAAGAACGATTAAATCTAATTCGTTTTTATCTTAATCATCAACCTTACGAACGTAGTAGAGTTGCTGAGCGAAAAGGATTTTCTCCCTATCAACTCTTTTATCAAAAACAAGACGATAAACGAGATTGGTACACTATCCTTTCCGAAGATTATATCAATAAGAGAGCTTAAATATAGCTATCTATACATAGTCTTATAAATGCAAAATGTAGTACCCCCTACATTAGTGTCTCTTGTGCCCAAATAAATTGTCCAACATAAAAGGGCTTTTTAGGAACACGCCTGATTATCAATTAGCCGAAGTACCAAAATTGATAATAAAAATTCATTTACGAGCCTGTCTATTGTTTAAATTTCAAATTTACTACAAAAGAATCTTTGTTAGTATATTTTATGTTTTTTTGATAAGATTTAGCTTATAAAAAACACATAGCAATTAAAAGCCAACTAGATGAATAACTAATTTATTAGCTATCAATGAACTTTATCCTGTATTTAATCAAAATAATCCATGTATAATTTATTGGTAACTAATCGCAAAAAACACAAAATATGGGATATAGTAATTACAAAAAATTGAAACAAGTGGTTGATAAGTTTGGAATTACCACACAGCGAAGTCAACTTTTTGCCCAAATAACACCCATTGAACCCTCCGAGTGGTTAAAACAATCGATGAACATTGCCAATCTTGTAATGCTTACTAACGAGAAGGTAAAATCAGAAAGGCTAATTTCTCCTATATTGTCAGAAGTGCATTTATTGCATAAGCATAAATTATCTTTATTTTCTGGCGAAGAGCTAAATGTAGACGTAGCAAACGACTTAAATGGTCCTTGCGATTTTTTCTTTTCGGCTAATCCAAATAGCTATTTACTTACTGCTCCAATAGTAGCGTTTGCCGAAGCAAAAGACGAAAATATAGACTATGGTATTGCCCAATGTACCGCACAAATGATAGAGCTCAACTTTTTAACCAATTAAGCGAAAAACAACACCCACTATTTGGGGCTGTTCTACGACAGGTGGCGAGTGGCGTTTTTTGAAACTGACCGATAAAATATTATATGTAGACGAACAATCGTATTACATAGATAAAGTAGATGTATTATTGGGTATATTCCATCAAATAATAGAACAGATATAATTCACATATCAAATCAATATATTATGCCAACAACCCTAGAATCTCCTATAAAACGTTATACAGCCGACGAGTATTTTGAATTAGAAAAATCATCGGATATAAAACACGAATTTGTTAACGGACAAATAATTGCTATGCCCGGAGAATCTAAAATTGCCAATAAAATAGCTGGCAAATGTTATATTGCGCTTAATTCATTATTAGACAATACCAATTACGAAGTATTTAGCCATGATGTACGCTTACAAGTAAAAGAAAAAAATATTTACAGGTATCCCGATGTAGCTGTTTGTATGGCTGGCGATGGAGATACACATAATATATTATCGCCCATATTACTTGTAGAAGTGGTATCACCAAGTAGCGAAATAACCGACCGCAGCGCCAAAGTACGCGAATATTGCTCATTGCCCACTTTGCAATATTATATTATCGTATCGCAAGACGATTGCGTTGTAGAACTTTACTCCCGCCGACAGCGGACAATGGCTTTATAGCTTTTACCTACAACTCACCGACCTACTACCCTTGCCACTTTGGAATATAGAACTACCATTACAAACAATTTATAATGGCATAGAATTTGGCGGAGCCGCGTAAATTTATCAAAAATTGTGGCTTTCAACGCTCTGTTTCTAAAATCAACAATATTTAGCATTTAGCACCCAATAATATATGCTTACGCTTTTACTTTTATTACTGCCCTCGTTGGGTGCCTTAGCCGCCCTTGCCACCAAAGGCACATCTGCCCGACAAGTAGCTTTACTTACCTCGCTTGTACAGTTGGGCATTACTTTGTTTTGCCTTGCCACTTATCAAAGCAACACCTCGCTGTTTGCTTTCGATGCCTCGTGGGTTGCCTCGCTGGGCATACACTTTAAACTAAACATGGACGGCATTAGCCTAATAATGGTGTTGCTAACCAATTTACTGATGCCTTTTATTGTGGTGTCGGGTAGTGCCTTAGACGACATTGATGCCCCCCGTATGCCCGCCCGATATGCCCTAATGTTGTTTATGCAAACAGCCCTAATTGGTGTATTTACTGCCATGGATGGCTTTTTGTTTTACGTTTTTTGGGAGTTGGCACTTATACCTATCTGGTTTATCAGCCTTATTTGGGGTAGCGAAAACCGCCGAACCATAACCCTCAAATTTTTCATGTATACCCTACTCGGTAGCTTATTTATGCTTATCGGGCTAATATATCTGTACTTACAAACACCTGCCCCGCACACCTTCGATTTGCAGGCATTTTATAACCTTAGCCTAAGTGCCTCGGCGCAAAGTTGGGTTTTTTGGGCATTTTTTATTGCTTTTGCCATCAAAATGCCCGTTTTTCCGTTCCATACTTGGCAGCCCGATACCTATGTATCTGCACCAACACAAGGCACTATGTTATTAAGCGGTATTATGCTAAAAATGGGCGTATATGGTTTAATTAGATGGTTGCTGCCCGTTGCACCACAAGGCGTACAAGCTTGGATGAACTTTGCTATGGTTTTGGCGGTAATAGGTATTGTTTATGCTGCCATTATTGCCATTCAGCAGCGCGATGTTAAGCGTTTGATAGCCTATTCGTCTATGTCGCACGTAGGTTTAATTGCGGCGGGTGTTTTGGCAATGAACTACGCAGGTTTGCAAGGTAGTATTATTCAAATGTTGTCGCATGGTATTAATGTGGTGGCTTTATTTTATGTGGTTGATTTATTGCAACGAAAAACCCATACCCGCAACCTCGACGAACTTGGTGGTATTGCCAACATAGACCGCGAATTTGCCATTTTGTTTTTTATCATTGTGGCAGGTAGTGTAGCACTGCCGCTAACCAATGGTTTTGTGGGCGAGTTTATGTTGCTTAATGGCGTGTTTCAGGCAAATGCGGTGCTTGCGGGCGTAGCAGGCTTATCTATTATTTTTGGTGCCGTTTATATGTTGCGCGTTTACCGAAGCACCATGTTTGGCGAAACCAACGACCTAAGCAAACACATAGCCTTTGTAGGTAGTGCCGAAAAATGGGTGTTGATACCGCTGTGCATACTTATTATTGCCCTAGGAATCTACCCAAAACCATTACTTGATATTGCACAACCCGCCATAGAACAATTGTTGGTGGTAATTGGGGGGGGATAGGTATTCTTTAATGCCATTAAATTAGATGCTAAAAGAATACTTAATTATTGGCATTCAATACAATTAAGTATTCTTTAAATTAGCCAAGTCAGAACTCAAAAATCTTTGAAGTTGCTATTCAACAAATACGCAATGACATTATTTCACCAACTACCTCAAGGTATACAAGAAAATATACTTTATACCTTAGAAGATTTGGTAGAAAAATACCACACAGACAATAAGCCACTTTTTGAACAGCGTCTAGCTCTGCTAAATAAGCCTATACGTAAAACAGTAACTATCGAGCAATTAGCTACCGAACAAAATTATAAAGGATTTGATAATGAAAAGGCAAATAAAATAATAAAAGATTTAGCCCTTGAAGAACCTATCGAAGAACTCTTAAAAACACTCACCAAATGACCTATTTATTAGATACAAATATAATCATTTACCTGGTAAGAAATTTTTTAGGTACTACTCTTGTAACAACCGACAATGATTTTAATCATTTGAAAGACGAATATTTATCTGTAATATCAGTAGATGCTTTAAAACATTTAGACAATATAAATACTATAACAAAACTTGCAGAATCTGACACGGAAGATGCTTAAATTACAATATAGACATAAAAATATTTAATTTTACATCTTATTAGTACCTTGGCTGCATCACTACTATACCCAATTTCTTAAACCACCTAAATATCTCTACTTCAAAAAAACATAATGAACGCACTTATAGCATTAGCCGCCTTAGCGGTACTTAGTTTAGCTGGCGAAGCATTGGGTTTCAAACGCTATACCCCTACCTTAATTGTGGTGGGTTTATTGGCAGCTTTGGGGCTAAACCTTGCCGACTGGAACACCGACCTTACCTATTACCACAAAATGATGTGGTACGACAACTTTGCTGTTGCGTTTACAGGTGTTATGCTTGTATCGGCAGTACTTATTATGCTACTTGCACCCCGCTTTTATGATACCCTCGAAACTAATCGCTCTGAAAGCTATGCACAAATGCTATTTTTGCTAGCCGGTGGCGTGGTAATGGTGTCGTTTGGCAACTTAGCTATGTTGTTTTTGGGTGTCGAAATACTATCTATAGCCTCGTATATATTGGCTGGTAGCGACAAACGCAACCTATATGGCAACGAAGCCGCCATTAAATATTTTTTGATGGGTGCTTTTTCGTCGGCATTTTTGCTGTTTGGCATAGCACTTATATTTGCAGCATCTGCTAGCTTCGATTTGGTGCAAATTGCCGCCTATGTTGCCAAAGGCAATGTATCGGGCTATATGTACATGGGTGTTTTGATGACAATTATAGCCATGTCGTTTAAAGTATCGGCGGCTCCTTTCCATTTTTGGGCACCCGACGTATACGACGGCTCGCCTACACTTGTTACCCTAACTATGTCTACCATTGTAAAAGTTGCCGCATTTGGGGCAATGGCTCGTTTGTTTAGCTATGCTTTATCGCCCATTATACCCGCATTTAGCCATGTATTATGGGTTATTATTGCCCTAACCATTGCTATTGGTAGTATGGGTGCTGTTTTCAAACTAGTTTTAAACGTTTATTAGCTTATTCGGGTGTTGCTAATGCAGGCTATTTATTGCTGGGCGTAATAGTGGCTCAAAAAACAGCCAATGCTGCCATGCTATTTTATGCAGCAGCCTATAGCATTGCCACCATTACCTCGTTTGTGGTTATGTTGTTACTTTCGTATAAATTTGATGATGATGATATTAGCAACTTTAAAGGTTTGGCTAAAAAACAACCTTTGTTGGGCGTAGCCGTTACAGTAGCTATGTTGTCGTTGGCGGGCATACCACCAACCGCTGGCTTTTTTGGCAAATATTACCTATTTACCCAAGCCATACAGGCAGGTTACACGGGCTTGGTAGTGATAGCCATTTTAGGCTCGTTGATAAGCATTGTATATTATTTCCGTGTTATTATTAACATGTATGCCCCCGAAGACTCAAGTAAAGAGGTATTGTTTGACATGCCCTTAGCCTATAAAGTAGTGTTAATTATCACTACAGCACTTACCGCCGCACTAGGTTTGTTCCCCGATTTGTTGGCAGGGATTATCTAAAAAAAACTTAAAAACTGCTTATCAAATAGATAAGCAGTTTTTTTGCGCCTTGTAAGCAATAATGCCGATACAAAGCACTCTATTTGTCTAACTTATCTTTTATTCATTCCTAACCAAAGTACTGATAGATAAAGCTCCGAAATTATTTTTTCTTTTTACAAAAAACTATTTCCTGTTTTCATTTTTTTATTTTACCTTTGCAAGGCTGACCATCGGCAACTATTAATGTGACTGACCACTGGCTGCGCCGTAGACGCAATTTGGAATAATTAAAACTTGTATAACTTTTGTATTGTTCTGAAAAATTTCGCAAAACAATACAAATAGGACTACAAATCTTTCGTCTATTAGTGAATTGTCGGCAAGCGTAGAACGACACCAAACAGAAAAATAACAGATTAAATTGATATATGATTTCAACAAAAGATTACAGTTTATTGCCAGACAGAAAAACGTTACAGACAATTTGCAAAGCCATTTCAGTTTTGGACGCAATTATTTCGCAAGAATGGGAATATCGTTACTATTCTTACAACAATAAATGGGCTGAAAATGAAGAATTTTGCGGAAGATAAAAATGGTCAGGCAATCAAATGTTTTTATTTAGAAAGATGGTTGCGTAATAAATAGTTTGCTACGAAGTTTGACCAACAAGATAAAAGAATTTGACAAAGAAAATTGCCTTCTATTTTGCCTTTCTTGACAATTTGGAGATGCCAAAAGAATTGGAACAACCTTCTGTTTGTGGACAATCGAACAAAAGAATTGGCAAGTTGGACAAATCGAAAACTACGAAGACAATTCAGAAGAAATGCTAAACATTTTTGACGGAAATCCGCAAACTTACATTGATTGGGCGACAGAATATTTTGAAGAAAGTTATGTAGAAAGTAGAATTCCATTAGACACAGCAACAAAAATTTACCGGACCAACCAAATTGAAATTATTAATAAAACCGACTTGAATAAAAAACAACTTGAAGCCGATCTAAACGAGATAGGTTATCCATACGACTTTAACTAAACCGAGAAAAACGCCAGCAGGCAACTAATGACCAAACTGCAAAAACCAACCGATTATTAATACTAAGAATTTTGCCAAAAAAGAATTTGTAGAGACTAAATACAAGAAGAATGAAATACTACTTCAAACCGAAAACATTTGAATTTTATCGCAATCAAACGATTTATGAATTTGTTGGCGTTAGATTATACAAGAAATATTTGCCATTTACAGGCGATATTGCACGAAAAAGGAATAATACCACTCAAATCAAAATTAACAAAAAAGAAAGGATTAACGAATTATACAGATATGAAAGAGAAACAAGAAAAAACGAATTGATACATATTTTCGGACTTATTCTCTGCGTTGGTCTGATTTTGATTTATAGCAATGAATTTAGTTGCATTGACCTCGTTTTTTTAATTTCATTAAATCTTTATTTAAACATTTATCCTATTTTTCTTCAACGGCATAACAGAATACGAATTATTAAAGTATTATTAAACAATGGACAAAAAAACCCTTATGACAAATAAGGCAGCCACCAACACGATATTGACAAAATTGGGGCAGAAGTGCTATATTTGAACATTGGAATGCTAATGAACAGTAGTACTGATATGGACATTTGTAATTCTAATTCTCCAACTTTGGCAATACCCAAAACGTTATAAGCCATTTTAGAACGACACCATGAAACAGAGAAAACTATTAAGTCAACGACATCCAGTTTTATATTTCTTAGCCGTTTGGACAAGACGACTTATACGTTATGGTGACTGGTACTTTGACAATAAAAAATACGCAAAAGAACGGACGACTGAAAAAATTGCTTTTAGAGTAAAGAAACACCAATCAGTTTTATTAAAAAAACTTGGGGACAATAATGAACAACTACAACTAAACAAAGTAACAAATCTTAAAATTGCAGTAAAACAATTAGACGGAATTTTAATTAAGCCAGGCGAAACTTTTTCATTTTGCAAACTTGTTGGGCTTCCAACAAAACGAAAAGGATATTTACTAGGAATGGAACTATCATTTGGAGAAGCAAGAGCAGGAATTGGTGGCGGAATTTGCCAAATTTCTAATTTAATTCATTGGCTAGTAATGCACAGTCCTTTGACAGTTACAGAACGTTATCATCATTCATTTGACCCATTTCCAGACGATGGACGAGTTTTACCATTTGGTAGTGGAGCGACCGTTTTTTATAATTATCGTGACTATCAATTTACAAACAATACTGAACACACCTTTCAAATAAATTTGTGGTTTTCAGACAAGTGCTTAGACGGAGAACTTAGAATAGACAAAGAACTTGATTATGCTTATCACATTATTGAAAAGGAGCATCAGTTTCTAAAAATAGACGGACAATTCTTTCGTAAGAATGAAATTTGGAGAGAAAAAATTCTTAAATTTGAAAGTGGTAAAATTATTGAGACCGAACTATTAACAAAAAATTTTGCGAGAGTAACTTATGAACCTGAAAACTATATTGAACAAAAAAACTGCCCATAACAGACATTTAGCTTCGCTGCTACTTGGTGGTGGCAAAAGTGGCGGTTCAGTTCTCCGCAGACACATTTGTGTTAAAAAATCCGCCACCTACGCAAAGCCCCAAAACGTTATAGCCAATTTTAATGAAACACTACACAACAGACAAATATCGCATTGACATTTATGCCGACCAGACTTTTACAGAAGGTTCGGCTGACAATGTCAATATTTACGACTTTGTTTACTTCGACAAATCTGAGTATCATTTTCCATCAGTTTACGGAATAAAAATCTATCAAAACGATACACTAATAAAAAGTGCAGTTATTGGCTCTGTTGGTGGCAGAACAGCAATTCACGACACTTCTACAATAATCGAAAATGATAGACTTTTAGTTTGCTGTTCGGACACCATTTTTTGTTTATCAATTCCCGAATTGACTTTGTTGTGGCGGACACAATCTGACCAAGCGACTTGTTTTGAAATTTATAAATACCAAGACAGCTACATTATTCACGGAGAACTTGAAATTTCTCGACTCGACAAGGACGGAAAAATACTTTGGCAACAAAGCGGTGCGGACATCTTTACAACATTGGACGGCAAAGACAGTTTTGTAATCACTGACAATTATATTTTAGCGACTGACTGGGAAAACAAAAAGTATAAATTTGACTTTAATGGACAATCCATTTTATAACAACACCGACGCTAGACAACTGGACAATGGAAAGAAAAACTGGCTATAACAGCAGATTTGCAATAGGCGGGGTTTCGTGCTTCGTAGACAGTTTTGTGGTAGCCCAAAGTTCAGTGCTCTGCATCAATATTTGCGCTAAAATCGCCACCTACGCAAAGCCCCAAAACGTTACCAACAAAACTAAAAAAAACTGACCAATATGCGAAAATCTAAAACTTACTCATCAATTATTTTCTTTTTTATCGCTCAACTCGCCTACTCACAAGTAGATACAAACTACAGTCAACTCGTTTGGTCAGATGAGTTTGATTACAACGGAGCAATAGACCCAACCAAATGGCACCACCAAACGCAAATACCAGAAGGTGGTAACTGGTACAATGGCGAAGTGCAACATTATACCAATGAATTAACTAATTCTTTTGTAGAAAATGGTGTATTACAGATAACAGCCATCAAAGAAAATTACACCAATCAAGGTGTTACCAAAGACTACACCTCTGCCAGATTAAATTCAAAATTTGCTTTTACCTATGGTAGAATTGATATTAGAGCAAAAATACCTACCCAACAAGGCACATGGCCAGCATTATGGTTGTTAGGAAAAAATATTACCGAGCCAGGAGGCTATTTTGCTGCCACAAATGGCACTACGCCATGGCCAGCATGTGGAGAAATTGATATCATGGAACACGGCATTACCCCCTCAGAGCCAGCAGGTTTCATACAAAGCGCCATTCACACCCCGTCATCTTTCGGTAACACGGTTAACCATGCAGGAACTATAGCCAATAATCTTGGTAACGATTTCCATGTCTATTCCATGAATTGGTCGCCCAATCAAATCACCTTTTTGTTAGATGGTGTAGCCTTTTATACCTACAACCCACCAATAAAAAATGCTTCAACTTGGCCTTTTACTGCCGACCAATACCTGTTAATGAATATTGCTATGGGTGGCGTTGCCGGAAATATTTCAAGTAATTTTACCCAAGCAACTATGGAAATTGATTATGTACGTATTTACCAAAACGCTTTGAGTGTAACTAGCGAAGCAATAAGTGATTTTTTTATCCCTAACCCTGTGCAAAACGTTTTAGAGTTGCCCGCAAACTTTAATAGCAATCATTTGACTTTGTATAACACATCAGGTCAGTTGGTTTTGCAAACAACCAACCATACAACTATCGAATTAGAACATTTACCATTTGGGCTATATTTGCTTGTTTTAGAAACCAACAATCAGCTTTTTCATAAAAAAATTATCAAACAATAAAACCGAAAAGAGAAATTGAATTTTGGAGTAAATGCGTTGACGAATGGACGGAGAACTAAAAGCACATTCCACTAACATCAGTTTAATTTCGCTGCTACTTCGTGGTGGAAAAATGGTGGGTTCAGTGGTTAATTGAGCATTCTACTTCGTATCAACTTGTACTAAGTTGAACATTTGTGCTGAAAATCCCGCCCACCGCAAATCTGCCAACTGTTAGTGCCAATTTTAGGACAACCCTAAACAGACAATAAATCCCAAAAGATATTACAACAATGGCAAACAACAAACTTGACCTAAAACTTAGACCAACAGAAATTGCGGACTTGGACACTTTATTTCAATTCCAACTTGACCCAAAAGGTGGATACTTAGCTGCATTTATGCCCAAAAACCCGACTGACAAAACTGCCTACATAAATAAACACACAAAATTGTTAAACGACCCAACAGTAAACAATCAAACAATTCTTCTTGACAAAATTATTGTGGGAAGTATTGCTAAGTTTGTTATGGAAGGTGACACAGAAATTACTTATTGGATTGATAGGAAATTTTGGGGACAAGGCATTGCAACAAAAGCACTAACTGAATTTCTTGCCTTTGAAACTATAAGACCAATTTTTGGACGAGTTGCATTTGACAATTTTGGTTCACAAAAAGTATTAGAAAAATGTGGTTTTGATAAAATCGGCTCTGACAAAGGCTTTGCAAATGCCCGACAAATGGAGATAGAAGAATTTATTTATAAACTAAGTTAACAATAAACAACATAAAACGCCCTATCAATCATGGTAGGGCGTTTTATGTTAGCCTAATTCGCAGCTTCGGCAGATAAAACAAATTGATTTCAACAACAATCGCCATCAAGTAGTAGGCAGGTTTATGATTACCCTCTTGCAATTTTTGTCCAACTTATCTTTTACTCATTCCTAAGCAATTTTTTGTACCTTGTAAGCAATAATGCCGTATCTTTGCAATAATTTTTACCAAAATACTTTTTCAGATGAAAAACATACATTTTATCCTGTTTTTAAGCATTGGCTTATTGCTTGCACCAAGCTGTAACAGCAGCAAACAACCCGCAAACACCACCGAGCAAAGCTCAACAACTGCCAATGCCTCTAAATTATTGTCGGTGGCAGCCTTTGCACAGCAGCTAGCTAACACCCCAAACGCCGTTTTGATTGACCTACGAACACCCGAAGAAATAACCGAAACAGGCAAAATTGAAAATGCTAGCAACTTAGATTTTAATAGCCCTAATTTTGAGGCAGAACTGGCAAAGTTAGATAAAACTAAACCAACTATGGTATATTGCGCCCGTGGCGGACGAAGTGGTAAAGCAGCTCAAAAGATGCTTGAAATGGGTTTCACAAATATTAGCGACCTTGATGGCGGCATGATGGCTTGGCAAGGAAATAACATGCCAACTAATAAATAAAACCTTTATCTCTTCCCCCAAAAAGCGTGGTCGAAACAATTAGTTCGACCACGTTTTTTTTGTAGAAACATTACATTATCTTTGGCTATTGCATTACGCAATTCGTTTATTTGCTGCATAAAGCCCAGCCATACCAAGTGTAACTCTATCGTTAAGCCTTAAGTAATGACAGCCTATTTCATATTTATTATTTAAACCATTTTCACTTACCCCGCTTGACGCGGAATATGTCTTTTTTGGGGGTGATTATTGGCTTACCCTATTTGCACAGCCTATGGCACCCCCAAAGCAAAGCAAGCGCAAGCACCCAATCAGCACTTTTTAATGTCTGTATCAAACTAAGTTTCTGGCTTGCATGGCAGTGTCGGTTTCGGTTGCTTGTTGATACTTATTTGTTGCAAATTTATCCATATACTTAATCAAACAACTACCATAAAAAATAAAGCCACTAACACATCGTAGTTGCTAAGTAACCACAAATGTTGTACCTTTGTTGGGTTAATGTTGGTTTTTATTTTTCAAGATGTTGTATCAAACACTTTTTACCGAAGCTCAAACTGCTGTTCAAAGCGGCAATTACGCTCATGCCATTGCTTTATTACAAGCATTAGCAGCACGTTCCGAAACTCAAAATAATTGGGTGCAGTATGTACATGCAGCAACCGAGTGGGCATCGGTGCTTATAGACCAAAGCCAATACGATGCGGCTTGTTTGCTTTTACAGCAAATTGAGCAAAAAACTGTGCATCAATTGCCTGCCCAACACCCCGCCTTTGCCGATTTACAAGGCAATTGGGGGCGTTACCACACCCAAATGGGCAATTACCAAACAGCTATTGTTTGTTTTACCACCGAGCAGCAATTACTTGCAAATGCCCCAGAGCCTAATTATGTTTCGGAAATGAAAATGTTGGGCAATTTGGGCTGGACTTACTCGGCAATGCACCAATACCACACTGCCCTAACCTATTTTGAGCAAAGTTTGCAAATTTGGCAACAACATATCGCCCAAAACAGCACCGATTTGGCTAATTTGTACAACAACATAGGCATTTGCTACAACCAAAAAGGCGATTACGAAAAAGAACTAAGCTATTACCACAAAGCTGCTAGTGTTTTTATTGCCGTATTGGGCAACAACAACACCGAACTAATGACCACCTACGGCAATATTGGTGCCACCTACAACGAAACGGGCGAACACCAAAAGGCTTTGCTATTTTTTGAGCAAGCCCTGCAAATTGCCCTGCAAACCTATGGCGAACAACACACACAAACAGCCCGTCTATACAACAATATGGGCTATAGCTACGACCAACTACAACAATACGAGCAGGCATTACAGTATCACCAAAAGGCACTGCATATTAGGCAGCAAATTTTAGGCACTCAACACACCCTTTATGCCAACTCGTGTAGCAATATAGGTTTGTGTTACCTGCACTGCCACGAGGTGCAAAAAGCCATTCCATTTTTCGAAAAAGCACTTGCCATACGCCAAAAAAACTTGGGCAACCAAAGCTCTCCTGTTGGCATTACCCACAATTATTTGGCGCAATGTTACCTACAACTAAATAGTTTTAGCCAAGCTATTGCACATTGCCAACAAGCATTTGCCGTGTTTGTACCTACATTTAAGCCAAACTCCCTAGCCAATTATCCCAAAGTTACCTTAGCCACCGATTATATTAGGCTGTTAGATACATTTACCATACAGGTAGCTATTTTGTACAATTGGCAACAACACCTACCGCAAAAAAACTACCTTAAACAAGCACAACAAATAGTTTGGGCAGCTATAGCATGGGTAGATGAAATACGGCGCACTTATCGGTCCGACACGTCAAAGCTGTTATTGGCACAAAAAGCAAGTTTGCTCTGCGAATGGGCAGTAACCATAGCCTTTGATATATACACATTAGCCCCCAACAACAAACAACTAAACCAACTATTTACCGCCATCGAAAAAGGTAAAGCTATTGTGTTACTGGCTAATATAACCGACACCGAAGCCAAAAATGCTGCCCAAATTGAACCGCAATTATTGCAACACGAAGCTTTTTTGTTGAGCCAACTTACCCATTTAGACAACCAAATAAACGAAGCCCAGCAGCAACACCCCCCAAACGAACAACAAATTAGCCAATACCAAAGCCAACATTTTGACATATACCAACAATACGAGCAATGGATTACTACCATCGAGCAACGTTACCCCGCCTATCATCAAATTAAATTTACAACCACAACCACTACATTACTTGCCGTACAACAACAATTAGCCCCACAAACAGCTTTTGTGTCGTATTTTGTTAGTGCCCAAAATATCTATATTTTGGGTATTTGGCAAGATGCAGTTAAGTGTATATCGGTGCCTAAACCCGATAATTTCGACGATTTATGCACCTTGTTTTTAACGTCCATAAACGAGTTGCAACGCAAAAACTACCTTAATACCGCAAATCAACTATACAGTTTACTACTAAAACCTATTTTGGGCGATACAAATCTGCCCAAAAATTTAATACTAATACCACACGCTCAACTGTATTATTTGCCCTTCGAGGCAATGCTAACAACTGTTGCAGCACCCAACAGTTTGTACCCAAACTTGCCTTACTTAATACAACAATGCCCCATAACTTATCATTATTCGGCAACGTTGTGGATAGCTGCACACAAAAATGCCGCACAAACAGCCCATTTACCCAACAATTTTGTGGGTTTTGCACCCATATATGGCGCACCGCATGATATGCCAACCGATGTAAACGAGTTACTCAATAATACCCGCTCGGTAAGGGTTTTTGACCAAGAATACCGCCCGCTTTGGCACTCGGCAGTTGAGGTAACAAGCATAGCCCAACTGTTTGAAAAAGCAAACTATCCAGCACAAACATTTTTGTACGATGCGGCATCTATCCAAAATTTTAAACAATATTTACCCCAATTTAAGTACATACACGTGGCAGCACACGGCATTTATCAAAGCCGTCAGCCAAACTTGTCGGGTTTGGTGCTGCTTGATGATAACCAAAAAGCCGCTGTGTTTTATGTATCCGACAGCTACCATTTAGCCTTAAAATCCGATTTGGTGGTGCTAAGTGCCTGCGAAAGTGGCATAGGTAAAATGGCAAAAGGCGAGGGCGTTTTGGCACTTAATAGGGGTTTGCTCTATGCCGGAGCTGCCAATATTATGTATACCTTGTTTAAGGTGTTCGATAAAGCATCGAGCCAGCTAACGCAACACTTTTTTGTGTGCGTACTAAATGGCTTTGATTATGCTACTGCCCTGCAAAATGCCAAACAACACCTTATTACCCAAAACGGAAATACACCCAAATCGTGGGCAGGTTTTGTGTTGTTGGGGCGGTAACTAAATTACTATTATTTTTATCTACAATAAAACTTGAACCTGAAAAAGTTCTGGTTTTTATGCTTATTGTGTACTCATCATTTGTTGCGAAGTAAAAAATAAAAACAACAAAAGTAGAAGAACCCAAACTTTTAAGTGGTGGGTAAGCAGTAGTAAAACAACAACAAAGCTCCATGCCATTTAATAGCTAACTCGTTTGTGTTGCCCCCGCTTAACATCAGCACTTAATACAAAATAGCCATTTTTGTACACACCGCTTCCCAAATATCCACCAAAAAACAAAAAACCACATTAAATTCCTTATCTTTGCACCCGTTTGGCAACCCTATAACCCAAATAGCCGTTTGTGGCATAATAATACCACCAGCTAACACAATCCAAACCCAATTGCGCAAAAATCTGTGCTTATTTAACCGGTTCTTATACTTTTGTGGTTATTTGGGTGTTTTGCATTTTCACACCCAGTTTTGCAGCTCATTTCTTCTGGACCGGCATTATAGGAATTGGCGTTAAGAAATAGGCAAAAATGAAGCGGTTAAAAAAAAATACTGTTTGAGACACGCCACACCGAACCCTGAAAAAAACGATAAACAAAACGTTTGGCGTGTCGAGTTTATTTTTTTCAGCGTAATATTGCCTATTTTAGCCAATTACTATACTGCCTTGATTTTTTTGGTTACTTTTTTGATCAAGCAAAAAAGTAACAAACTTTTAATGGGTGGTAAATCCTAAAATAATATACTATGCCACTTAACAGCTACCTTCCTTGCATCACCCTTGCTCAATAGGAGTATATAAAGCTATCATTTTTCAGTTCTACAACAAAAGTAAAAGAACTATTTAACCCCAAATACTCAAAAAAACACCATACTTATAAAATATGATTTTATCTTACAATTGGCTCAAAACTTACCTACCTACCCTTGACCTATCGCCCGCCGATTTATCGGTTTTGTTAACCGATATTGGCTTAGAAGTAGAGGAAATGGAAACCCGCCAATCGGTTAAAGGTGGCTTAGAAGGGCTAGTTGTTGGCGAGGTTGTAACTTGTAGCAAACACCCAAATGCCGACAAGTTAAGCCTTACAACAGTTAATATTGGCTCCGAAACCCTATCTATTGTATGCGGTGCGCCCAATGTAGCCGCAGGGCAACACGTAATAATTGCCACCATTGGCACTACCCTTTACCCCACCGAAGGCGAACCATTTAAAATAAAAAAAGGCAAAATTCGTGGCGAAGAATCCAATGGCATGATTTGCGCCCAAGACGAAATTGGCTTGGGCAAAGACCATAGCGGCATTATTGTTTTGCCCACCAACACACCCATTGGCCCGCTGCTGTTGCCTTACAGGTACAATCCGACACCCTTTTTCATTTAGGTATCACCCCTAACCGCTCCGATGCCAACTGTTATATGGGCGTAGCCAAAGATATATATGCCGCCCTACTTATCAACTACAATTATAGTGGTGTTTTAGTTTTACCTTCGGTAGATGCGTTTAAACCGCAAAACCAACACTTGCCCATACAAGTTACCGTTGAGGATACAGACCGCTGCACCCGATACAGCGGCATAAGCATACAAGGCATAAAAGTTGCCCCATCGCCACAATGGTTGCAAGACAAGCTAACCGCTGTTGGCGAACGACCAATAAATAATATTGTAGACATCACCAATTTTATACTCAAAGATTTGGGGCAGCCGCTTCATGCCTTTGATGCCGATAAAATTGCCAATAAACACGTAGTGGTTGCCACCTTGCCACAAGATACGCCTTTTGTAACCCTCGAAGACAAAGAAATAAAACTAAATGCCGAAGATTTAATGATTTGCGACCACAACCGCACACCTATGTGCATGGGTGGTATTTTTGGCGGATTAGACTCGGGCGTAACCGATGCTACAGTTAATATATTTCTAGAAGCTGCCCATTTTGATATGCGAGCCATCAGGCGCTCGTCGCAGCGACATGGCTTAAAAACCAATGCCGCCAAACTATTTGAGCGTGGTAGCGACCCCAACAACACCCTTTATGCCCTAAAACGCGCCGCTTTGTTGATACAAGAACTAGCCGGCGGAACAATTGCATCGGAGGTGATAGATATCTACCCAAAACCTAAAGAAAAACCACAAGTTGTAGTAACTTTTTCGCACCTTAAACGATTATTAGGTGTGGAACTTGCACCTAGCTTGGTAAAGCAAATTTTGGCTGCCTTAGAAATGGATATTATTGCCCAAACACCCGACAGCCTAACCGTAGAAGTGCCAACAAATAAAGTTGATGTGCTGCGCGAAGTAGATGTAATTGAAGAAATTGTGCGCATTTATGGACTTAACAAAATACCCATACCCAACGAAATGAGCTCGGTGGTGGTTTACTCGGAGCGAGTTGATGCCGAAAAAATACAAGATGCAGTCGGTAATTTTTTGGCTGCCAATGGCTGCAACGAAATGATGGGCTTATCTATCCAAAACCCCAAGCATTACCCCGATAACGCCAACTTAGTACATTTGCTAAGTAGCATAAATGCCGACTTAACAGTTATGCGAAAAAATCTACTATTTACATCGCTCGAGGCAGTACTGCACAACCAAAACCACCGTAATAGCGATTTAAGGCTGTTCGAGTTTGGTAAATCGTATAGGGTAGATGCCAACGAAACAGGCGAGCAAACATACACCGAAAAAACGCATCTGACAATAACCTTAACCGGCAACAAACTAACCGAAAGCTGGCGAACAAGCAAAGGCGGCGTAAAACACCACTTTTTTGACCTAAAAGAACTGGTTGATTTGCTACTTGCCAAACTTAACCTACGCCCAACAGCCATTGAATATATACAACAACACGAGCATTTAAGCTACGGATTGCTGTATAAAAACAAGAAAAAAGCTTTGGTGACGATGGGCATACTTAAAAAGTCGCTGACCAAAGCCAACGATATTAAACAAGATGTTTTTTATGCCGAGTTTGACTGGGACGCAATTATTGAGCAATTACGCAAACAAGCCGATGTGCGCTACACCGAAATATCAAAATATCCGGCAGTAAGGCGCGATTTGGCATTGTTGTTAGATAAAAACGTTACCTTTGGGCAAATATCCGACATAGCCCTAAAAACTGTAAAAGGTTTGCTGCAATCGGTTAATTTGTTCGATATTTTTGCCGACGAGAGCAAAATTGGCGAAGGTAAAAAATCGTATGCGGTGAGTTTTGTTTTGCAAGATACCCAAAAAACACTAACCAACCACGAAATTGAACAAACCATGCAAAAACTACAACAGCAATTAGAAAAAGAACTAAATGCCGTTATCCGATAAGCCGAAGCGTTTTAATCTGTAAAATTTAGACTATAGCTTCTGGAATGTTCACTTTTCGTATTATGTTTTACATCATCAATTAACAATCATCAAAAAATAATTTCATGCAAAAAATTGTATTAACTTTTATAGCACTTTTGTGCGGTTTGGGTGCTTTTGCACAAGACAAAGACGCATCGGTACCAAAAGATGCAAAGAAAAAATCGGCTGGCAGCGACCGTGTTGTCGTAGATTTGTTTCACGATAACTGGCTTACCAAACCCGATGGCGTAGAAACCAAATGGTACGGACGCGGCGCAGGGCTTTATACGATGTTCAACAAAAACCTTATCAAAAAAAATGTAAATATTGGTTTTGGTGTTGGTCTTACATCGCACAACGTGTACCACAATATGCTAGTTGGCTACAATGCAATAGCTGATAGTGCTGTTTTAGTAAACTATCCTACCCGCATACCCAATAACGCTACAACTATTGCCGACGACTCGCTTAACATAGAATACAAAAAAAACAAAATAAGTACCACCTATATAGACGTGCCTATTGAATTGCGCTTTATGACCAATGCCAATGCAAAAGGCAGACGTTTTAAAATTGCCGTTGGTGGTAGAGTGGGTTACTTAATTAACGGACACACTAAATACAAAGGTGGCGATTATTTATACGGAACAAATACCGACATAAAACTAAAACAAGGTATTATCCAAAATATCAATAAGCTTCGTTACGGAGCTACGGCGCGTATCGGTTACGGCAATTTTAACTTGTTTGGCTACTATGCTTTGTCGCAAATGTTCGAGAAAAACAAAGGACCCGAAATCGCTCCTTTCTCGATAGGTTTTTCGTTTAATGGCATGTAGGCTAATATAGCTGTATTTTTTACAAAAAGGTGCTACTTTATCAAACCGATAAAGTAGCACCTTTTATTTAATTTTTAATTTTCAAACAACCACCAAACCATTAACACTATCACAACGGTATGAAAATATTGGTCAATGCCCAAAAGCCACCAATAAAATTTATTGGCGGGATTTAATAAGTTTGGAAACCAACCATTCATTCGCCCTTTCCAAACATCAATCAAAAAATGGGCAACTATCTGGAAACCAATTAAGGCTATCCATTGTGCAAATGGAACTGGGCAGATAATTGTTAAAGCTAAAAACATTAACGCTCCGTGTATGCAAGCGTGTGCTAATATAGGCAACAAAGGTTTGCCTAATCGTTTTGCGTCTAACATCCAAGTGGTTGATAAATGCGTAAAATCTGCCATCCAATGGCAAAAAAATAAAACAAGTAATAGGGTGGTTTGCATTGTTTTTGGTATTGATGATTTCGCAACTTTATTGGTTTATCAAATCCTCTCCTACTCCCTCAATGGCATGGTTCAAAAAATCGTTGATGGGTTTCATGGCTTTAAAAACCCTTACACAATGCTCTACAAAATTAGCCGAAAGCACTTGCTGGTCGGTTAAGCGGCAAAACATGGTAAAATCTTTATGTTTTAGCAACTCTACGGCAGGATGATCTTTGGCATATCCTTTTGGCGGTGTTTTTAGTCGGTCGCCACTCAATTGCCCAAAATAATTTACAAAATCTGTATTAGCCAGTAGTTCGGTAAATTCGGTGGTGTGGTAATCAATTTCTTGTCTAACGGCAGCCAAGCGGCGCGGGTCGGGTTGATACAAACCGCCACCAAAAAAACTTTCGTTGTTGGGTTCAATGTGCAAGTAATAGCCTGCCTTTGGCGATTTTTTACCTCCAGCAACAAAGTACATCCCCAAATTATTTTTGTAGGGCGATTTATTGGCAGAAAAGCGAATGTCTCGGTTTATCCGAAAAGTACAATCCTTGGGCAACAATTGGGCTATGGGTGCATCAAAGGTAGCTATCTGCTCAATTAAAGTGGTGCATAGTTGTGTCAACTCGTGCTTGGCTTGTTCGTAGCGCGGGCGGTTGGCATGAAACCAAGGCGTGTTGTTGTTTAGATGTAGGTCGGTTAAAAACTGTAAAGTATGGGCAGTTATCATGTCTTTATTTTTATGGATTTTTGGCTCAAATTTGGCAATTTTTCACACAAAAGTACACAATTTGGCGCATTTTAATTGCCCTATATCCCATTTTTATGCCCTAAAACAAGTAAAATTGCAACAAAATGCCTTTATGTTAGGATATTTCTACGATTGGTATTAGTTTTGCAGGCTAAAACAAGTTAATTGCTCAATTATCACTCATAAATTATTATTTTTGTACCGACAACGAAAGTCAAATATCAATGGAATTTAAAAAATTAACGGTTATTGTACCGGCATACAACGAAGAAAAAACCATCACCAATATACTCAATAAGTTAAACGATGTAGTTTTGATTGGAGGTATCCAAAAAGAAATTATTGTAGTTAACGATTGCTCGGGCGATAATACCGAGCAAATGGTGCAAGCTTTTATAGCAAACAACCCCAACTGCGACATTAAATACTACAAACACGAAGTTAATAAAGGTAAAGGTGCTGCCCTACACACAGGCATTGCAAAAGCCACTGGCGATTATTTAATTGTGCAAGATGCCGATTTAGAATACGACCCAAACGAGTTTAACCTACTCGTAAAACCCATTTTAGATGGCTTTGCCGATGTGGTATATGGCTCGCGTTTTGTGGGCGGACGAGCACACCGTATTTTGTTTTTTTGGCACTCTATTGGCAATGCTTTTCTTACACACCTGTCAAATGCGTTTAACAACCTAAACCTAACCGACATGGAAACCTGTTACAAACTATTTAGACGCGATATTGTACAAAACCTATCGTTAAAAGAAAACCGCTTTGGCTTTGAACCCGAAGTTACCGCCAAAATTGCCCGCGTGCCAGATATACGCATCTACGAAATAGGTATCTCTTATTACGGACGAACCTACGCCGAAGGTAAAAAAATTAATTGGCGCGACGGTTTTAGAGCTATTTATTGTATTGTAAAATATGGCTTGTTTGGTTGATAACCATACTAAAAATACAAAACGCTATCAAAGTCTGCGACTTTAGTAGCGTTTTTTTTATTGCAATTTGATAACGACATTGAAAATTAGTAAAAAGCGACGTGCCATTTAGCCTATTTATAGGACGTGAGCTTGTCGTAGTTCGACAAGCTCACTATGACTATGTTGTGAAGTAAAAAACAACAAGAGACACAGAGAAAAAGGAGTTTATGCTCTTCACTGTCTTGGTTACAAACTAAAAAAATAGCAAATAAAAAAACGATACCATGAAGAAAAAATCCTCTGTGTTCTCTGTGTCTCCGTTGTAAAAAAAACTCCGTGGTAAAATAAAATTTAAAAACTTGTCTAAAAAAACAAAATAAATGCACAAAAGGCGGCTGTTTGTTATTTTTATGGCTTGGGCTTTTTGTTATCCATATATAGGCGTACCTTTGTTGCGCAAAACACCCCCAAATGATTTTAGTGGTATTACAACTTTGTTTCTGGGCATCAATTATTGGCATTGCACATACCTATGTGTTATACCCCGCACTTTTGCGCCTATTAGCCACCAACAAAACCAACAATACCCAAATTTTTGACAACAACAACTTGCCACCAATTGTACTACTAATGGCAGTGTATAACGAGCAAACTGTTATCGCCCAAAAATTACAAAGCATTTTACAAAGCCAGTATCCTACTCATCTTTGGCAACTATACATAGGCTCCGATGGCTCGACCGACCAAACCAATGCCATTGTTGAGCAATATGCCGCCCAACACCCCAACATACACCTGCTACATTTTGGCGGACGAAACGGCAAACCCCGCATCATCAATCAATTAGTTGAACAACTAAAACCGCAACTGCCCCCAAATGCCATTTTAGTACTAACCGATGCCAATGTGCTATTTACCCCCAACACCTTGCCACAGTTGTGTAAGCATTTTTTGAACCCACAAATAGGCATGGTAGGTAGCAATATCCTAAACACCGCCCTACAGCAACAAGGCATCTCGCTGCAAGAACAAGCCTACATACAACGCGAAAACTACATAAAATACCTCGAAGGCGTAATTTGGGGCTGTACTATGGGTACCTTTGGCGGCTGCTTTGCCATTCGTGCCACCTGTTTTGGTGCCGTACCCAATAATTTTATTGTCGATGATTTTTACCTAACCATGCACGTTTTTGAACAACAAAAACAAGCCATTCAAGAGCCAATGGCAATTTGCTACGAAGATGTTTCGGACGACATAAACCAAGAATTTAAACGAAAAAAACGAATCTCGGCAGGTAATTTCCAAAACCTAATGCGGTTTAAACAACTGCTGTTTAGCACTCAACCACGCGGTGTGGCATTTTGCTTTTGGTCGCATAAAGTATTACGGTGGCTAACGCCTTTTTTACTCATCACTGTATTTTTGTGCAATGCAATATTGGCAATACAAAACTATTTTTATGCCAGTTTGTTTGTTATACAAGTGGCAGTATTATTGTTGCCCTTTGCCGATTTAATCTTAAATAAACTACACGTCCATTTTAAACTATTGCGCTTTGTTCGCTATTTTTATATGATGAACATTGCCCTATTAGTCGGATTTTTTAACTACATAAAAGGTATCAAAACCAATGTCTGGGAACCTACAAAACGAAATCAACTACCCACTTAACACCATCGAAGAAGCTATCGAGGAAATTAAAGCAGGTAGATTGGTAATTGTAATTGACGACGAAGACCGCGAAAACGAGGGCGATTTTATTACGGCTGCCCGTAATGTAACACCCGAAATCATCAACTTTATGTCTAAACACGGGCGAGGGCTTATTTGCGCTCCCCTTGCCGAAGAACGCTGCGACGAACTAGGACTAAACCTAATGGTTGGCTCTAATACCGCCAGTTTCGAAACACCTTTTACCATACCCGTCGACCTAATTGGTTATGGCTGCACCACAGGTATATCGGCTCAAGACCGCTCAAAAACCATTCAGGCACTTATTAACCCAAACACACGCCCCGAAGAACTAGGCAAACCAGGACACATATTTCCGCTAAGGGCAAAAAAAGGAGGCGTTTTGCGCCGCGCCGGACACACCGAAGCCACCATTGACCTAGCACGTTTGGCAGGTTTTGAACCCGCAGGCGTTTTGGTAGAAATACTAAACGAAGACGGAACAATGGCACGACTACCTCAACTGGTACAAATTGCTAAACATTTCGACCTAAAAATTATCACCATTCAAGACCTCATCTCGTATCGCTTGTCAAAAGAGCGCCTTATCAAACGCGAGGTATCGGTAAAAATGCCTACCAAATGGGGTAACTTTGACCTTATCGCATACACCGAAATTTTGAACGGCAACACCCATCTTGCCCTTGTAAAAGGCAGTTGGCAAACCACCGACTCGGTGCTTGTTCGCGTGCATTCGTCGTGTGTAACTGGCGATATTTTAGGCTCGTGCCGATGCGATTGCGGCGACCAACTACAATTAGCTATGCAACAGGTAGAACAAGCCGGACAAGGTGTTGTACTTTACATGAACCAAGAAGGGCGCGGCATTGGCTTGCTAAACAAACTAAAAACCTACAAACTGCAAGAAGAAGGCAAAGATACCGTAGAGGCAAACCTAGAGCTTGGCTTTAAAATGGACCAGCGCGATTATGGTATTGGCGCCCAAATTTTGCGCGATTTGGGCATCCGTAAAATACGCCTGATGAGCAACAACCCCAAAAAACGCGTGGGATTAACCGGCTACGGCTTAGAAATCGTAGAAGTTGTGCCCATAGAAACAATACCCAACATACACAACCAAAAATACCTACAAACCAAACGCGATAAAATGGGGCACCAAATCCTGAAAGAAACACAAGATTAATACCATAACCAAGTGGCTATAAAACGCCTAATAACTTATCTTCGCACAACAACAAGCTACATCAATAGCATTAAAAAATCCCTTGCTGTATTACACAGTAAGGGATTTTTTGATGCTATAAAACAAATACTATTCGTGCCTCAACGACTCAATAGGGTCAACATCGGCTGCCCTTATCGCCGGATACAAACCCGACGTTAATCCAACCACAAAACAAATGGCAATGCCGCCCGCAATCCAGCCCCACGGAATAATAAAAGGACCCTTAATGAGTAACGACACACCATTGCCTGCCATAATACCCAATATAATGCCAAATATGCCGCCAAATTGACAAATAACTACCGCCTCGACCAAAAACTGGGTTAAAATAGTGCGGCGCGTTGCACCTAAGGCTTTGCAAATGCCTATCTCGCGGATGCGCTCGGCAACCGATACCAACATAATGTTCATCAAACCAATAGCGCCACCAAGCAGCGTAATAAAACCAATAACAGTAGCCGCTGTTGTAATATAACTCGACTGCTCGATGAGGATAGTAGATAATTTATCGCTTTTTGATACGGCAAAATCCTCTTCTTCGTTTAATTTTAGGCGGCGCACGCTGCGCATTAGCCCGCTAGACTCGGCAATTGCCATATCAATTTCGTAGGCTCCATCAACTTTTACTGTAGTTACGTAGGTTGTTTGGTTGTTGGCATAAACAGCACGGGCATTTTGTAGCGGGATAAGCACCATATCGTCGGGGCTAAACAAACCCGTTGAGCCTTTCGCGGTCATCACCCCAATAACTAAATACGGACGATTATTAACCGACACCACTTTGTCCATAGCTCTTTCGGGGGTGTTAAACAAATCGCGGGCTATGCCTTCGCCAATTAATGCCACCGAACGACCCGAGCGAGCTTCGGCTTCCGAAAAGTTGCGCCCATTGCTCAACTCAATGCCCGAAATAGGTAAATAATTTTCGTCGCCTGCCCTAACAGATATGTTGGGGTTTGTTTTTTCGGATTGATACTTAACCGTTGAGCCACCATCGGCAAAAAACGATACAGATACCGTAGCCGGGTAATCAAACCTATCTTTAAACTCTAATGCTTGGCTAATACTAATGGGTGGATAGTTTTCGGCACGCAAACCACGCCTACCCACATTAAAACCTGTACCTTTTTGTCTAATGTCAAAATTGTTGGCTCCCATAGTGGCAAAGTTACTATTCAACGATGCCTTTATGCCATCAACTGCCGTTAAAATGCCAACTAATGCCATAATGCCAAAGGCAATAATGGTAGCAGTAAGAATGGCACGCAATAAGTTGCCGCGTATGGCATTTAAGGCTAAAAGTATATTATCAAGTAAACTCATAAAAGCTGTTTTAAAAGTAATTTTATTAACAAATTGCCCAAAAATTAGCTGACAAAAAAAATAGAAACGATAAACATGGGCATATATTAACACCACTGGAACATTTTTGTTTTATGTCAGATGCAAATCATCACACAAAAAATATTTTTTACCCCACTTTGGACGTAGGAATTGCCACAAAAAACGTCTTTTGCCCCACTTTGGGCGTTGCACATCGTACAAAAAACGTCTTTTGCCTTGATTTGTACGTTATTAACCACAAAATAATTATGCCACCCCTACGGGGTTTGATAAACAAGGCATGCATTTTAATAGGCTATAATCATGTCACCTTCGGGGTTTAAAAGCAACGTATTTTAACCCCGTAGGGGTGGCACTATTATAGCAAATAATTAGCGGCAAAGTATTTTAACCCCGAAGGGGTGACACTATAAAATGTTTTTAGAAAAACCACCCACAAAGTTTGCCACAAAAAACATTTTTTGTTACACTTTGAACGTAGTACATCACATAAAAAACATTTTTTGCCCTAATTAGCCGCTTACATTATCGCACAAAAAAAAGCCCCTATTTAAACGCTGCATTTTATGGGTAATAATGCGTTGTTTTTATTGATGGGGCTATTAAAAAGGTGGGCATATATGGTTGTTGTTTGGGCAATTGAGGGCATCGGTTTGTCAACACCTACATCTTTTAACAAAAAATTTTAGCAACTGTTTAGTTTTTGTACTTATTGGCTGTTTGTTTGCTTAAAAAAGTGTTTTACGCTGTTTGGCGTAGTGTGTATATTGCGTAAAGTGTGCATCTACAAAAAATTATTAAACTTATTTGGGTAGATATGGGTGTGGTAATAAAATATTCTAGGGGTAAAATAGCTATTTTAGGGCAACGTTTAATGTATTAACGATGAGTATAGGTGTAATACACGCTAATAAAACCATAATAAGCCACCGACAACAGTGCCAAGTAGTTCCAGTAGGTAAAAACGGGGTATTGCCACGCGCACATAACCGTTGAGGTAATGCATAAAACTGTAGCGGCAATGTTAAGTCCCCTAAACTGTAAAGTGCGGCTTGGATAAGGATACTTAATAGGCACAAAATGTAAGATACTAAACAGCACAACCGCGCAAAAGTTAATCCAAACATTGGTTTGTGTAACAAAATAGAGGTACCACACCACTACGTTCCACATAACTGGAAAGCCCACAAAGTGGTAATTGTCCGACACCATACCGTCTTTGCCATAGTATATAGCCGATACCAACAACACCATGCACACGCCAACCAACTCGAGCTGCGGTGGCAACAAATGTGCTTGATAGAAAAAATAAGCAGGCAAAATGGCGTAGGTAAAAAAGTCGACCACGTAATCAATCATGGTGCCATTAAAGTTGGGCAACACTTGTTTTACCTTAAACAAGCGGGCGAAGGTACCATCAATGCCATCTATAATAAGTGTAAGCACCATCCAGAGGGTAGCTGCGGTAAAGTTGTTTTGGGCAAGAGCTAACAATGCCATAAAGCCAGCTATTAAACCCGACGATGTGAACAAATGCACACCCATTGCCTTTATTTTGTCGAAAGTAGTGTATTGTTGCATAAAACGAAAGTGTGGTGAGCGTTGTAGAGATGTGGTGATGTTGCGATGTGGAGATGTGGAGATGTGGTGATGTGGTGATGTGGTGATGTGGTGATGTTGCGATGTGGTGATGTGGTGATGTTGCGATGTGGTGATGTGGTGATGTTGCGATGTTGTGATGTGGTGATGTTGCGATGTTGCGATGTGGTGATGTTGCGATGTGATGTTGCGATGTGGTGATGTTGATGTTGCGATGTGGTGATATTCTTAGTTCAGCCTGAAGCGGACAGCCTGTAGCGGACAGCGGATAGCCTGTAGCCTGAAGCGGACAGCCTGTAGCTTGGTTCGATGTTGCTACGTCTTTAATTGTAAAGATGTGCAGCAAACAAAATGCCTATTTGTTGAAAAATATCCTAGCTTATCCGCCCACGCTATCGCGTTGTTTGAGCATTGCGCCCAAACCGCCGCATAACACCAATATAGCAACAGCCAATACCCAAGCCATGCTCGATGACAGGCTTGTGCCAGCTATTTGATATGTCCAGAACAAACCGCACAGTGCTACGCTAATCATCTCTACCCAAATTAGTTGTTTGTATCGCACAGCCAACAACAAGCCCAATAGTGCCAAAGCCATAAGCGGATAATACGACTGAAAGATGGGGGTGTTAAGGTCGGTACCCATTTTTAGGTTAGCTGCGGCAAATTGTGCCTTTTGTTGGGCGTAGGTAAGCAGCAAAAAGCCCATGATGCCATAAAACAGCAAAGCAGTAAACGAAAGAAAATAGCCGAAAAACTCGTGTCGTTTGGCTTTAAACGCAAACAAGCCTATTATATTTACCAGCAACAACACCCCGCTTATAACCGATGGATATAGCAGATGATGTAGTTTGGTTACATCAAAAAAAGAAGCCGCATTACCAAAAAATAAAGAGCCAAGCACAAAAGTTAAAAGCGGCAATAGGTATGTAACCGAAAACTGGTATTGATTGGTAGATATGGGAGCAGATAAGGCGCTGCTATCGGTAGCAACAATTTGTTCGGTGATAAGGTGCGAGCGATGAATGACGGCAGTAGCCAATCGGGGCGATAAATTGGTGGCAAGCGGGCGATACAACACCTCAAATAGTTGGTCAATAGATTGGGCGCGCTGCTCGGCAGACCTAACCAAACACATTTTGGCAATTTTGTTAAACGGAGCCGGAATAGTTGCTATCTCGCTTAGGTCTTTCTCTAGGATATTACGCATTATTTCGTCGCGCGAGATACCCTCTTGGGTTTTACCAAAGGGTGCTTTGCCACAAAACGCCTCGTAAATAATTACGCCCAACGACCACAAATCGAGGTTGGTTTGCAGTTTGCCATTTTTGCCATATTTTGATAGGTTAAACTGCTCGGGAGCCATGTACTCGATAGAGCCGATAACCAACGACGAGTTGCCACTGCTGCTATCGGATATTACTTTGCTAATGCCAAAGTCGGCAATTTTAGGTGTTATTTGATTGCCATTTTTTTGCAACAGTATGTTTTCGGGTTTCATGTCGCGGTGTATGATACCTTGGCTGTGTAGGTATTGCAAGCCGCTCATTACGCCAATAATTATTTCTTTTAGCAGTTCGGTATCGTTTTTGGTAGCCGTGCGCAGCAAGCCGCTTAGGTCGCCACCATTTACAAATTCAAGTACGCCAACCTGTATTTTATCGCCAAACGATGAGCTTTCGTGTAGTTCAAAGGCATCGAAATAGCGCACCAAGTTGGGGTGGCTAAGGTGAATGACACGTTTAATTTCTTCGAAAAGGCTGTATTTGGTGGGCAAGTTACCGCTATATTTTTTAATAGCAACTTGCATATTAAGGTTGGTATCGGTGGCGCGATACACTCGTCCAAAGCCGCCTTTGCCAATTAAGTCGGTTTGGGGGTCAAATTGATAAGTTTTTGTAACGGTTATCATCAGTAGCTGTCGATTTTGGGGTGTAATGTAGGCATTTTTGGTGTTTTTTTAGTCAATTTATCATCTAAAGACATAAAAAACGGTGTATAAAGCCCAAATGTAGCTATTTTTGTGGTAAAATTGCTGCTTGTTGATGGTTTATTGCGGGGTTTTAAAATTTACTGCCACTGCTGCAATAATACTAGCTGCCAAAGCAGCATTCAACGACTCGGCTTGCCCATGTTTAGGTATGGTAATGGCTTGGGTAATGTGTTGATGAAGTGAAGGGCTAATGCCATGGGCTTCGTTACCTATCAGCAAAAAGCCATTTTGGGTAGTAAAATCTGTTTCGAACAAATTTTTGCCGTTTAGCAAAGCACCATAAACGGGCAATTGTGGGTGTTGGATAAACAGCTCGTTGAGTGGTGTGTAGATAACCGATACGCGCAACACCGACCCCATAGTAGCTTGTACCGTTTTGGGGTTAAACACGTCTACGCAATCGGGCGAGCAAAAAACATAAGGCATGCCCATCCAGTCGGCGGTGCGTATAATGGTGCCTAAGTTGCCAGGGTCTTGTATTTGGTCGAGGGCAAAAACAAACTTTTGAGTCAATAATATAGGGTTGATATGAGCCTTGGGCATTTGCACAATTGCCAATACTTGGTTGGGGGTGCTAAGTTCCGACATCATTTCTAACTCTTTGTGGCTTATTTCTACTACTATATCGTTATATTTGCGTAGCTTTGCAGCATGGTCGTTTATCCAGCTAGGTAAGGCATAAATGGCTTGTATTTGGTGTTGGGTGTCTAATAGTTCGGCAACGGCTTTTGCGCCTTCTACCACAAAAACACCTGCTTGTGTGCGGTATTTTTTTATTGCCAACGACCTAATAAACTGCATTTGCGGTTTCGAAATCACGTTATTATTTGTATTTTGTTATGACTATTTTTGATAAAACTAATCGGTACCTTACTTGCTTTATCCTGTTTTTAAGCGCTTTTTTAAGTGGCTGCAACAATACACAATACCTCGAAAAAGGGCAGTATTTGTATAAAGGAGCAACTATTGAGATAGAAAAGAATGATTTAGGACGAAAAAAAAACAAACAGCTAAAAGAACAATTAGCCCTTGTGCCGCGCCCTTTGCCCAACAGCAGCCAGTTTAAACTGTGGGTATACAACACCACGCGCTATGCCGAACAAGATACCCTAAAACCTTTTTATGGCAAATTAAGGCGGCTAAATAACCTGTTTTTTATTCCTCCAATTGATAGCACCATCAGAGACACCCGCGTGTGGCTGCGCAAACGGCTTGCTCAAGAGCCCGTTTTACTCGATACATCGTATGTAATTAGGTCCGACAGAGCCATTAAAAGTATAGTGTTTGATAAGGGTTACTTTTTTAATACCGTAGATTACGCCATTAAACGAAAAAATCAAAAAGCATCTGTTACCTACAACATATCGCTTAATCAACCTTTTAGAATCAATAACGTGTATTTCCCAACGGATACTAGCCGTAATATTGACAAAGAGTTGATTAAATTGTTGTCTAACTCAGAGTTAAAAAAAGGCGAACAGTTTGAGGCTGCCAAGTTGCAATCCGAAATAAACCGAATGGTTACCTACCTAAAAAACAATGGTTATTACGATTTTAGCGCACAATACCTTAACTTTAAATTAGACAGTTTGCACGCCTCAAAAACTGTTGATTTGTACCTAAATGTAAAAACGTCTTCGGGTCAAACGGATCATTTTCCGTACAAGTTGCACAAAGTGTACATCATGTCCGAGTATTATACCGACGACATACAACAATGTTGTACCGACACCATGTTATACAATGGCTATTATTTTGTGTACAAAGATACGCCTTATTGTAACCCCAAAGTGGTTACTAACTATTTAAACTTAAAAAGCGGCAATTTATACTCGGCACAAAAAACCCGCAGTGCGCAGTCGCATTTATCCGAATTGGGTATTTATAAGTTTATCAACATAAAATACGATACCATAAAACAACATCAGCTAGATTGTCGCATATATCTAACCCCCTCCAAACGAATGTCAATTAGTTTTGAAACCGAAGCCAACAACCTAATAGCGCCCGGTAGTTCGGACAGAAGTTTGCTTGGTATGTCGGTAAGTACATCGTACACCAATAAAAATTTGTTGGGTAATGCCGAGGCGTTCACCTCGTCTTTGTCGGGTGGAGTGGGTTTAAACCTATTTAGCAACAACACCGAAAACGGGCAAGTAAGCACCAATTTTATACAAAGTGTGTTGGTAAATAGTAAAACGCAACTTACTATCCCCAAATTTTGGGTACCGTTTAAACTAAAAAATGTATCGAAAGGATACCGACCCAAAACAATTATTACCGGCGAAGCCAATTACTCGAAGCGAGTAGGTTTTGCTACTTTTGGTGGTTTGGGTATTAACTTAGGCTACGATTGGCGCGAAAGCGCCCGCAAACGACATACTTTACGCCCCATTTCGCTTAATTTACTAAATGTTATTAGCACCGAAGCCGCATTTGATAATATTATTCAACAAAACGAATTTATAAAACGCAGCTTTAGGTCGTCGGTTATTTCGGGAGCCAACTATACCTATAATTATAGTACACAAAATTTTGGGCAATTGAGCAACTTTTGGTCGTTTAGGGGCTACCTCGAAACGGCAGGAAACAGCCTAAACCTACTCGACCGATTGTTGAAACCTACCCAAACTTTTAAAATTTTGGGTACGCCCTATGCTCAATATGCCTTAGCCGAAGGCGAAGTAAAAAAATACCTTATTTTTGACAAAGAGCACTCGTTAGTGATGCGTGCATTAGGTGGCGTAGGCGTGCCTTATGGCAACTCTACCGAGCTACCCTATACCAAACAGTTTATTGTTGGCGGTGCAAATAGCGTTAGGGCTTTTGGCATTCGCGAAATTGGACCCGGCTCGTTGCCCAAATCTATCAACGATACCACCGAAGTTAGTACCTACGACCGCACCGGAAATATTAGGTTTGAGGCAAATATAGAGTATCGTTTTCCGATATGGTACTACCTAAAAGGGGCTGTTTTTGCCGATGCAGGTAATGTTTGGGATTTACAAAAAAGCGAAACTCGCCCCGGCGGCGCATTTGAACCCGCTAATTTGTTAAACAGTATCGCATTAGGTGCAGGTGTTGGTGTGCGTTTAGATATTACTTTTTTTGTATTTAGGTTAGATGTGGCATTCCCACTCCGCGACCCGCGCTATCCATCGGCAATTCCACAAACCTATAAACCGCAACCTGTTTTATCGGTTGGGTATCCATTTTAATTTTAAAAAAACAATCAATGAAAAAGAAAGTAATTTTATCTTTTCTTATTTGTCTATCTGCTTTTTATACATCGTGTGCCATAAAATGCCCCAAAGATGTAGAAATTGGTAAGCTAAACCTTAGCGCAAACACCCTCGCTTTTTTGCCTGCTGCACAAAAAACACAACAGATGACGTTTAAAAACAATTTGGATAGTACACTAATTTTCAATAATCAAAATACTAACCAAGACCAACGAACCGAAATGATAGTAGAAATTTTGTGCGAAAGAGGCGGTTTTTTAGACAAAACAATGCAAACCGTTTTTTACAACACCGAAAGCCACCACTATTATTACCGCTCAACAAACGATTTGTACAGCATAGCCGTTGATCTACAATTTAACAACAACAACTATACAGGCAACAGAAACGACACTCTTTTTTACGAAACTTTCGCTGTTTCGTCGTATGGCACAGGTCCTAAATCATCAAATGGCGTAGTTAGCGTGCTAACTAATATGCGTGGCAACGACAACAACCTATCCGAAGGTATCGTACAAAGTACTAACATCAATCGTTTTGTTGCCGATACCACCTTCGACGGGCATCAGTTGAGCAATGTTTGGGTAACACCCCAAGGCAACGAGCGTGATATCTTTATATACTACTCGCAAACAAAAGGCGTAGAGGCAATTACCCTCGATGACATAACTTGGTGGCGACAATAATACCCGCCTATGTAATAAACGGCAAAGGTACAAAAAAAAACAAGATACTGCCTAAAAACAAACTCGGCAATTTTGCACTAAACTAAATTACCGAATTGGTTTTGTTTTTTTTAGTTTTTAATGATTTTTATTTGTCCGTTAAAAAAAATAATTTACTGCCTAAAAAAAGCGCCAAAATAAAAAAAAAGCGCCTAAAAGATGTATTTTGGTATTTTCTACCTATATTTGCCACAAGTTTTTGCATCTAAGTCAAACAATATTTGCCTATGAAGCCCACCGATATATCTAATCCCGAATATTTCCACAAGGTTGTAGATTGTCAGTATGCCTGTCCCGCACACACACCCGTGCCCGAATACATACGCCTAATTGCCGCCGAGCGATATACCGATGCCTATATGATAAATTGGGTATCAAATGTGTTTCCGGGTGTGCTTGGACGCACCTGCGACCGACCCTGCGAACCCGCCTGCCGACGCGGAAGAATAGAAGAAGAACCCGTAGCTATTTGCAGACTAAAACGAGTTGCCGCCGATTTTAAAGGCTCCGTAAAAGAACTAATGCCCGATATACCTACCCAAAAAAACGGTAAAAAAATTGCCCTGATTGGCGGCGGTCCTGCATCGCTAACGGTAGCTCGCGACCTAGCTCCGTTGGGCTACGAAATACACCTTTTCGACGAACAAATACGCGGTGGTGGTATGATGCGTAGCCAAATACCAGCCTTTAGATTGCCCGAAACAGTATTAAACGAAGAAGTAGATTATATCCTAGACATGGGTATTCATACCCATTTTAAACATTATGTATCTAGTTTAAAAGAACTATTAGACCAAGACTACGACGCCATTTTTGTAGGCACGGGCGCTCCACGTGGTCGCGATTTACCCAACTTACCCGGACGGCAAGAGGGTGCCGCTAACATACACATTGGAATCGAATGGTTGGCAAGTGTAGCCTTTGAACATACCCAAAAAATAGGCAAAAAAGTAATTGTGCTTGGCGGCGGAAACACCGCTATGGATTGTTGCCGTACATCGCGGCGCTTAGGCGGCGAAGAAGTAAAAGTGCTAGTGCGCAGCCCATTTGCCGAAATGAAAGCATCGCCATGGGAAAAAGAAGATGCTCTACACGAGGATATACCCATTATTGACAACCACGTACCCAAAAGTTTTGTGGTAGAAGAAGGCAAACTAAAAGGTGTAATGTTCGAAAAAGTAAGCCCCGTGTACGACGAAAAAGGCAAACGCCAATTACTACCCACCGGCGAACCACTAGTATTTGTAGAAGCCGACGATGTGTTAATAGCCATTGGTCAAGAAAACACTTTTCCGTGGATAGAACGAAACATAGGATTAACATTTGATAAATGGGAAATGCCCGAAGTAAATGCCGTATCGTATCAATCAACTATACCCAAAGTATTTTTTGGTGGCGATGCAGCCTTTGGTCCTAAAAACGTAATTACGGCAGTAGCACATGGGCATCAGGCAGCCGTATCTATCGATTTATTTTGTAATGGTTTAGATGTACTCACCCAACGCCTTGCACCAACTACCAACTTAGTGAGCCAAAAAATGGGTATCCACGAGTGGAGTTACGACAGCCCCATCACCACCGACCTCCGTTTTTTGGTGCCACAAGCCGACAAAAAACTAACCCTTAGCAACCGCAAAAAAGAAGTAGAATTAGGCTTTGATGTACAAACAGCCTTTAAAGAAGCCCAGCGGTGCTTAAACTGCGATGTGCAAACAGTTTTTAATACATCGAGCTGTATAGAGTGCGATGCGTGTATGGATATTTGCCCAACATCGTGCATTACTTTTACTAACAACGGCGAAGAAGAAGACCTTAGAACCCGATTAAGCGCCCCCGCATTAAATCTAACTCAAGACCTATACGTATCTGATGTGCTAAAAACAGGACGTGTAATGGTAAAAGACGAAGACGTATGCCTGCATTGTGGGTTATGCTCGGAAAGATGCCCAACTGCTGCATGGGATATGCAAAAATATTTATATAATGTAACAAAAGCCGGACATTCATGCTCAAAGTAGATAATGTTAAAATAAACGATTTTGTTGTTCGATTTGCCAATGTAAATGGCACAGGCTCGGCAAGTGCCAATTTTTTATTTACAAAGGCTATTTTTAGGATGGGTATACCTGTTACGCCCAAAAATATTTTCCCGTCGAACATACAAGGCTTACCCACTTGGTACGAGGTGCGGGTAAGCGAAAAAGGCTATTTAGGCAGGCGCGAAGGCATTGACCTATTGGTTTGTGTTAACCCACAAAGCATGAAAAAGGATATTGCCAGCGTAAAATCAGGTGGCTATTTTTTGTACGATAGCACTAAACCACTGCACCACGAATTTGAACGCCCCGATATCCATTTTATTGGCGTGCCACTTATGGAGCTAAGTATTAGCGCTTTTAGCGATGCCCGACAACGCCAATTGTTTAAAAATATTATTTATGTAGGCGCATTATCCGCACTACTAAATATTGAGTTTGCTGCCATAGAACAACTGCTTGCCGAGCAATTTAAAGGCAAAGAAAAACTAATACCCGCCAACATTACCGCACTTAATTTGGGTATTGATTATATCCATAAACATTACGATTACCCCTTGCCTATTAGGTTAGAGCGGCGCAATTTGGTGGGTAATAAGTTGATGATAAACGGCAACAAAGCCTGCGGATTAGGCGCTATTTACGGCGGTGCAACAGTGGCAGCTTGGTATCCTATTACACCCTCAACATCGGTTGTAGAAGCATTTGAAAGCTATGCTAAAAAAATGCGCATCGACCCCGTAACCGGTAAAAACAACTTTGCCATAGTACAAGCCGAAGATGAATTGGCAGCATTAGGTATGGTTATTGGCGCCAACTGGAACGGAGCAAGGTCGTTTACGGCAACATCGGGACCGGGCGTGTCGTTGATGAATGAGTTTTTAGGGCTGGCATACTTCGCCGAAATTCCAACGGTGCTAATTGATGTGCAGCGAACAGGTCCATCAACGGGCATGCCTACACGCACCCAACAATCGGACATACTGCTGGCGGCTTATGCCTCGCATGGCGATACTAAACACGTTTTGTTGTTTCCAAGCACCCCTACCGAGTGTTTTGAGCTAACCGCCGAGGCTTTTGACCTTGCCGAACAACTACAAACACCCATTATTATGCTCACCGACCTTGATTTGGGTATGAACGACCACCTTTGCGAACCGTTTACTTGGGACGATAAGCGCACCTATAATCGCGGAAAAGTGCTAACTGCCCAAGACCTTGACAATATGGACCGCTTTGGGCGATACCTAGATGTAGATGGCGATGGCATACCTTACAGAACCTATCCCGGAACGCATCCTACCAAAGGCTCGTTTTTTACACGCGGTAGCTCGCACAACGAATATGCAGGCTATACCGAAGATAGCGCCGATTATGTAAGAAACGTAGATAGGCTATTGGTGAAATGGGAAACGGCTAAAGAACTAGTGCCTGCCCCGCATTTTTACCAAAACAATAACCAATATCCCGATGGCGTGTTGTTTTTTGGCACCTCGATTTATGCAGCCGAAGAAGCCCTCGATTTGCTACAAGAACAAGGTAATGGTTTTGATGCGATACGTATTAAATCTTTTCCATTTAACAAACAAGTAGCCCAATTTATAGCCACGCACCAACGTGTTTTTGTGATTGAACAAAACCGAGATGCACAAATGCGCAGCTTACTAATTAATGAGCTAAACACCGACCCTAAAAAACTAATACCCGTACTAAACTACGATGGTATGCCTATTACCGCCAACCGAATTGTGGAACTGATAAGTAAACATATTGTTGATAACAATTAGATTGATATATCAATATAATTATCTATTGCTTTAGTTCAAAAAATATAATATTTTGCTCGGTTTGGTGTTGGTTTCAAAGTTTATTTTGTAAATGCACTAAGGCTTATAGATAACTTGACTTTAAAAAAATATATTCGTTGCAAACCCACGTTGAGATTGTATACTTTATCACAAAATGCTTTGGGGTTAAAATTAATAATTTTTGTGTTAAACTTCCTACGGATAAAATTTATGCATTACTTTGTCATGTGCACTTTTTAACGAAATTTATCGTTAAAAAATAATTTATAACTTATAATTTATAATTAACAATGACCTACATACTTCCTAAATTTAGACACCCTGCATTGCCCAAAAACAAGCTGGGTTATACTATAAAAGAATACGAAGGAGCCTTATCAACGCTCTGTGCTGGCTGCGGTCACGATTCTATCAGTGCCGCCATTGTTCATGCTTGTTTCGATTTAAACATTGAGCCACACCGAGTAGCCAAACTGTCGGGTATTGGTTGCTCGTCAAAAACCCCCACCTACTTTTTGGGCAACTCGCACGGGTTTAACTCGGTGCATGGGCGTATGCCCTCGGTGGCTACTGGCGCTAATTTAGCCAACCGCGACCTGATTTATTTGGGTGTATCGGGCGATGGCGACACCGCCTCGATTGGTATGGGGCAGTTTGTACATGTCATACGCCGCAACTTAAATATAACTTACATTGTTATGAATAATGGTTGTTATGGTTTAACCAAAGGACAGGACTCGGCTACTGCCGATGAGGGGTCGAAGAACAAAGCGGGCTCGGTTAATCATTTTCATGCCATTGACCTAGCCGGACTTGCCCTTGAGTTAGGAGCAGGTTTTGTGGCACAAAGTTTTTCGGGCGACAAAACACAGCTTATTCCGCTAATAAAGGCAGCCATACAACATCGGGGTTTTGCGTTTATTAATGTTGTTTCGCCTTGTGTTACATTTAACAACAATGTAGGCTCTACCAAATCGTACGATTATGTAAGGCAACACGTAGAAGCCACCTCAACCATTGATTTTGTGCCAATACACGAAGAAATTGTTGCATCGTATGAGCAAGGAAGCAACCTAAACATAAAAATGCACCATGGCGAGGATATTTTATTGCACAAATTAGCCCAAGATTGGGACCCCCAAAATAGGCTTTCGGCGGCTAATGCTTTGCTAAAAGCCCGTGCCAAAGGCGAAATACTAACAGGTTTAATTTATATAGAGCAAGATAGCAACGACCTACACGACATATTAAACACCAGCAACGAGCCACTAAATGGGTTAAGCAAGCAGGTGTTATGCCCCCCAAATGAAGCTTTAGAGGCTATTAATGCAGCATTTAGGTAAAAATTATACGCTCCAATTTGGTTTTGCCAAATTGGAGCGTAATTTTTGGGTGTGTTGAGTAGCCTTATTGTACTTGTTTGGGATATATAGCACAAAATTTGCCCAACGATTTTACCTAAAAGCTTAAAAAAAGCGTTCTACTAAATCTTTTGCATAAGCGGCGGTTAGTTCTACCATCGAAAAATTTAGGAGTTCGCCTGTATAATACGTATTTTGTACGCCTTGTAATGCCTCTAATTTGGGGTAATAGCCATTTTGCATTTCGGTGGTATCTACATGCGGAAAATACTTCCATTTTATACTTTTTTCTATCGAAACCAATCTGCCGCCTAACTTCTCAACGGTGTCTATTAGGTTTTGGTGGATAATTTGGTCCGAAACGCTAAAATCACTTAATACATAAACGGTGTAAATGTTAGTATCGGCGTATCGTTTGTACCAAAAAACGGGGTGTCCTTTTTGGGCAGGCATAAAATTGGCGGGTATAAAGCCCGTTTGTTGCGGAAAATTTTCGAGCGCACAAAGGTAAGTTCGATAATCAACGTGCTTTATTTTCGAGAAAAGCTCTTGCTCGGTTTGGCTAAGTTCCATAAAGCTTGAACATTCGTCGAGGGGGCAGGTTAGTAATAGCACATCGGCACTTATTTGTTCGGTATTGGTGTGTATGGTAATGCCATTGCCGTGTCGGTTAATTTGTTGTAAGGTGGTGTTGTACTTTACGTTGTGTTGTTGGGCTATTTTTTGCCATAGCGTTTGTATACCCTCGTCGAAGGAATAGATTTTGCCCCTAAAAAACGAAACAAAAGTTTCCCAACTATTATATTTTACAGAGTAGGCTGCCGGAATTTCGCTCCAATAACCATAGCCAAAGCCTGTAAAATAGCGTTCAAAGTTTCTTTCCACCAAATCAATGCCGTTTACTTTTGCCCAGTGATGAAAATTGTCGAACAGTTCGGGTTCGGCTTGTGCCAAGCCGGGTTTTTGCACCTCGGGATATTGCCGTAAAAGGCGGTGATAACGCAATAATAATTGCCAAACAAAAGATATTTTTTCGGGAAGTGTAAAAATGTCTTCGCACAAATCGCCTGTTTCTAGGTCGTATAAATTGCTTTGCCCCGACACAGATGCCGAGATAGGTATGTTGTATTTTTCCACAAGCCCCATAATGGTGGTATTATTGGCAGCAACAATACCTGCTCCTAATTCGTAGCTGTACCCATTGTGCATCACCGAACGACATTTGCCGCCAACAAAGGCTTCTTTTTCGAGAATAAGCACGTTACTGTATCCTTTTTCGCGTAGGGTTTCGGCGGCGGTTAAACCCGCCGCACCTGCACCTATAATAACAAATCGGGTATCTTTATCCATCAAAAAAATAAAATTTACGGGTTATTTACTAACTCTACTGAGCATATTTTTGCCCAATATAGCCGAAACACAAATTACGCCGCCCATCAAAGCACCACCAATACCTGCCGAAAGTACATCTTGACCTGTAAGATATAGGTTTTTTATGGGTGTTGTGGGGCGCAAAACTCGTTGTTTAAATCTTTGGGGCGAGTGTGCCAAACCATAAATCTCGCCCGAGTCGTTGTGGTCAAATTTGCGGGTTGATAGGGGTGTTGATAGTTCGTAGTAGTCAATTTGCCCGTTCAAATGTGGCATTATTTGATACAAAGATTGCAGCAATTGTTGAGCAATTTGCTCTTTAAAAGCTTCGTAATCATCGCCTCTTTTTTTCCAAGGCTCATTTTCCCAAGTTTTAAACCACTCGTAGGGTGCCAAAGTAATTACCTCTATGGTACTTTTGTTGGGGTAGCGGCTCTCCCATTCGGGGTCTTTTGCCGACGGAAACGATATATAAGAAACCGGAAGTGGGTCGGAGGGTTGGCGGTAATTTGCTATATTTTCGTCGTGATTATAGTTTGACGGAAAAACCCAATAGTTGCATTTGGGCAGCCCCAAATCTTTCGCCGATTTTTTTAAGCCAATATACAAACATACGTGTGCCACCGAGGTTGTTAATGGCTCAATTTTATCTACCAAATGGTGTTTTTGTTGGATGTTGGCATCTAATAAATGTAAAAAAGTATTTTTTATACCTGCATCGCTAATAATAAGGGGGGCGTGTATCGTTTTTCCGTCGTCCATTTGTACGCCAATGGCTGTATTTTTTTCTACTACAATAGCTTTTACCTCCGCGCTATGTAGCACTAAACCGCCGTTTGCCTCAATAACAGCGGCAATGCTGTGGGCAATGCTCGACGGACCTCCAACTGGATAAGCGCCGCCGTCCATATAATGGTTGGCAACCATGGCGTGCATAAAAAAGCTACTTTGAGCAGGCGGCAAACCATAATCGCCATATTGAGTAGTTAAAACGCCTATTAACGCTTCGTTGTCGGTAATTTTTGACAAAACGGCTCGCGTTGTTTGGTCGGCGTATTTCATTACATTGCGTCGTAGCAACGAGCCAGCTATGTTGGCAATAAACGAAGGTAGTATTTTTTCGGCATAATAACCTATGCCTACATTTTCTACCTCGGTTAATAGCGCAAAATATTGGTCAATGGCTTGTTGGTCTTTGGGGTCGGTAAAATACGTTTTAAGTTGCGTTTTAAAGTTGTCTTTTCCTTTACAAAAAGCATATTCTTTATCGCCAAAAACGGCTTTATCGTACACATCGTCCATCGAAGCCCACGCCAATTGTTTATTTGAGATATAATCAAAGGTTTTTCGTAAAACACTTTTGGGGCTATCAACGCCTCCTATATAGTGCAAACCAACGTCCCATTCGTAATCTTTTCGCTGAAACACATGCGTAAAACCACCCACTACATAATGTTGCTCTAAAAGCAATATTTTTTTACCCTCTTTGGCTAGCAAAGCAGCGGCACACAAACCACCTATCCCCGACCCAATAACAATGCCATCAAAATTGGTGTCGAGATTCAAAACTTGTTTGTACGATTGTCCTGTTTTTTTCATAATGTTATTATTGGTTATAAAACAATAGGTTGATGATAGGCTGTAATTAAAAGAAAGTGTGTTGTCAAATTAAATGATACTTTTAATGTTTATAGCCAGTAAGATATACAACAGTTAACTTTTACCAAACCTTGGCGCTACAAAGTTACACTTTAATTTGTAAATTATGCCATTTTTGCTTTTTTTTCTTTTCTTTTGGATAGATTAACCACAAATTAAACACTTGCTGCTTTTTTTTGTTACACAAATACCTAATTTGGCAAAATAACGTTAATAAAACGAACTAACTTTGCTCCATCAAAATAATACAACGAAAACCATGAAAACCATTTACGCTTATTTTTTATGTATACTAGGCGTTGTGAGCATTAGTATATATAGCTGTGATGATAACAACGAACCAACTGGCGACGACATAGCCATTAACTGGGATACGGTTAGTACCGTTAATCCAGCCTACCAGCTTGAGCAACCAAGCAATTTGCCGCCTATACCCGTATCAGACAGCAACCCTTTAACTACCGAAGGCGTAGAATTGGGTAGGCGTTTGTTCTACGACCCTATCTTATCTGCCAATAATACTCAATCGTGTGCTAGTTGCCATGCCCAACAATTTGGCTTTACCGACAATTTGCGCCAATTTAGCATTGGTATAGACGGTATTGCGGGCAACCGAAACGCTATGGCAATAATTAACTTACCTTATGTTACGCCTTTGTTTTGGGACGGGCGCTCTGCCTCGCTCGAAGACCAAGCCTTGCAACCCGTTACTAACCCCATCGAAATGCACAATACCTGGGAAAAAGCCGTTGACGATTTGATGAAAAGCGTAGATTATCGCGTTAGATTTTACAAAGCTTTTGGTAGCAAACAAATAACCAAAGAGTTGGTAGCCCGCGCCATTGCCCAATTTGAACGAACATTAATTAGCGGCAAATCGAAATACGACTTGGCAATTACACCCGGCTCGGGTGTGTTTTTAACCGACCAAGAATACTTAGGCTACACCCTTTTTATCAACGAAGAGGGCGATTGTTTTCATTGCCACACACCAGGTAGCAATTTGTTTAGCGACAATAAGTTTCATAACAATGGTTTAGATACCGTAAGTAATGTTAACGATTATGCCGATAAAGGATTGGGCGATATCACCAAAAACCCCGAAGATAACGGCTATTTTAGAACAACAACCCTGCGCAACATTGAACTAACTGCCCCCTATATGCACGATGGGCGTTTTCAAACCCTTGAGCAGGTAGTTGACCACTACAGCGAGCACGTAAAACAAGCCCCAAATGTTGACCCTACCATAAAAGTGTTTTTTAAAAATGGAGGCAAACACCTATCGCCCGAAAATAAACAAGCCTTGGTTGCTTTTTTAAAAACACTAACCGATACCTCTTTTGTTAACAACCCAGCATTTAAAACACCGTTTTAAGCATTGCCTAATTTGTGGCAGATGATAGGCTACATCGCACTAAAGCTCAAAATTGCCCATGCTATCAATTAGCATGGGCAATTTTTGTGCTTAAAAACAAGTGTTTTATTTTATGCTCGATACATAAGTTTTTTTGTATTGTTCCCAGTTTATGCCTTTGTCGTAGGCACCCGATGCGTAGTAATGCAAAATGGCATCCATGTCGGTGGGGCTTTGGTAGGCTTGAGCCACTAATCGGTTGCTTAGTTTTTCGTTTAGCAGCACTACCGTTGGCAGCGACAGTTGGTTGCCTGCTAGTTCCATTGCCAACTCGTTCATGCCACCGCGCCCGTTGCTGCGGTAATTAAAACTTTCATCGCCCAGTTTAATGGTGCGTTTGGTTTCGGCATCGAGTTTTACGGCATAAAAATTATCGTTTATGTAACGTATCACGGCAGGCTCCTGAAAAGTGGTGTTGTCCATGCGTTTGCACCATCCGCACCACTCGGCGTAAATGTCTACGATAATTTTTTTGGGATTTTTTTGTTGCAACTGATAGGCTTCTTCCATCGTTAGCCAATGTATGGCTGTTTTGTTACCGCCTGTTGTTGGGTTTAGTGGGGGCATAAACGAGCAAAAAACAAGGGTGCAAATACACATTGCACAAAGAAAAAAAGATAATCTCATTTTTGTATAAAAATTATTTAAAAATCGGACAAAACTTTATAAAGCCACGAGTCTTTTTCGAGTACTTCAAAAGCAATGTTTTTGAAATCGGTTTTGTGGCAGTTGATGCTTAACAAATAGTCGTCCATTTCGCGGCGCAGCGATTGGTTAAATTTTTGGCGGATAGATTTATCTTCGTAAATATTAACAATGGCTCCAAAAAGTACAAAAAATACCGTTGCCAGTAGCCCCACTATAAAATAAGGTACTTGGCTGTTGTTAAAACGGTAAATGCCGTAAGATATTGCACCCCACGCCAAAAATATGACCAAACAGCCGCCAAAAACTTTGCTGTCGTTGTTGTCTTTGGCGGCAACAAGGGTATTTTCCCAGCCTTTTATGGCTTGTATAACTTTAGTTTTGTTTTCTGCTGATAGCGGTGAGTCGGCGAACAAAACACTTTGGCAATACTCGCATTTGTAGGTGTATTGCGATAATTTGGCTCCGCAGTTGTGGCATTGTAGTGTTTTCATGGCATTGGTTGAGTGTTTGAAGCATTAGTTGAGTATGTTACTGATGTTAAAGGGGTGTTTACGGTCCAGGTTTAGAATGAAATTAATAAAAAATTCAAAAATTGGCTACCAAGGATGGTTTATTGTTTGCCAAATTGTTCAATGCGTATTTGTGGATAAAAGGGCTATTTATGCAGGCAGTTTGGCGGGTGCTTATAAAAAGTTTGTCGAGCCAAATGCAATAGTCCATGCGCCTAAATTCGGGGGCAAGGTTTGTAATGCTGTCGGTGTATACCAAAAAATAATCGCCCACAATAATGCTATCTTGTTTTATTTCGCTTTCGCCGTGCAGCATGTAGCCTAGTTGTATGCCGGCGTTTATTTCGTTGCGTTGGCGTTTGCCATAGCGGTAGCACACTTGTAAGGGTAGTTCAAGGTAGTGCATTTTCATAAAACCGTTTAAGCCCAACGAGGTATAAGGCGCTCTAATCGGAAACTCAAGGGTAGGTATTGTCACCGTCATGCTGTCTTTTTGCATGGGTAGGCTATAATCTGCTCCCTTCATCGAGTAGTTTAACTCGGGCTGCAGATACCATTTGGGGGCAAATTGCCAACGAGCAAAAACGCCCGCATTGGGGTAAAACTTAAGTCGTCCTTTGCCTCCTTCTTCTACGGGTCCTACAACGCTGCCCCAATTAGTGCCTACTTTAACGCCATAACTAAGGTTTTGAGCCTTGCAAATTTGGCTTGACAGCATGCTGCATACCCACAAGCTACACAAAACAAATAATCTTAAAAACAATAACATAATATGGTTTTTATCGTTGATAAAACAAAAACAGACCTACTATTAGCTAGAAAGGTCTGTTTTTGTGTTTAGAAACTAGCTATTTGTTTATTTTTTCAAACCAATTTCTTGTAAGCGTTGGTCAAGGTATTGCCCTGCCGTGATGGGTTCGTAGTGCAAAGGGTTATCGGCGGTTACGCACGATTCTAGGCATGTTAAGTCCATTTCGGAGCGGGGGTGCAAAAAGAAAGGTATCGAAAAACGGGGTGTATGCCATTTTTCGCGTGGTGGATTAATTACGCGGTGTGTGGTTGAGCGCAAGCGGTTGTTGGTTAAACGTTGTAGCATATCGCCTACGTTTACTACAATTTCGCCGGGTGCCGAGTTAATTGATTTCCACTCACCTTGGCGGTTTAATACCTGTAAGCCTTCGGCAGATGCACCTACTAATAGGGTAATAAGGTTTATATCTTCGTGTTGTTCGGCGCGAATGGCTTTTTTGGGTTCTTCGGTAATTGGCGGATAGTGAATGGCTCGCAAGATGCTGTTTCCGTGGTGTATTTTGTCGTCGAAATAGTTTTCGGGCAAGCCCACAAAAATAGCCAATGCTGCCAAAATGCTGCGTCCCGATTTTTCAAAGCCATGGTAAGCATCAATCAACGATTGGTTAAAGTCGGGCAATTCGTCAACGTATACATTGTCGGGGTATTCGTTTTTGATGGGGTCGTTGTCCTCTACCATTTGCCCCCAATGATAAAACTCTTTAAGGTCGGGCGAGTCGTAGCCTTTGGCGTGTTCGCGTCCAAAGGCGGTGTAGCCACGTTGTCCGGCAATTTCGCGGATTTCGTATTTTAATTTTGAATCAACGGGTAGGGTAAAAAATCCTTGTACAGCTTCGTATAAGTGTGCAATTACATCTTCGGGTATACCGTGGTTAATAACCGATACAAAACCCACATCTTCGTAGGCTTTACCTAATTTTTGCACAAAGTCGTTTTTACGCACGGGGTCGCCCGATAAAAAATCGGCGAGGTCTACGGTCGGGATTGGGCTATCGGAGGTAGCCGCTGTTGTTTTTTCGTTTAAGGTATCGCTCATTTTTCCTTTTTTAGGTAATGTAAAAAAATAGTTTATTGTGTGTTGTTTATTGCTTAATCAATACTACTCGGCAGCTATCAATGCTTGATGATATACTGCTTTGGTATTGTAAGTTAATAGTTGTTTGTGCGGTGTTAATGTATCCTTGTGCCAAACCTGCCACAATAATATTGCCTACTGCTTGGCTAGCAACATTAAAAGTTAGTACAGTGCTACTTGGGTTTATTACTGGAGTAACTTTCGCTTTCACTTTGGCATTTACACCTTTGTTGTAAAAGTTATTGATATAAAACTGGTCGATGGAGTCGGCGGCAGTTATGGTAACTACAAAATTTGGGGGTGTAACACACGAGTCGATGGCGTTGTAAGTGCCTAAAAATTTGTTGCGTATTAGTATGCCGCAGGTATCGCCTTCGTAGCCAGTGTTACATTTACAAACGCCCTCGTTGCAGCTAGTATTTACGTATTGGCAAACTACGCCAATACATAGGTCGGGGTGACAATCGGAGCCAATATAACCTGGCTCGCAATTACAGCGGGCATTGTACAACGAGTCTAGCTCGCAGGTTCCGTGTGCTCCGCAGGGGTTTCCGTAACATTCGTTGTATCTTTCGCAACGTATGCCTACATATTCGGGTGGGCATTGGCAATGAGGTACGTCTAAGCTATCAACATAGCAAATACCATCGTTATAACATTCGTAGATAGAACATGGCACATAGCGGCAAGTATCGCCTTCTTTTACATAACCCGGTTTGCACTCGCACGAGGCTACACCGCTTGCTGTAATCACACATTCCGAGTTTGGCGGGCAACCAACCGTTTCGCAGGGGCTTGGGTGGTCGCAGCCTTGTAGGGTAAAGCCAATAATGGCACAAAATAAAAATAAGGTAAGTGATATGGTGCGAAAAACAGATGATTTATACATAAAGAATTAGCAGTGGGGGAGGTAAGATATTGTAAATTATTAATTATTTATTATAAAATAACTCAGTATTGTTATAAGTGATTATTTTTTGGAGTTTTTTGTAAGATAATCAAAAACAAGTGTATACAAGTTGATTTTTTTGCAAATGGTGTTACAGATAGGCTTTTCATCTCCAAATTATGCTTTGAGTAATTGCTTGATGTTGTGTATGGGGCTTGCACAAGGCAGGTTATTTCTTCTTTTTATCTTTATCAAACCAAACCAACGATTGGTCTTCGGGTTCGCCGTTGTAGTTTACGGTAATTTCTTCGCCGGGTGCAATATTTTTTATGCAAACAAACTCAATAATGCGCTCGCGGTAGTAGGTGTTGTAGCGGGCGTTTGGGGCATACGAATGGTTATACACCGACCCAAAGCCCAAAGCAATGGCGCATTGTGTGTGGTCGTTGCCCCACAAAAAATAGTAATTGTATAGTTCGGTATAATCTAGCATCGACATATCGTCGGCAGACATGGTGATAACAGGGGCTGTTTCTATTACTTCGCCTTTCCGAAAAGCCTTACCTGCAAACACACCCCGCCCTTTGCCCGGCGATTCGTCGATAAAAACATTGCCCGATTTGAGTGGGAGTTTTGGGAAAGACACTTTTTTAATTATTAATTATTAATTGTAAATTATAAAACCGATGCTGTGTTTTTATTTTATAAAATACGTTTTAAGCCTATTAAACAGGCGTTTTTTTGTTGTTATCTAAAATACAATACAACTATTACTTAACTGCAATAGCAAACAAGTCGAAGCAGGTATTGGTGGCGGGTGCAATGTGGTAATCCTCTACGCGTATGTCGGACACTAAACCCGAGTTGCCTTTTAGCAACAAACGACGGTTTAGGCGGTTGAGCAAATCGTAGGGGATTTGCAAAATGGAGCGTGGCAGGCGATACTGCAAGTTTAACACATCGAAACGGGTAAAACGCTGCACCGACGCTTTGTTTTGCTCGTAATAATCCATTACTTTTTTGTTGCCATATACGCCTTGCATATCAACCACCGAAAAATGGCGTTGTAGCAAAGTTTCTAACTCTTCAACGGTATATTCGCGCACATGCCAAGGGTTGCGTGTCAGCGACATTTTTATGTTGGGCGTTGTCATAATCATTTTGCCGCCAGGTTTTAAAACGCGCGACATTTCGGCGACCATTTTTTCGTCGTCTTCGATGTGTTCTATTACCTGAAACGTAACAATATAATCAAAGGTATTGTCGGGAAATTGAAGTGGTGGCACGCTCATTTGTTGAAACTTTACGTGCGAAAAATTGGCGGCGTAACGGTCAACATTGGTGGCAAATTTATCAACAGCCATGTAATTAGTTACTTTGGGAGCAAGCAAACTAATGCCATAACCCTCGCCACAGCCTACCTCTAATACATTGCCGTTTATGCGTTTTGCGGCTTCGTTATAGGCTACCAAATGGCGCTGAAAAATTACATTGTCTGATTGTTCGTGCGATGAAACGCGCTCGGCTGTTTGTAACGACATATTTATAGAGGACTTTTTATCGAAAATGGTTGCACGCCAAATAAAATTTGACAAAATTGGAGCGCAAAGATACAAAAAACAGTACAAAATTCAAAATTTGTGCTGTTTTTGTCTGAAATTTGGGCAATGAAACTATTTTTATTTATACATATATCTATAAAAATAAATTTAAGAAGCAATTTAGTATGTGAAAAAAATAAAAATGCGCATTTTGTTTAACTTTTTTTCAGAAAAATTAAACAAAATGCAACTTAGGCTGTTATTAATCCAAACTTTTAAAAAATTATCGTCATGAAACGTTTATTAACACTAAGCACATTTTTATTGTTGGGTGCATTTAGTTTGCTCAACACTGGTTGCGAAGAACAAGAGGATCCAGCAACAGTACCTTCGGTTGATTTGGTGCAGTATTTAGGTTTGTGGTACGAAATTGGTAGCATACCCCAAATTTTTCAGTTAGGTTGCGAATGTACCACTGCCGAGTATGTAGCCGATGGTCCTAATCAAATTAAAGTAATTAACCGTTGTAGATTAGGTAATAGCAACCTAATTAACGACATAGAAGGCAATGCAGTACCGGTGCCGGGTACAGGTGGGGCACAGCTAAAAGTGCAGTTTCCGGGTTCGCCGCAAGCCGATTATTGGATATTGGCATTAGCTCCCGATTATTCGTATGCTGTAGTTGGCACGCCAAGTCGTAGCTCGTTGTGGATATTATCACGCACCCCCGTACTCGACGATGCTATCTATAATAGCCTACTCGACCAAATGGAGGCTCAGGGTTTTAACGTTGATTCGGTAAACAAAACCGAGCAAAGCAATTGCAATATCTAGTAAAATACTATTAAAAAAATGGCTTGTCTTTATTGACAAGCCATTTTTTTTGTGTACTTAGTAGTCATTCAACATAATACTGTCGGGTATAAATTTTGAACTTGGTTGGGCTATCTTTTTATGGATAAATAACCATATCACACCCCTAAAGGGGCTAAAAATATGTTTATCTACCTCTTTGCTACCCATATCACACCCCTAACGGGGCTAAAAATGCCACTTTTACCCGACAATATTAGATTGAATAACTACTTAGTAAGCTATTTATTGTTGTACTATTTTTTGCAGATGCGTTTGTCCGTTGATGTTTGTTTGCAAAAAGTAAACGCCTGTTGGTAGGTGTTTGGCATCAAAGCGGTAGGTGTGTGTGCCTGCGTTTTGGCGTTCGAGGGGTGCAATATCTGCCACTTTTGCGCCAAGTGTGTTGTACACGGCTATACTAACATCGGCGGTTTGGGTTAGTTCGTATTGTATTCTGCACTCGTTTTGGTAGGGGTTAGGATACACCCAAACATTGGCATTGCTAAGTGGTGTTGGGCTAATACCCGAAATAACGACATCTGCTCCGTCCGAAAAAGTTAAGCAACCATCTTGCATAACACCTACTGTATACACGCCCGATGCAATTGGCACATAATAGTTAAGGGTGGCTCCGCTAATGGCATTGCCGTTTTGGTACCACTGATACGATTGGTAGTTGCCCGAAGTGGTAAGTGTACCGCTGTTGTTGTCAATGGTTGGTACGGCAATGGCGGGTGTTACTATAATATCGTAGGCGGCAGTAATGTTTTTGTTCGATACAGCATCGAAGTAAGTATAGCTAACGGCATGTGTGCCCACGCCTGCCGCCGAGGGTAAAAATTGGTTGCCCGATGTGCCTGCTCCCGAAATGGTTCCGCCGGCGGGTTGAAATACAAGTGGGTCGGCATTTACGCAATATTGGGTTTGTAGATGTGGTACGCCCACAAAAGGTATGGGGTCGCCTTCGGTGTATTGGATAATGGTAATCATCATTTCGTTGTCGGTGGTTAAACCAAAGGTAACTGCCGATGATGATGGGTTGGTAAACAAAGCTCGGTGTATGATGCCTTGGTTTTGGGGTATGGTGTGGTAAGGCTCAAAATAATCTATGTGTGGATGAGCGTAGTCGTAAAAACCATTTACGGTACCTTCAAAAATTTGGTTGCCTTTTGTTCCGTTGGGGTTTCTGTCCCACACATCGTAGTCGACGCCTAATTTGTGTGTGTGCGACGATATGTTCCAAAGGTTATATTGGGCATCGCCGTTCAAAATTGGCTCTTCGAGTTGATAATTAAGGGCAAAAGGTGGGATAACGAAAAACAAGGAGGAGTAGAACAACAATCTCGACTTCATTTCTTTTACTGCCGTGCCAAGTGGCTGGGTGTATACATTAATGTATACATCGCTGGGTAAAATGTTGGTTTCGCTGGGATTAGGTTGGTGCAGGTTAAGGTCAAGCACATCGTTGTTGTTCCATTTAAAGGCAGTACCGGCGGGCAATCTAAAATCTTCGCTGCGTTGCCAAGTAGTTACCATTTCGGCATCCGAGTCGCCAAATGGGTTGTTAAATAATCCCACATCGCGTAAGCCAGCATCTATGTTACTACCGTTGCCGTTTACAAAGCGGTATAATATAAAGTGATGCGATTGTTGGGACATCTGTGCTTCTATACGGTTAACCTCTACGTTTTCGGGCAGATTTAGGGCGTGTTTTAAGGCATATTCTACCTCGTCGTTGGGGGCAATAAACAAAGGACCCAAGTGAATTTGAAAACCGTTGGCAGGTGCAGCAGGGCGTGCAATGGGTGTCAATCCGCCGTCGGTGTAATATTGGTCAATAATTGCTTTGTTAACGGTGTTACCGGTTTGTTTAGCTCCGCGATAAATCCATTGGCGCACCAACTCTATTTCGTTGTTGGCAAGTGGGGTGCCTGTGTAAGCAGCAGGTGGCATGGTTTCGCCTTCGTTGGCTGTTAGCGAGGCGTCGGCTTGATGAATTAAGCCATTGTTGATTTTTTTGAGCAAAAAACTGGTGTAGGGCGAGCCTGGGTCAATCAGTTTTTCGTTTGTTTCGGAGGTACTGCTTGCCACATTTACTATGTTGTTGTAAATTTGGGCTTCTGTTCCGCTCAAATCTAAACCACCTGCAGCTTGGTTACCTGTATGGCACGAGGCACATTTGGCTTGAAAAATAGTGCGTATTTGCGACATATTACTTTGTGCTTTTGCGGTATGTACAAAAAAACAAGTACTTAAGCAAATAAGTGTTGATAAAAGTTGAAATTTGTTCATTGACGGTCAGTATGTTTTTTGAATTATGATAGTATTTACAGTTATTAGCGCGGCATTAGTATAAGTTTAACATTATTGGCAATATTTTCGGCATCAGCGGTAATGCGTTCGGGGTAAATTTTGCGGTAATTTACGTTATAATCTACTTTGGTAGCGTATTTTTTGTCGGTTTGAGTATCAGATACATTACACGCATTAGCTGTTTGCACAGTTACTGGTACATTTAACAGTAGCTCACGCGATAGGGCAAACATTGCCAATCGGTTGCGTTCTTCGTTGCTGCTAGCCAAAAATAAACCTGTAACGGGGTCGGGTATTAGTTTATTGACATCGGCGGCGGCGGCAGCTTTGGAGTTAAGCACTTGGGTAGCTACACCATATTTTTCGCCTATTTGGTCTAGGGTGCTTTGGCTTTTGATGCCAACTGTTGGGGTAGTGTACTCAATATAACAATCTTCAAAGCTAATTTTTACTTCGTAGGGTAGTGGGTGTCCGTTTTTTTTAACCCAAGCTTCTTCTTTTCCTTCGCTTTCTTTGGGTATATTTTCGTAGTCGGCGGCGGTTACGGTATAAACGTTTTCGTAGTACACTACATAAATGTCGCCACGCACGGCTAGTTTCCAGCCTGCTGGTATTTGTTTTGGAGGACGGTGTAAAACTCCACTTTGTTTAGTAGTTTCGGTCCATCTTTCGAGCCGCCACTTTGGGCGAAGGCAGATAGGTTTGTAATAAAAACAAGTGTTAGGTATGTTATAAATCGAAGCATTTTTTAGGTTAGTTGGAAATGAAAAATAGTAGATGAAGGCTTTACTTGGCTTAGTTTGTTGGGGTAAAAATAAACTAAACGTGATTGTTACTGATGGCAATTAGTTACTCATGTTACGCAGAGGTAATCCAAACGAGTTGGCTATTAAGCGGCATGGAACTTTTTTAGTTGTTTGTTGTTTTTTTGTTGCTGCTTACCACCCAATCATGTTCTTTTACTTTTTTGCTTGATCAAAAAAGTAACAAAAAAATCAAGGCTGGTATAGTAATTGGCTAAAATGGGCAACATTACGCTAAAAGATATAAACTTGCACGCCAAACGGCTTGTTTGTCGAGTTTATTTCTGGGTTCGGTGTGGCGTGCTTCAAACAGTATATCTTTTTTAACGCTACATTTATGCCCATTTCTTAACGCCAATTCCTATAATGCCGGTCTCTCCCTCCAAATAATGCAAAGCGTAGCTAAAAATACCAAATGTCTAATTATAAAAATGGGCTGCGTAACGTGAGTTACTTATTTTGCTCCGCGTTGTTTAAAAAAATTAATCAGGTACGACACATACGGGCGGTTGGTAGGAATGCTTATCAAATCGGCGTTGCTGTGTGTAAATGCGGTTCGGCAGTAATCTAGTTGTTGCAAATAATGCGCCCTATAATGGCGTTTGTTGTCGGCATTTTGGGTATCTATCCATTGGATTTTACCTGTTTCGGGGTCGCTTATTGGCACAACGCCTACTTGTGGCAATGCCAACTCGTAGGGGTCGTATAGATGAATGCCCACAATGTCGTGTTTGCGGGCGGCTAATTGCAAGGCTTTTTGGTAGTCGTTGGCTATAAAATCGGAGAGGACAAATGCCGTACAACGTTTTTTTATGGCATTGCTAAAATATTGTAAAGCCGTATCGAGGCGGGTGCTGTAGGGGTTTGGTGGTACTGGGGTGGGTGGCAATAGGCGTTGCCACCATTTAGGTTCGGTATTTTGTGGGTTTGCTGCGGGTGTTGCTGGGCTATATTTCCAATCGAGTAGTTCGTAGATGATGCGCAACACATGCGATTTACCTTTTTGCGGGGGTATAAATTTTTGTACCGTATCGCTAAAAAACAAGATGCCTACTTTGTCGTTGTTGGTAATTGCCGAAAAAGCTAATACGGCGCATAGTTCGGTAATTAGTTCGTTTTTGGTTTGTGCTTGTGTGCCAAAAAATGCCGACCCACTCACATCAACCAACAACATAACGGTTAGTTCGCGTTCTTCTTCAAATATTTTTATGTAGGGTGTACCTAATCGGGCGGTTACGTTCCAGTCAATGTTTTTTACATCATCGCCAAAACTATATTCGCGCACCTCGCTAAACGACATACCTTTGCCCTTAAAAGCGCTGTAGGTACTCGCCCGAAAAAAGATGATTTGATAATCCCCTGCTTTTTATTTCAATGTGGCGCACTTTGCGTAGTAGTTCGGCTTTATCCACTTTTTAAGTTATTGGTTTGATATAGACATGGAAAAGTTTTGATTGGGTTTTTGCGCTTAATTGCTTTGGGGGTGCGTTAGGCTATGCAAATAGGGTAAGCCAATCATCACCCCCAAAAAAGACATATTCCGCGTCAAGCGGGGCTGGTATAATTTGTTTAAATAGCTGATATGAAATAGGCAGTTACTACTCGCTTAAGTTGGTATCAAAGTTATTGGGTTTTTATCTAAGATACTAAAGTGTTGGTTTAGTTATAAAATTTAAGTATCTTACCATTTTACCCTTACAATTTACCATTATTAAGGCACTTCAACTGCGTTTAGTATGTCGGTGATGATATTTTCGGCGGTTAGGTTATCGGCTTCGGCTTCGTAGGTAATGCCAATGCGGTGGCGCAGTACATCGGGGGCAATGGCTCGCACGTCTTCGGGTATAACAAAGCCGCGTCGTTTTATAAAGGCGTAGGCTTTGGCTGCTAATGCTAGGTTAATGCTGGCTCGTGGCGATGCACCGTATCGGATATAGTTACTTAGGCGGGGCAGGCGGTAGTCGGCGGGGTGGCGCGATGCAAAAACGATGTCGAGTATGTAGCGTTCAATTTTTTCGTCCATGTATACTTGTCTTACTGTTTCGCGCAGGGCAAGTAGTTGTTCGGGTTGCAGTACGTTTTGCACCCGCTCAAAGGTATTGTTAACGTTTCGGCGCAAAATTTGTTGTTCTTCGTCTTTGGTTGGATACGAAATAACTACTTTTAGCATAAACCTATCTAGTTGGGCTTCGGGCAAGGGGTAGGTTCCTTCTTGTTCAAGGGGGTTTTGGGTGGCAAGTACCAAAAATGGTTCGGGCAATAAATAGGTGTTAGCCCCTATGGTTACTTGGCGTTCTTGCATAGCCTCGAGCAATGCCGATTGTACTTTGCCGGCGCGGTTTATCTCATCTGCCAAAATAAAATTGGCAAATACGGGTCCTTTTTTTACATTAAATTTGCCTTCGTTGGGGCTATAAATCATGGTGCCTATAAGGTCGGCGGGTAGCAAATCGGGGGTAAATTGTATGCGGCTAAACTGCCCTTGTACGGCTTGCGACAGGGTTTTTATTGCCAATGTTTTTGCCAAACCGGGTACGCCTTCGAGCAAAATATGTCCGTTAGACAATAAGCCTATCAGCAATCGTTCGGTCATTTGTTGCTGACCCACAATTACTTTGCTTATTTCGTTGAGCAGGTTTACAACAACAATGCTTTCGTGTTGTATTTTTTCGTTTAGTTGAGCAATATCTATAGATAACGACATTGGATAAAATGATAGATTGTGAATTTTAGGAGTAAAGGGTTACTTTAATTGTTTATTGATAATCAGTATGTTAGTATCATTGACTATGTATTCGGGCAATACTTGATTGTTGTGGCTTTTAAATGCAGCAAATTTATAGCCCAAGTGTTGTAGGCTATCAAGGGTGTGTTTTTCGGGGTACCAATGATAGGCGTTTACATTTTGATAAAACATGAGTTCTACATCTTCGAAGCTTTTGCAATTGATAACAACACAATTTTGTGTAATTTGAGGGGGGAGATTTTTGTAGATAATGGTGTTGTTTATTTTTGCGTTTCGGGTTTCGTTGTTTTTATCGCTTTGTGCGGCAATAGCCCATGGTTTTAACGAGTAAATGCCTATGAGTACCACGCATAAAGCCAAACTTGATTGTTGTTTGATTGGTGATAAATGGAGCCTTGAAGCAACATAAATAAAAACTTCGTAAAAACCAAGGGCTATTAAAATAATAATAAGTGCCGAAACGGGGTACACAAAAGAGGGCATTTTTGTTGCTACAACTAGCGAAAAAAACGAAAACAAAACAACAATTATGGCTACCAAAGCTACCGATAATTTAGTGTCTATTTCTTTTTTAAAAAAAGAATATAGCAAACCAGCTATCAGAAACGGAAGTAAGTATTTGCCATAAGCTGTTTGCATAAAGTGCAGGTGATAAAATATGCTTCCACTATGGTTTTCTATAGCTTCGAATATATGCTTTTGATTAAATTCTTGTTCCCACGCATTTTCTAACGGAAATTTTTTAGCCATATATAGTTGCCAAGGTAAAAACAACAAACAAGTTGTTATTATCGAGCCAATAATGTGTCCGTATTTTTTAGGTTCGTTTCGGTTTTCTTTCGATAATATTAACCATAATACCCATGCTCCATAAACCAACAAACCTGTTAGCCATTTGTTTAGTATAGCACAAGCTACAAACACGCCAACGGCTATTGCCCATTGGGGTTTGTAGTTGCTTTGCAGGTATTTTATAAAAGCCCAAATGCTTGCGATTACGTATGCCGTAAAAGCCAAGTCGTTGTGGTCCGAGCTAAATCTACCCGCAATAAGCCCCAATTGATAGAACGAAAAAGTAGCAACGAAAGCCGAAATATAGGCAACTGTGTTGTTTTTTGTCCAAAAAGAAGCTATTTGGTAGATGAACAGCACCGTTATAGTACCCAATACGGCAGATGGTAGGCGCATGGCAATTTCGTTGACACCAAAAATTTTCATAGAAAGTGCCATTTGCCACAAAAAAAGCGGTTGTTTATGCACCCAAATATGGTTACAACACCATGCTTTATAATCGTAGGGCATAATTGGGTACACTCTAAGCATGGGCTTAAATGGATAATCCATCATGTTTTTAGCTACCAATGCATGAAAACGCTCGTCCCAATCTTGCAAATAGGGGTCTAACGAAACCATCAACAACCTAAGTAAAAAAGCACTAATAATAAGTAATAGTAGGGCTATTTTTTTTTTCTTTAACACAAAAAAAGTATACAAACTGCCGATAGCGGGCAAACCCGCTATCAGCAGTCCAAGATATGTTTGTGAAGCATAAAATATCATACATTACATTTGTGTCAATAACTTACCAGACTACTAAATTCTTGCAATCGTTGTTCTATTTGGCTGGGCATAAGTGCTTTTAGGCGGGCGGTGCCAAATTTTTCGACACAAAACGATGCCAATGCCGAGCCATAAATGATGGCGCGTTTCATGGTATCAAACGATAGGTCGTCGGCTTTTGCTAAGTAGCCCAACATGCCCCCTGCAAAAGTATCGCCTGCGCCTGTGGGGTCAAATACCTCTTCGAGGGGCAATGCGGGTGCAAAAAATAGTTGGTCTTGGCAAAACAGCAACGCGCCGTGTTCGCCTTTTTTGATAACCAAATATTTAGGACCCATGGCTTGTATTTTGCGGGCGGCTTTTACCAACGAGTACTCGCCCGATAATTGTCGGGCTTCTTCGTCGTTCACCAAAAGCATATCTACCATACTAATGGTATGTGCCAATTCGGTGGGCATGGCGTTCATCCAAAAGTTCATGGTGTCCATTGCCACCAATTTGGGGCGGGTGGTCATTTGTTCTATTACTTGCTGTTGCACGGTGGGCGTAAGGTTGCCCAACAGTAAGTATTTTGCGTTGCGATACGATTGTGGCACGCGTGGGTCGAAGGTAGCCAATACGTTAAGTTGCGTATCGAGGGTGTCGCGGCTGTTCATGTCGAGGTGATAACGCCCCGACCAAAAGAAACTTTTTTCGTTTACTTTTATCTGTACACCTTCGGTATCTACGCCGCGGCTGTTTAGGTCGTCCATTACTTCTTGCGGAAAATCGCCGCCTACTACCGATACAATACCTATATCATCGGTGCAATACGATGCGGCATAGCCTATATACGTGGCAGCTCCGCCAACTACGTTGGTTTCTTTGCCAAAAGGCGTTTCGAGGTCGTCGAAAGCCATTGAGCCTACTACTAATAAATCCATTTATGGTTAATTGTTGTTGTTTACTGTATTTGGTGGTGTTGTAAAACAGATTGCCATTCGGTTAGATGAAAATCTTTTATCTTGGTCGATGTTTGGGCATCGGCAATTAGGGCAATAGAACGTTTGTGAGAAAGTTAGCTGCAAAATTACGTTTTTTTTGCTGTTTTTTTGTTTTCTTGGTTATTTTTAACAGTTTGTTTTGCCAAAAGATAAAATTGAGCAGTCAATTTGGTGCTTTTGCTATTATTTTTCACACTAAAAAAGTTAAATGCCCTTGAAAAATTTGCTTAACAATGCCTTTTGTATTGCACCACATAAACAAACTAACACCTAATTTTACAATTAACTTAATTCTTGCATTTTTGTTGTTTTTAAAAATGTGTAAAACAAGTTTGTGTTGTTAAAAGTTGTTAATTAACTTGCAGATAGCTACAAAAAAAATTACTTTTAGTAAAAACGGTTGTAATTTTGCCTCCGAAAAACAATCAAAACGCTATTTTATATGGATATTCGCGTTCAAAATTTAGCAAAAAAATACGACACCCAACGAGCAGTTGATGGCATTTCGTTTGATGTAAACCAAATAATTGCCTCAGAAAACACTTTTACGCGTTTTTCTTAACCTACATTATTGGAAACGCCTTTGTTTAGGTTGTACCTTTGCATTATCAAAATCATAGACTATGGACAGAAAAAATTTTCTTAAAAAAGGTTTGATGGGCACAACCATATTTGCTGCCACATCGGCATTAGGCAATGTGGTTAAAAACAACATCGACGAGCTACACCAACTTGACATAGTGGGTTTTAATCATCTTCCAAACAAACAAAACATTATTATGGCAAATACCATTTTGCACCCAGCCGACACACGTGGCGATGCCAATCATGGCTGGCTACACAGCAAACACACCTTTAGTTTTGCCAATTACTACAACCCCGACAGAATGCACTTTGGCGTGCTGCGCGTGCTAAACGACGATATTGTAGCCGCTGGCATGGGCTTTGGTACGCATCCACACGATAATATGGAGATTATATCGATACCCTTAGAGGGTGATTTAGAACACAAAGACAGCATGGGCAATGTGGCAGTTATCCGCAATGGCGACATTCAGGTGATGAGCGCAGGCACAGGTATAACCCACAGCGAATACAACAAAAATAAAAGCCAACAAGTAAAGTTTTTGCAGATTTGGGTGTTTCCGAACAAACGAAATGTAACACCCCGCTACGACCAAATTACCCTAAACCCTGCCGATAGACACAACAAACTACAGCAAATTGTGTCGCCAAACCCCAATGACGCAGGTGTTTGGATAAACCAAAATGCGTGGTTTAATTTGGGTAATTTTGACCAAAATGTATCAACAGAATACACCCTTAACAATAAAAATAATGGTTTGTACGTGTTTAATCTAAGCGGAAACCTTGAAATTAACGGACAAACCCTAAACCCCCGCGATGGTTTTGGTATTTGGGATACCGATAAAGTAAGCATTAAAGCCCAAACTAATGCCGAGTTTTTATTGATGGAAGTACCAATGAGCCTATAAATCACAAAATAACAATAAACCAAAAAAACAAAAAATGGCAACTACTCAATGGGCATTAGACCCTACACACAGCGAAATTCAGTTTAAGGTAAAACACCTAATGATTACCACCGTTACGGGCAATTTCAAAGCTTTTACAGCCCAAGCTCAAACCGAAAATGACGATTTTTCGGGAGCAAATATTTCTTTTCAGGCAGATATCAACTCGTTGGACACCAACAACGAACAACGCGACGGACACCTAAAAAGCGCCGACTTTTTCGATGCCGAAAACTTTGCACACCTATCTTTTGAGTCTACCAAATTCGAAAAACTAGACAACGAAGGTAACTACAAACTAGCAGGCAACTTAACCATTAAAGGTGTTACACAGCCCGTTGTGTTAGATGCAGAGTTTGGCGGTACACAAAAAGATCCTTGGGGGCAAACCAAAGCAGGTTTTACGCTTAATGGCAAAATAAACCGCAAAAACTGGAACCTAAACTGGAATGCAACCCTCGAAACAGGCGGCGTATTGGTAAGTGACGAAGTGCGCATCTTGGGCGAAATTCAACTAACTAAGCAAGCGTAAATAGTTTAATAACCATAAATTACATACAAATAATACTGAATACTTGTAAGAAATCCCTCATTTTATAAAAAAATGAGGGATTTTTTTTTATGATTTTCAGCCATAAAAATACCCTTTTGCTGCATTATTTAGCAAAAGCAATGGGTATAATTAGTTTTACAAGCCGTCTTCTTTTTCATTGGCTTGCCGTTCTTTTCTTAAAGTGTACAGATAAAGGCTCTCTACTTTTTCGCGTGCCCAAGCCGTTTTGCGCAAAAAAGTTAAACTCGACCTAATACTCGGGTCATCGTTAAAGCACTTAATATCTATCCTTTTACCCAATTCTTTCCAGCCATACGAATCCACCAAATGGGATAAAATCATTGCCAGCGTTATGCCATGCAAGGGGGTCTTTTTTTTTCTCGAACATAGTTATAGTATATTTTAAGGCAAGTAAATGGTAGGGCATATTGTCATTAAGCAAGCAAATATCCTCAAAAAGTGTTACCTTTGTCCCATGAAAGCACACGAAGTATCGGCAAATATGCTGGCTAATTTAGGTATTGATGATTTAAACGACATGCAACTTGCTGCCAATCAATCGATACAAGACGAAAAAGAGGTGTTGTTGTTGGCACCTACTGGCTCGGGCAAAACATTGGGGTTTTTATTGCCCTTGTTTGCTTTATTAAACCCTGCCACAAAGGGCATACAATGCCTAATTCTTACCCCCTCGCGCGAGTTGGCAATACAAATTGAGCAAGTTTGGCGTAAAATGGCAACGGGTTTTAAGGTAAACACGTGTTATGGCGGTCACTCGGTGCAAATAGAAATGCAAAACCTAACCGACCCTCCTGCCGTGCTAATTGGCACACCCGGCAGAATTGCCGACCACATAACCCGCCGAAGCATTAACCTAAAACGTACTAAAATATTGATTTTAGATGAGTTTGATAAATCCTTATCAATGGGCTTTGAAGATGAAATGTTGTTTATCGCCCAAAGATTATCGGGTTTAGAAAAACGAGTGTTGGTATCGGCAACTGCTCAACTAAAAATCCCGGCGTTTGTAGGCATCAATCAGCCTAAAATACTTGACTTTACAAAAACCGAAACAAAAACCAACGACGGTTTGGTATTAAAAACGGTTACAAGCCAATCGGACGACAAAACAAGCGATTTGTTTGATTTGCTTTGTTTTTTAGGTAACCAATCGACCTTGATTTTTTGTAATTTCAGAGAAACAGTTGAGCAAATCTATCACTCGTTGCGCAAAAAAGGCATCGAGGTGGCTTTTTTTCATGGCAAGATGGAGCAACTAGACAGAGAAAAAACCTTAGTGAACTTTAGAAACGGAAGTGTGCCTTTTTTGGTTGCCACCGATTTGGCTGCTCGAGGTTTGGATATTTCGGTGGTTAAAAATGTAATTCATTATGAGTTACCCCCTAAAAAAGACGAATTTACGCACCGAAATGGACGCACCGCCCGAATGAACGCCGCAGGTACCGCCTATTTGTTGCTAAATCCAAACGCCCCCGTACCATATTACCTTACTCAATTACCCGACCAACTTGTAGTGCCTAAAAACGGCGCTTTACCCAAATACAGCGATTGGGTAACATTGTATATAAATGGAGGCAAAAAAAACAAAATAAACAAAGTAGACATAGTTGGCTTTTTGTCGAAAAAAGGCAATTTAGAGCAAACCGATATTGGACTTATCGAGGTGATGGATTTTATGTCGTTTGTAGCAGTAAAAACAAACAAACTAAAAGAGCTGTTATCCTTGATTGAGAACGAAAAAATGAAAGGACAAAAATATAGAATTGAGGTGGCTAAATAAGCCATTGCGTAAAACAAGGTGGCATTTTGCCTAAATTTGTGTGCAAAACGTTTGGCAAAGGTAAGCAAAACAAACCAAAATAATCATCTTTTTTTAAAAAGAGCTTTATGGTTAGCCAAACCCCTTAACGAAGCTGCCCAACGGGAGTAAATCGTTCAAAAACACGCTGGTTGTGTGGGGCATCTTTTAGCTCGTCGGTTAGGTCTTGCCCTGCCCAATGCTCGTAGTGTTTGCCATCGCGCCACAAACGGCTGTGTGTTACATCGTAAATAATACCCAAATAAGCCACCCAAATTTCGGGTCGGTCTTGTCCGTTGCGCAATGCCAACTGAAAACGGGTATAAATAGGTAAATCAGACATTTTTCAACAAATTAATTTATTATGTTAGCAACTCTACAAATAGGTAATTGTGTATACCAAACTAATTTTGCACAGCCCATAGACATTGCTATTGCCCTATGCGAGGGCATGGAAACTGTTAATTGTTTTTGGGCGCCCCCTTTGCACATCGAGCCTGTTAGGGCAGGCAATTTTGTGGGCGATACCAAACAAGGTGGTGTTGTAAATTTTAAAAACGTTTTTTTAAATCCGCACGGCAATGGCACACATACCGAGTGCGTGGGGCATATTGCCAAAGAAACTTACACCCTTAACCAATGCCTAAACGAGTATTTGGTGTTGGGGCAGTTGATAACGGTTTATCCGCAACAAACCGAAACAGGCGACCGCGTAATTATGCCCGAACAACTAACCCAAGCATGGCAAAATACCCCCGATTGTCGCGCCCTAATTATACGCACTATGCCCAACGACGAGCTAAAAATGCGCACTAATTACTCGGGTAGCAACCCGCCATATTTGCACCACCAAGCCGCGCAATGGTTGGTTGAGGTAGGCATTGATCATTTGTTAATTGACCTACCATCGGTTGACCGCGAAGAAGATGAGGGCAAGCTATCGGCACACCACGCATTTTGGCAATACCCCTTTGCTACCCGCACCCATGCCACCATTACCGAGTTAATTTATGTGCGCCCCAACGTAAAAGATGGTTTGTATTTGGTAAATTTGCTAACTACTAGTTTAGAGTTAGATGCATCGCCCAGCAAACCTATTTTGTATAAGGTGGTGGTTGAATAAAATTGACATAAAAAAGGTACTACAACAAATTGTGTGGGTAGCCGTTGCTTGTGTCGCACAAGCAACAAGCATAAGGTAATCTCTAAATAGGCATTTTTATAGTTTGGGGTACGATATAGGGTTGTCTGTGAGACACAGACAACGGCTTTCTCAACTTTTTTTACTAAATGATGTTTTACTATAACAAAGTTCGCCAAATTTGCAAACCTCGTAAATTTGGCGTATCTTTGTATCAAAATTAACCAATTATGCAACCAATATTAACCATAGACGAAATAAAAGCCCAATACCCCGACCAATGGGTGTTGGTGGGTAATCCGGCATAGACACAATAGCACTTGCTCTTGATACAGGAGCGAGCCACACCACTTTTGACCTGACACAAATATTGATGCTCGGTTATAGCGTTACAGATGCAATAAGAATGGAACGAGTAAAAACAGGTGGCGGTACTGTGGAAACATACGTTTTTGTGCTTAAACAACTGACTTGCTTGGGTATTACACGGACTAATATTGAGGTTAGTGCGTATGACTTTTTTGCGTTCAATATTGTAGCAGACTTTGACGGAGTTTTAGGTCTTGACTTTTTTGAGGACGTAAAATTCTGTATTGACCTCAAACAAAAAGAAATAAACATCCAATAAATACAAAAAATGCCCAACATTGCACACACGAAGCCGCCATTGGCGGCTTCGTGTGTGCAATGTTGGCGGTAATGAATAAAAATGGAAAAGCTACAATTCGAAAGAACAAAATACGGCAAAGAACTTTTAATAGACGCATGCAATGAATCTGAATTGGTTATTGTTGCAGATACGATGGTGTTAAATTTTTACACCTTAATCTTTTTGGAAAAAGGTAACGGCGTTTATCATTTAGATACGGAAACCATTCATTTTGAGGACAATTTGGTTTTATTTGTCAAGCCTGGGCAAATAAATAAAGTAGATAAAGTCATTTTTGAAAAGTGTATTATGCTTTTTTTTGAAGGGGATTTTTTAGATGAATTTTTTAATGACAAGGATTTTATTTTAAAATTCGCCTATTTTCACAACCCAGAGCTGCCGTCTTTTGTCAAATTAGATGAAGCACAATTTCAAACCCTCAACAATTTCGCAAGGGAGTTAAGAGCCGAAATCCATGCGCAAACCATAGATAGTATTCACATTTCACGTTCAATCATTTATTATCTGTTGGTTCGCTTGAATCAGGCTTATGCCAAAGTGTATGGTATTACCCAACAAACGCTACAAAACCCAACCGTTTTAGCGTTTTTAAAACTATTAGAAAAAAATATTAAAAAACAAAAAAGTGTAGAAAGCTTTGCCAATGATTTGCAAATCAGTCGAGTACAATTGAACAGCCTTTGCCAAAAATACTTTTCCAAAACTGCCACTCAAATTATTCGGGAGCGAACTATTACAGAAATCAAAAAAGCATTGAAGTACGATGTGAAGAGTTTTTCTGAAATAGCTTACGAGTATAATTTTTCCGCCCCTTCCCACTTTTCTCGCTTCGTCAAGCAAATGACGGGCAAATCTCCACAAGAATTTAAGGACGACTTATCAAATTGGTAAGTCTTTTTTCAAAAGGGTAAAACAGTAACGTTGTTTTCTACCGACCTTTGCAGTACCAAACTTTTAACAAAAAATACTGTAAAATGGATAGAATTAATGCAACGACTTTGGTCCTCAAAGACTTTCAAGGCGTAAAAATTCACACCTTCGTTTCTCCTTATGCTTATGCCGCAAATGCCACGCACATCATCGAAACGGCAAATGAATTGGTCATCGTAGATACGCAATTCATCAATCCTTTGGCACATGGATTTAGAGCTTATGTGAATAGCTTAGGCAAACCTGTCAATAGAGTCTTTATCTCTCACGGTCATCCCGACCATTATTTCGGTTTAGCGGCTGCTTTCGCTGATTGCAAAGCCTATTCTTTGGAAGGCATTAATACCATTATTGGCGAATGGGGTCCACAGATGATTAAAAATCAAAAACCAACTTTTGGCGATATGATACCCGATGAAGTGGTCGTACCCCAATATGTCGTTGTTCCCAATACATCTGAAATTATAGATGGATTAATCTACGAATATGAAGTGGTGGAAAGTGCAGAATCCGAAGTACAATTACTCATTAAGTTGCCCGAATTAGGGACGGTTATCGCTCAAGATTTGGTGTATAGTGGCGTACATATTTGGTTAGGTATGGGTTGGTTTGAAAATTGGGCTACCGAATTGCAAAAATTAGCCAATACAAAAGGCTATGATTATATTCTTGCAGGCCACGGGCTGCCTTGTACCAAAGACGAAATTCACAACAACATCAGATACATTGAAACCGCTCAAAAATTATTTAAAGATGGTTTGAGTAAAGACGATTTCAAAACAGCATTATTAGCCGCTTATCCTCATCGGGAATCGCCGATGATGTTTGATTTATATCTTGGATTCCTATTTGGGAAAATGGGCAGTCATTAATTATATCCTGTTACTTCTTCATTAAAAAATAAAACAAAATGATAGAAAAATATAAAGCAATCGCAAAGTACATTTCCCAAAAGGTGGTCAATGAAAAGGATTACACACCGATTGAGGAATATTTAACGGAGGATTATGTTTACCACGGTTTAGGTGGCATGATGTCCAAAACGCCACAAGGGTTTATGGAAGCTATCAAAGGATTTCATGCAGCTATTCCCGATTTGAAATCGGAAATTATAGACATGGTAGGCGAAGGCGACCGTTTAGTACTTCGTTTCAACTTTACGGGAACGCATCAAGGCGAGTTTTTGGGCTTCCCTGCAAGTGGTGCAGCCTTGCGTTTCGAAGGTATGATTATGCGCCGATTTGAAGGCGAAAAAGTTGCCGAAGATTGGGATTACTTTGATTTCCCAACTGTTGTTACACAAATTAAATCACAATTAAATTCATAATTTAAAAAAAATAAAATAGTAGACTGCAACTATCCTCATTTTTGTGCTACTATTTTAAATCAAAATTTATTCAAAAATGAAATTACGTAATCTATTTTTAGTCGCTCTACTTTTCATTGGAGCGGTAAGTTTTCAAAGTTGTAAAGAGGAAGGATGTACCGACCCGAAAGCAGCTAATTACAATCCTGACGCAGAAGATGACAACGGTACTTGTACCTTTGACAAAACGGATGACATTGTGGAAATTGCCATTCGTCAGGTAAAAACAGGTCAAGATGCTTCTTTTGTTACAGCAAGAGAAAATTTTATCAATCTTTTGACGCAGCAAGAATATGTGTATAATGATAGAGAGTATGCTTCTTTCTACCATTTCAACCCTGCTCAAGATACTGCAAGAGCCGTATTTATTGGCATGACGCAATATGAAGATTTGGCAACATTTCAAGAAGTAGGTAACACGTTGGGAAATACTGCTGAAGCGGGAGCATTTTTCAGCACTTTTGACGCACTTGTTTTTACGGCTATGAAGCCCAAAGTAGCAGGTACAGCAGTTGATTTATCTACACTTGCCACATCGGGGCAAATTTTGGAAGTTGCCGTGAGGGATTTATCGCAATATCCTAACTTTGACCAAGCGGATTATGATGCAAAGTTACAAGCGTTTTTAGATGTGTTAGCACAACAAACAGGAAGGGTAGCCGAATATCAATGGGTATCCGTGCTTGACCCTAATATTGTGGTTGGAATGACGGTTTATGAAAGCCAACAAGCGTTTTTTACGATTGCTTCAGACCCTGCCTTTAATGCAAATCCCTCAGTCGGAGCATTTTTCGCTTCTTACCCACCGAATATGGGCGGAGAAGTGAGTACCGTTGTAAAATAAGCATAAAAAACAGGTATCTTTGAAAGGACAAATTGGAGCAATCTGATTTGCCCTTTTTCATTTGAAGGCAAAAGAACACTACCGACAACATTGTATATGCGATAATGCTCCCTAAACAGTCTCATAATTTTTAAATGCTCGCCAATCGAGGCTATTATACTATCCACACAATTTGTCGTAGTACCTAAAATAAAAAAGGTCTGCCTTAAAACGGCAGACCTTTTTTAGTGTGATACAACTAAAACATGTCTTTTATTTTATCAAAAAAACCTTTTTCGTTTTTGGTTGGATTAGGATGAAAATTAGGTGCGTTTCGTAAGCCTTCTAAAATGTCGGTTTCGCGTTGGCTAAGTGTTTTGGGTGTCCAGATGTGTATTTCTACTAGTTGGTCGCCGGTTATGCGCCCGTTTAGTTGTGGCAAGCCTTTGCCTTTTAGCCTAAACACCTTACCCGATTGTGTGCCGGGTGGTATTTTTATTTTTGCTTTACCGCCAATAGTTGGTATTTCGATGCTATTGTTGCCCAATGCGGCATCTACAAAGCTAATGTATAGGGTATGTATAACATCGTTACCGTCGCGGCGTAGGTGTTCGTCGGGTATTTCTTCGATAGATATGAGCAAATCGCCTGGTGGTGCGCTGCGTTCGCCGGCATTGCCTTTGCCGCTCATAGATAGTTGTATGCCATCGTTTACGCCTGCGGGTATGTCTATGGTAATGGTTTCTTCGCCGTATACGCGTCCTTCTCCTTTGCAGCTTGTGCAGGCGTTGGTAATAATTTTGCCTTCGCCTTTGCAGCTTGGGCAAGTAACGGTGCTTGCCATTTGCCCTAAAAAGGTGTTGGTTACTTGTCGCACTGCACCTTGTCCGCCGCAGGTTTGGCAGGTCGAAAACGAGTTGCTATCTTTTGCTCCTGAGCCTTGGCAGGTGTCGCAAGCAACATGTTTTTTGACTTTAACGGTTTTTTGTGCGCCATTAGCAATTTCGGCAAGGGTCATTTTTATTTTTACGCGCAGGTTAGTACCTGTACGTCCGCCCCTACGAGCTCCGCCGCCGCCGCCTGCTCTGCCGCCGCCAAACATATCGCCAAAAATATCGCCAAAGTTGCGGAAAATATCATCCATGTCCATACCGCCAAAACCACCATTGGCTCCGCCGCCACCACCGCGCACACCATCATGCCCCATACGGTCGTATCGGGCTCGTTTTTGTGGGTCGCTTAGTACTTCGTAAGCTTCGGCGGCTTCTTTAAATTTTTCTTCGGCTTCTTTGTTGTTTGGGTTGCGGTCGGGGTGAAACTGCATGGCTACCTTTCGGTACGATTTTTTTATTTCGTCGGCTTCTGCATTTTTGCTTACACCCAGTATTTCGTAATAATCTCTTTTGGTTGACATGGATAATCGATTTGCAATTGTACTGTAAGTAGCTATTCAATCTAATATTGTCGGGTAAATTGGGCAGCCAAATGTCAACATCAAATTACCAACATTGTCGGTATTTGTTGTATTAGCCCCCCTCCAAACTCCCCCCACGGGGGGAGAGCTATCAGTTTTATTTATACCCGACAGCATTAAGTTGAACAACCAGTAAGTTGGGTTTTGGATAAGAGTTGTGTTGTGCAATAGTTTTTTTTAGGCAAATAGTTGCTTAAAAAAGCTAATTCATTTACCTACTATTACTTTGGCGTAGCGGATAATTTTTTCGTGCAGATAATAGCCACGTTCTAACTCGTCTACTACTTTGCCTTGTAGGTCTTGGTTTGGGGCGGGTATTTCGGTAATGGCGTCGTGTAGGTCGGGGTTAAATTCTTCGCCTATGGTTTGCATTACTTTTAGCCCTTTTTGGTCAAGTATGTGTTTTAGTTTGTTGTAAATAAGTTCAAAGCCTTTGGGGTCGGTGTTTTGGGCTTTAAAGGCTCGTTCAAAATCGTCGAGTACGGGTAAAACCTCTACAATAAGGTCTTTTGATGCGGTGCGCATTAGCTCTACTTTTTCGCGGGCGTTGCGACGTTTTGCGTTTTCAAACTCTGCCAATAAGCGCAGGTATTTGTCTTTTAGGGCTGACAGCTCGTCGTTTGTTTTGTCAGTAGTACTGTCATTGGTGCTGCCCTGATTGTTATTTTCGCTTGTTTCGGTGGTCGAATTTTCTACTGCATCGCCAGTAAATTCGGCATCGGTAGGTATTTCTTCGTGTTCTAGGATTATATCTTGGTGTGGATCCATGATTGTGTTTAAATTTTTATTTAGGATTAAGGGTTTCAAATATCTTGCCAAGCCTTTTTTTCTGACAAATTGTCAGATTTCTTCACAGGCTTTGCAGCAAATTATAAGCTGTAATTTTATAGCACAACACACATCACCCAAAAAAAATGCCCCTTTGATTAAACAAAAGGACATTTTTGTGGCTTTACTGCATGGCTTTTAGTGCTTGCTGAAAATGGCGTTGATTGTGGTAGATAACAAACCGTAAGCAGTCGCCCAAACGAATTTTAATTAACCGGTTTATAGATATAGGTATTCTTATTTTTTCGAGGTTTACTTTTTTCGATGCTTCTAATAGCTCTAATAGTTGCTCTTGTTGTATCAAAAACTCGCTTATTACTTGTTGTTTATCTAAAAGTTTATTGGGGTTATAGCTTTTTAAGGTTTTCATGGGCTTGCTGGGGGTGCCGCTTTTGGGGAGTTTTATGCTTTCGACAAAATAGTTACCTAACCAACCCGATGTAAAAGTTGGTTCAGGTGTATGTTTTGCATGGGTAATAGCTTTTTCGATGGCAGGCAAATAATACCTGCCATATATATTTAGGTGTTCTAGGCACTGCAATGCGCTCCATTTATTGGGTTGTGGTTGGCGGTTAAGCACGCTTGCGGGCAGGCTGTTCCATTGCTCTACCATAGCAAGCAAATCTTGGGTTTGTTGGCTTAGGTCGTCAATAAGTAGTTGGGTATTAAGCGTGGGCATTTTTTTGATTATAAATTGTTAATTATTGATTGGTGTTACGCACAAGAGTACACGGATTTAAAAAAATGATTTGCTGATATTGGTATCAAATTGGCACTAAGTTTTTACCTTCTATCCAGCCTTTTTGCCCGCTACCTAATTGTATTTGCCACCAATCGGCGTGGCTATCTAGCACATTTACTTTTGCCCCTGCCGACAGTTCAACAACCGATGGGCTTGTTTCGGTGGGTAACTCTCTAACAATTATTTCGGGTTTATTTACAATAGCAAATTGTTGTACATATTGTTGATAGTACAAAGTATAGGCTGCCCCTACCGACCATAAACTTGCTAATAGCAACAGGTTTGGTATGTTTATAAAGCGCTTTTGGGTAGCTAATTGCTTATTCAAAAGTGCTTTTTTTTGTAAAATAAAGGCTGCCCATATCCACATAAACAGCAGTGCTAATATTGCCCAAGTGTTGGTATTTAACAAATTACAGCATCGTAGCCAAATTTGCATTATGGTTATTTGTGGTAGCACATCGGTTTTTTGCGTTACGCGCTCGTTAGCCAAAGTCAAATTATGTTGTATGTTGGTGTTGTTTGGCGATAGTTGCAAGGCGCGCTCGTAGTTAAGCACAGCGGGTGCGGTTTGTTTTAGGCGATAATAGCAATTACCCAAATTATAATACAAAGCCGCCGATTGTTGTTCGGTTTTTAATATTGCTTCGTACATAACTGCTGCTTGCGTATATTGGGCATTGTTGTACAAACTTAGGGCTTGTTGCATTTGTTGGCTGCTATCGGCGGCAAACAGTTGGGCGGCGTACAGCATCAAACAAAAACCTAATGCGGCAGCTTTGGGCATTTTTTGTTTTTGGGGCGATTCGGTTTGGGTGTCGTTTTCAATATCTTGCAACAATTGCTGGGCTTGTGTACTTAGTTGGTCGGATGCGGTATGGGCTATATTGGGCAGATAGGCGTTGTTTTCGCATTGGTCAAGTAATTGCCACAATTTGGCTATGTTATTGTCCGATACATTGGCTATTTTTAGTTGTTTTGTGGCATCATCTTTTGCCCACCCCACCGACAAGCCAAATTTGTGCGACACATATTGCCGTAGGGTTTGCTGCATTTGCTCGTAAAACAAACGCGTATTGTTGCTTGCCAATGCCAATTGTGCTTTGTTTATTTGTGCCAATGCAGTGGCGGCAGCTTGTTGTTGCAACACCAAAGCGGGGTTTGGGGCAATTGTTGGGTTTAGTTTGCTCTTTATCCACCTAAAAGCAAAAAAAGCTAATGGCAACGCCCATCCAAGCCAATATAGGGCGTATTGCAACAGCGGTTTTGTGGGCGATTGCAGAGCAAGATTTGTGTTTGCCTCGGATAGTTGGTTTTCGTTGGTGTTGGCGGTGGCAGATGGTGTTATTTGCAACTGTATAGCAGGTTGCTCAATACTTTTGTATTGTTGTTCTTTGGGGTCGAAGTAGCTAAATTTTATGGCAGGAATTTCGAAATTACCTGTTTCGGTAGGCACAATGGTATATTCAAACATTTTGTTGCCCACAATGGCATCGCCGGCATTGGTTACGTTTTCGGTTACTTGCGGGTCAAAATGCTCAAACGAAGCAGGAAACTCGATGTTGGGTTGGCTAATTAATTTGGTGTTTCCTTCGCCGGCTACGCGCAGTTGTAATTTAAACGATTCGTTGGCTGCCAGTGTTTGTTTGTCGGTTTGGATTTGTGCCGAAAAGCTACCTACGCCGCCCGTAAAATTGGGGGGTTGTGGTTGTGGCAAGGGCAATACTTGTACGGTGGTGGTATCGCTTTTTAAGTTAATGGTTTCGGTTTGCCCAAATGAGCCAAAGAATCCTGCATTGGGGTCGGCAATTCTAACTTCGGCTTTGCCTCCAATTTGGTCAATGGTTAGGATACCGCTTCGTTGGGCAAAAAGGGCGTATTTTTTAAGGTCTACGGTGGTAAAGTTTTCGCCGTTGATGATGGTGTTTTGTCGGTTTTGTGGGGTAGTCATCTCCTCGACCCAAAAGCCTGTAAACGATGCTGCATTATCTAAATTATAGCTCAATACATCTACGTTGGTAAAAATACGGTAGGTAACAGTTACTTGTTGCCCTTGATAAACTTTGGATTGGTCAACAATGGCTTTGAGCCACACGCGTGGGGTGGTGGTAGTTTGTGGCGCAGATGGTGCAGGTTGTGGCATGTTGGGCGGAAACCCAAAGGGTGGCATATTGCCAAAGGGCGACGAGGGGCGTTGTGCTTGTGTGCTGCTTCCTTGTATTACCCGAACAGTTGCTTTGCCCGACCGAACGGTTTTGCCATTGTCGGTGGTGGCAGTGGCGGGTGCAATGGTAAAAGTGCCGGTACGTTTGGGTTGTAGTACATACGACAAGGTGACAGACCGCGACACCGAGCCATTTACAAATTGTATGCTTTGCGATTGATTGGGACCCCCTACAATTCGGAAATCGGAGAGTGAAGGGGCTTGAAAATCGCGCAAACCTGCCCCCTCGAGGGCGTAACTTAACTCAAAGGATTGTTGTGTACCTACTTCGGCATTAGACGGGTTAACAGTTAGTGTTTGTGCCAACACTTGATAGGATAAAAATAAACTAACGAAAAAAAAGAAGCTATTTTTTAGAAGATACGACATGCTCAAGTGGGTTTTATACGGCACAAAGATAAGGCATTTAATTGAAAATGACGCACTGCTACTGATATTTAGCGACAATGGTAAAAAGGCTAAACCGCAGCAATGTGTGGTTTAGCCTTTTGTAAAAAGATAGGGATAGAGCAATTTATCGCCCAAAATTTATACCACCTGTTATGGTTAGCGGGCTGTTGTAGGGCGAGTTGCCTTTTTTATAGAGCAAATCGTAGGTAATAGATACGTTGGTATTTACGCCCATAAAATTGCGGTTATAGCCACCGCCAATGGGCAAGCGATGAGTGCTGCGGTTTTGGTTATCGGCATTTTGGTAGTTCAAAAATTCGTATTGACCCTCTACAAACACGTTTGGTATTACATCGTATCGGGCAAAAGTTCTACCGCCCCAAATAATGGGCGTGCTGCTCGACGGGCGATATTGTAAGGTAGGACCAATGCCAATTTGTGCGTTTTTCATAAGTCGGTAGCCCAAATAAGGGTTGGCTTCAATGGCAAAGGTAGTACCATTGGTTGTGGCATTTACGCCTCCGCCAATAAATACTTTTTTAGGCATACCGGGCAAGTGTATGTTTGATTGTTGAGGTGTATTAGTGGGTGCAGTGTTGCCTTTGGGTGTTGTGGTGTTACCTGTGTTTACGGTAGCTTTGGGGCGCCCCGTATTGGTATTTGTATTGGTTTTAGGGCTGCCGTTTGTTGGCGTGTTGGTATTAGTGTTTGTGTTGGTATTAGTGGGTGTAGCTTTGGGGCGTGTTTGTTGAGCAAACAATTGAACAGAGCCCAATATGCACAAAGCGAAGAAAACTAAAAGATGATTTTTCATGACTAACAACGTTTTTTTTGGAGAATTTTAAAAAGCTTTTTGATGCAAATATTGTATAACATCAGACGTGTCTTTATTGGCTATTTTGCGTCTATACAAGTGTGAAATGGCTATTTTTGCCATTTTGTAGCAATAGACTTTAAATTTGGGAAGAAGTTTAAACAAAAGCTCAAATTTTATGTTCCTTTTTTAGGGTAACTATTATAGTTTGCACTGCAAAGTTTTTTTGTTCTGCAAAAAAGTTGTACCTTTGCCCTCTATTTTGCTTAATTTGCAAGCAATTTCCTATTTGTCATCACACTAAAGCCCTTTCTAAAAATACGACCCGTTCTATGAGGCAGTTAAAAATTACGAAATCAATTACCAACAGGGAAAGTCAATCGTTAGAGAAATACTTGCAAGAGATAGGCAAGGTTGATCTGCTTACGCCCGAAGAAGAAGTAGAGTTAGCCAAACGTATTAAGCAAGGCGACCACGAGTCGTTGGACAAGCTAACAAAAGCCAATTTGCGTTTTGTGGTGTCGGTTGCTAAACAATACCAAAATCAAGGATTATCGTTAAGCGACCTTATCAACGAAGGCAATTTAGGTTTGATAAAAGCCGCCCAACGTTTTGATGAAACACGCGGATTCAAGTTTATTTCGTATGCTGTTTGGTGGATACGCCAATCTATATTGCAGGCACTTGCCGAGCAATCGCGCATTGTGCGCCTACCTTTAAACAAAGTAGGCTCGTTGAACAAAATCAACAAAGCCTTCTCGCAATTAGAGCAAGAGTACGAACGCGAACCATCAGCCGAAGAATTAGCCGATTTGCTTAACATTGGCACCGAAGAAGTAGAAACTACTTTGGGCGTAGCCGCGCGCCACGTATCGGTAGATGCCCCCTTTGCCGAGGGCGAAGACAGCTCGCTGCTAGATGTATTAGAAAGCATTGGCACTCCGCGCACCGATTCGCATTTAGATTATTTGGAGTCGTTGCGTCAAGAAATAGAACGCTCTTTATCTACCCTAACTCCACGTCAGCGCGATGTTATCAAACTTTACTTTGGCATTGGCGTAGAACACAGCATGTCGCTCGAAGACATAGGCGACCGATTTACCCTAACGCGCGAGCGCGTGCGCCAAATAAAAGATAAAGCTATCAACAAATTGCGTAACACATCAAAAAGCAAATTGTTGAAAACTTATTTGGGGGGATAATAAAAATAAAAACAAACAATGAAATACACAAATATTTCAATCGAAAATTTCAGGGATATTTCGCATTTGTCATTAACCGATTTTAAAACTATCAACGTTTTTGTGGGTAAAAATAATTGCGGAAAAACCTCTGTTTTGGAGGCATTGTTTGTGCTTTCGGGACCTACAAATCCATTACCTATTACTATTAATAAACTAAGAGGATATAAAGGTACTTTTGATAAAGAAATATTTGAAGTGTTGTTCAAGAACTTAGATACACAACAAACCATCAATTTGTCGTGCGAGTTTGATAGTTCCGAAACTCGGATTTTGGATATTGCGGTTATTAAAGGGCAACAAAAAAACGGAGATACCGTTTTTGCTGGCAATGATAGTGATTATTTTATTAAGGGACTCAAATTAACACTCACTATAAATAACAGCCATACAAAAAAAAACAAGTATGTTACTCAAATAGTAGAAACGGAGCGAACGGTGGATACCGATACTACACCCAAAGGCTATGTTGAAACATTAAAAACTACTTTTTTAAATCCACTATCCATGCTGCAGGCTTTTAGCGAATTTAGTGGTTTAAAAAAAAGGCGCCAAGACAAAGAAATAATTGGTATTTTGCAACAAGTAGATGCTAGAATACAAGGCATTGAGCTAATTGATGATACCATTTACTGCGATATTGGCAATAATGCGCCCTTAGTACCGATACATATTATGGGCGATGGATTAAAACATTTATTGGCTATCGTCATTATCATGTATAGCCGACAAGGTGGTGTTGTGTTTATTGATGAAATAGATAATGGATTGTATCACGAAACCCAAACGGTTTTGTGGCAAACAGTACTAACTGCCGCCGAGCGTTTTAATGTACAAGTGTTTGCTACAACACATTCGTGGGAATGTTTGAGCGCATTGGCAAATGTTACTAATAGTTTGTATACAAATAAGGACGAAGTGCGTGTCTATCGTATTGAAAAAGAAAATACCAATCACAAAGCTGTTAAAATTAGGCAAGAAATTCTAGCTAATGTGGTAGAAAAAAATTGGGAGGTGAGATAATGGAAAACAAAAATAAAACACCAGAACTCAACGACCGAGATGAACAAAAAAAGCTAAAGTCTGGTCAATCTCAATTGAAAATAGAATCTACTAAAATATTAGCTGTTGAAGGGCAAGATGAATGGTACTTTTTCAAAAACATGTTAGAGAAACACCTAAAAATCACCGATGTACAATTGATAGACATTGGCGGCGAAAGCAATTTTGAAACAGAATTAGCCTCTATCTTTATACTTTCGGGTTTTTCATCTGTAAAAAAAATAGGTTTTGTTCGCGATGCAGATAATGATGCTCAAAAGGCATTTAAGAAAATTTGCAAGGCTATCAAAGATGCACTTAAATTGCCAGCCCCCGAAACTATCAATAACTTTACAAACAACGAGCCCCAAATTGGTGTTTTTGTGATGCCTAATAATATAGATGGTGGCATGTTGGAAGATTTGTGCTTGCAAAGCGTACAAAACGATACTGTTATGCCTTGTTTAGATGCGTTTATATCTTGCATAAAAATCAATCTACCAAACGATAAACACCCTAAAATTTGGTCGAAAGTCCAAACACAAGTATTTTTGGCAACGCGCAAAGAAATAAAAAGTAGTGTAGGTTTCGGAGCCGAAAAAGGCTATTGGAACTTCGATGACCCATGTTTCGATGAAATAAAACAGTTTCTCGAAAACTTTAGAGATAAAAACCCCATGCAATAAAGTTTTTAAATAAAAAAGTAATTACATACAACTATGTTCGATAGCTTACAGGAGAAGTTAGACCGCGCGTTTAAAACCCTAAAAGGACAAGGCAATATCACCGAGCTAAACGTAGCTACAACCGTTAAAGAAATACGTAGAGCATTGGTTGATGCCGACGTTAACTATAAAATAGCCAAAGAATTTACCGCCAAAGTAAAAGACGAAGCCCTTGGGCAAAACGTTATTACATCGGTAAATCCGGGGCAACTGTTGGTAAAAATTGTTAACGATGAGTTAGTTGCCCTAATGGGTGGTAAAGCTGCCGAGGTAAACCTTGATGGCAAACCAGCCGTTGTGCTTATTTCGGGCTTACAAGGCTCGGGTAAAACTACTTTTACTGCAAAATTAGCCAACTTTTTGAAAGGCAAACGCGCCCAAAAAATTATGCTTGTTGCCGGCGACGTTTACCGCCCCGCAGCTATTGACCAATTGAAAATTTTGGGCGAAAAAATAGGCTGCTACGTATACACCGAAGAAGGTAGCAAAGACCCCGTTTCGATAGCCACCAATGGCGTGCAGTATGCCAAAGACAATGGCTACCAAATAGTAATTGTGGATACAGCAGGACGTTTGGCAGTTGACGAACAAATGATGAGCGAAATTGCCGCCATAAAAGCTAGCACTAACCCCAGCGAAACTTTATTTGTGGTAGACTCAATGACGGGGCAAGATGCCATAAATACCGCAAAAACATTTAACGAACGCCTAGATTTTGATGGCGTTGTACTAACAAAACTCGACGGCGATACACGCGGTGGTGCTGCCCTTTCTATCAAATACGAAGTGCAAAAACCCATCAAGTTTATTAGCTACGGCGAAAAAATGGACACCATAGACTATTTTTACCCCGAGCGTATGGCACAACGTATATTGGGTATGGGCGATATTGTTACCTTTGTTGAGCGCGCACAAGAACAATACGACGCCAAAAAAGCCGACGAATTGGAACGCAAAATACGCAAAAACCAATTTGATTTTAACGACTTTTTAGGGCAAATTCAACAAATAAAAAAAATGGGGAATATCCAAGACCTAATGGGTATGATACCAGGCATGAATAATATGCTAAAAGATGTAGAAATTAAAGAAGACTCCTTTAAACGCATCGAAGCAATTATCTACTCCATGACCCCACAAGAACGAAGCAACCCCGACCTGATTAACCCCAGCCGCCGCCGCCGTTTGGCAACAGGTAGTGGCAACACCCAAGAAGCCGTAGGTAACTTTTTAAAACAATTCGAAGAAATGAGAAAAGTACTTAAAATGATGTCTAAATTTTCGGGGTCGCCAATGGCTGCACAAGCTATGAGTAAAATGAAAGGACCATTTGGAAAATAGTTTTTGCCTAAAATAAAAAATCATTAGCGAGGTGCAACATGCTTGCACCTCGCTAATAATAATATAACAATATGCGGGATTATAAAAAAACAAACCGCAGCCATAGACTAACCATAGATTTTGACGCCCGATGGAAAGAATTAATTATTGAATTTACCGACCAATTCATCCTCTATTTTTTTCCAACGCTTTATCCACTTGTTGACTTTAGCCAAGATGTAGAGTTTATAGAGCAAGAGTTACTAAACATTTTTCCGGAAGAAACACTTGCAGGTAAAAAAGTTAGCGATAAACTACTAAAAGTAAAACTACTAAATGGTACAGAACGTTGGCTGCTTATTCATATAGAAATAGAAGGAAAAGGTAATAGCAATTACGGGCAACAGATGTTTAAATACTACTATCGAATATTTGATAAGTACAACATCGACATTACAGCTATTGTTATTTATGTAGGCAGCAAAATTCCACGCAATTACAATTACTACGAAACAGGCGTATTTGGCACCAAAATACGTTACGATTTTAATGCTTATTGTATTGCATGGCAAAAAGAAGATGCCTTATTACAATCGGATAATTTATTTGCTTTGGCAATATTAGCTAATTGGTATGTTTTAAAAACAAGAAACAAATATACCGAACGGCTAACAGCCAAAGAACATTTGGTGCGCCTAATGCACGAAAAAAATTACAGCGATGAAACTATTTACCGCTTGTTATTGTTTATAAAATACCTACTTACACTGCCCAAAGAACTTGAAACACAATTTGAAACCTATCTTTTCACCGAACTTAAAAACCAACCTATGATTACTCAACACCCCGATTTTAAAAATTTTATCGACAAAGGAAGTCGCGCCTTTTATGGTAAAACCATAGAAGAAATGGAACAAGAAAAAAAGAAAATAGAACAAGAAAAAAAGCAAGCTGAGAAAAAAACACTTAAAATAGAACAAGAAAAAAAGAAAATAGAACAAGAAAAAAAACATTTGGCAGAAAAATCTGTACTAAGTTTGTATCAAAAAGCAAAACTTAATGTAGCCGACATTGCCCAAACACTTGATTTGAGTGTTGAATTTGTTACGCAAATACTGCAAAAAAATAATATGGTATGATTACCCAACACCCCGATTTTAAAAATTTTATCGCTACTACCAAATAAAAACGCATAAAATTTAAAACCAACAAAACCCTTATGCCCACCGATTTTAAAGAACCCAATTTAGAAGTAATAAGCACTTCGTCAGAAATAGCATCAGATATATCTCCTTTAACCGATACAATTAGCCAATTGTCGGAAAAAATAAACCAACTTAAAGAGGAAAAAAAACAACTGAAAAAACAAATAAAACGCTTAAAAGCAATATCCTCAAAATCAAAAAAATTAAGTATTGTGGTGAAAGTCAATTTATTTTCGTTTATCACAAGTAAATCTAAAAAACAATAAAAAATCTTATTTTTAAATACAATTACCTCAAAATAACTTAAGTGTATGTTGCACAAACAGGTATTTTGAGGTTTTTTTTATCGAAAAGACAAATTTTTCATGAACAAATTGAAAATAGGCATTATTTGCGAAGGAAAAACACCACCCGACTCGCGCGTGCCACTTACCCCTAAACAGTGTCGGTTTTTGCTCGATACTTATGGCAATAAGCTCGATTTGGTTGTTCAAAAATCATCAACCAGATGCTTTACCAACAACGAATACAGCACTCAACAAATCACCTTGGTCGACGAAGTAGCCGATTGTGATATATTAATGGGCGTAAAAGAAGTACCCATTCAACAACTAATTGCTTTTAAAAAATACTTGTTCTTTTCTCATACTATAAAAGAACAACCACATAACAAAAAGCTGATACAAACATTGCTTGCCAAACACATACAAATGGTTGACTACGAGTGCCTAACCTACCCAAATGGCAAACGCATTTTGGGCTTCGGGCATTTTGCAGGCGTAGTTGGCGCACACAATGGTTTGTTGGCTTATGGCAAACGCACAGGTGCCTTTGAGCTAAAACCTGCCTATTTGTGCAAAGATTTTGACGAAATTAAACAAGCCTACGCAAAATTGCAAATGCCTGCCATAAAAATTGTATTGACGGGCAACGGGCGCGTTTCGATGGGCGCCAAAGAAGTACTCGATGTGTTGGGTATCAAAGAGGTATCACCAAACGACTATCTAAGCCAAACTTATCCGTATGCGGTTTATACACAATTGGTGTCCGAGCATCTCTATCGCCACAAACAAACTAATACCTACAACCGAAACGACTTTCATCAACACCCCGAAAACTACAACTGTATATTTGAACCATATACGCATATTACCGACTTAATGATGAATGGCGTATATTGGGCTGCCAATGCACCCGTATTTTTTACCAAAGCACAAATGCGCAACCCTAATTTTAAAATACGTACTATCGCCGATATCTCGTGCGACGTAGAAGGCTCCATACCCGCAACCCTACGCTCTACCCATATTGGCAATGCCGTTATGGGTTATAACCCCATAACCGAACAAGAAGACCAACCGTATCAAAACCATATTATTGACATTATGGCAGTTGATAACTTGCCCAACGAACTCCCCCGCGACGCATCAGAGCAGTTTGGTAACGCCCTAATAGCACATGTGATACCCGAACTACTTAAACCTAATAGCGATATTATAGACCGAGCCAGCATCACCCAAAATGGTGCTTTGCACGGCAAATTTACCTACCTACAAAATTATGCCCATCAATTGGCTTAATACTTATGTATGCCTTGCCCAATTTATACACTTAAAACATTGGTCAAGGTTTTTTTTATACACCCACACCTGTATTAATAGATGAAAAAACTCGATTGGTATATCATTCGGCAATTTTTAGGCGCTTTTTTTTACACCATTATGCTGTTTTCGGCAATAGCGGTGGTTATTGATATTTCGGAGCGAATAGATGACTTTTTGGAAAATAGCGCGCCACTTTACCTAATTATTACGCAATATTATGCTAATTTTGTTCCATATATTGTTTTTTTATTAGCCCCTCTGTTTATTTTCATTTCTGTCATTTTCTTTACTTCGCAACTGGCGTATCGCTCCGAGATGATTGCCATATTTGCCAGCGGTGTTAATTTTTATCGAATTTTATTGGGTCCCTACTTTTTTGCCGCATTGCTACTAGTGTGCTTACAACTGTTTGCCAACCACTATTGGGTGCCCAAAGGCAACGCCAGCCGAATTGAGTTTGAAGACCAATATGTGCGCGGAAAATATGTAAATACCGACCGCAACATACACATACAAATAGATAAAGAAAACTATATTTATGTCGAAAGTTTTAATGTGCGAGATACATCGGGTAGGCGTTTTTCGTTAGAGCGGTTTAAAAACAAAAAATTAGTGTACAAACTAAGCGCCGACCGCATGAAATGGATGCCCAAACTCGAAAAATGGCGCGTCGAGAATTATACCATCAGAACCATCGACAGCCTGCGCGAAACGCTACAAAAAGGAGCTTTATTAGATACTGCCATTGCCCTAACAGCAGCCGATTTTGACCGCCGCACCAACTATAAAGAAGCCATGACTACCCCCGAACTACAACACTTTATTGCCCAAGAACGCATGAAAGGAGCGCCTTTTGTAGAGTTTTACGAGGTAGAATTGTACCGCCGAACTGCCATACCATTTGCCACTTTTATACTCACGGTTATTGGCATGGCGGTGGCATCGCGTAAGGTGCGCGGTGGTATGGGGCTACACATAGCCGTAGGTATTGGTATTAGCGCCGCCTATATTTTGTTCTTGCAGTTTTCTACCACCTATGCCACCAACGGAACCCTATCGCCACTTATAAGCGTTTGGATACCTAATTTTATATTTGGTGTATTAGCAATTTATTTGCTATTTAAAGCACAAAAATAAATACATTAGGTGTTTAAATTTTTTTTTGGTGAAAATAAGCTACTTCTCATCACCAACTTAGCACTTTTATAGTCTCGGTTTTCTGTCTGCCCAAAGTTAACAGTTAGCAGTTGGCGGACTTCACGCCGCTCTTCAGCCAGTTCACTTTTCTGCTATAAGGCACGCGCAAACCATAAAATAACGCGTTTTTCAACAATCTAACCTAAAATATTTATTAGCCATTGTTAAACAATACAAAACGGAAAGCCCTAAAAAAAGGCTTTCCGTTTTTTGTGCGTATTAATTCGTCTAAAATCACTATTTTTGCAGCTCCTTAACCGTATCATCTACACTAATATTGTTCATCTATTTATAAAAAAATGAAAAAAAAACAACTATCGCTGATTGCTGCTTTGTTGTTGGGTATGATAAGCCCAACACTTAAAGCACAAGATTTTGTAGGATTTAACTCGCATCCGTATGCTGGTGTATCGGCAATTGATGTAAACCCCGCAAGCATTGCAGGTACGGTTTACAAAGCCGATATAAATGTTGTGGGAGCAGATGTGCTTGCCAACAACAACTATTTAAAGTTTAACCCAAAGGCATTCTTTAAATGGAACCCCGACAATAAAGACAAATCGGTGGAAATTGACCCCACAGGTGTGCTAAGTAATGCTTATGTACATACCAAAGTACAATTACCGTCGTTTATGCTGGATCTTAACTACAACGACGCCGTAGCTCTTACGTGGCAGGTACGTGGTTATGCACAAATCGAAAATGCAGGCAAAGAATTAACCAAATTAGCCTACGAAGATTTCGACTACACCAACTACCACAACAACACCTACCGATTAAGCGACATGAGCATACGAATGCTTAATTGGAGCGAAATTGGCTTGGGTTATGCACACGTTTTTTACCTAAATGGCGGTAATAGGGTAAAAGTAGGCACACGCCTTAAATACCTAATGGGGCTAAATGCGTTGTATATGGAAACGAATGACATAAGTTATCTTTTTCAGAACGACCACGTGGTGAACGTAGATGGCTCGGTGATGTATGCACACTCGGACAATATTGACGAAAACATAGGTTTTAACCCAAGCGGTAGCGGTTTTGGGTTTGATTTGGGCGTAAAATACTCGCACAATAACCAATTTATTTTGGGCGCATCGTTGCTCGACTTTGGCGGTATTAAATACACCCGAGCTACCGAAAGTACTAACTTTACCATCAACCAACAAAACTGGGATTTAAACCTCGAAAACGTTGACAATGTTGCCGATTTTGATGCCATTATTGCACAACGTGGTGTAGCTACAACATCGGCAAGCGATTTTAAAGTAGGCTTGCCTACCACACTAAGCCTACAAGCTACTGCCAATTTGTGGGAAAGTGGCGATTTTGAAGGCGGAGGTTATCAAAACTTATATGTTAACGTAATTACCTACCTTGACCTTAGTAGCATGAACAGTGGTAAAGATGTTACCATGAAACCTGTAAACATGACCTCGGCAACGTTTGGTTTTGTATCTATTCCTATTGGTGCAGGTATACCTGTATCGTTTGGTAAAGCTACGGGCTTTAATGTAGGTGCTTTTGTGCGTTTAGGACCTTTTGTGATGGGGTCTAGAAACTTTGTAACATCGTTGTTTGCCAAAGAGGTGCGCGATGCCAATGTTTATGCGGCACTAAAAATACCCTTGCTAAAACCCAAACCTAAAATTGTACAAGGTTGCCCCGACCATTTTTAAACAACCAACAACATAATTTGATACCGACTTAAATCATCGACATTTATTTAATATCAATACTTTAAGCAAAAATACCTGCCCCGCTTGACGCGGAATCGGTCTTTTGGGGGGGGTGATGATTGGCTTTCCACGTTTTGCACAGTTGCGGGCCCCCCATAACAAAGCAAGTGCAAACATCCAATCAGAACTTTTCAATGTCTGTATCAAATAAAAAAACAGGCTGCCTTGTTAAGGCAGCCTGTTTTTGTTTTTGTGTTGGTTAATTTATTTGGTAACTGCTTTTGCAGGCACACTAACTACAGCTTTAATAGGCAAGCTAACAGCAGCGGGTGTGCCGTTTGTAGTAATGTTTAAAGTAGCATCTTGTGCACCTTTGGCTTTGCTTTTAAAGCGATAAGTTACAACACCCGAACTACCAGTACCAATTTCGTCTTTGGTAAAGCTAACAACTTTAAGGTTTTTGCTGCCTTTTACTTTGGTAACTTTTAGTGGTTGCGCACCAGCATTCGAAAATTTAACGCTTAAGTCGGTATTAGGAGCAACGGCACCCACATTTTGCTCGGCTGTCGGGAATTTCAACATAGGCGTAGCAGGCATTGGTTGAGCTTTAGCTTGTTCAACTTTTGGGGCAGTTACTTTTGTGTCGGGAGTAGCGGCAGTTGTTTCGGCTGCCTCTACTTTGCCTTTTACAGCCAAACGTATTGGGTTAGGACGGGTGTTGGCGTTGATGGTAATGGTTTTGTATTGGTCGCCCATTTTACCAGCGCTGTTAAATGTTACATGAATTTTACCGGTTGCACCTGGGGCAACAGGCTCTTTAGGGTACTCGGGTACTGTGCAACCACACGAACCTTGTGCCGAAGCAATTTTCAGAGGGGCTTTGCCTGTGTTGGTAAAGAAAAAATCGTGCTCAAATTTTTCGCCTTGTTTGATAGGACCAAAAGGCACTTCGAGTTCTTTAAACTCAACGGTGGTTGTGTCGGCAGGGGTAGCTACGTTTTGAGCTGATGCGGTTGTGAAACCAGCAAGTAAGAAACAGAAAAATAATAACTTTTGCATAAAAAAAAATAATTGACTGATTTTTGGTAAAAAATGATTAGGAATTAGGAATGTTTTATCGAAAAAAATACAATCTTTGTATGAAATACATAAAAATTCATTTGATTAAATTTTTAATTTATTCATCTTTGGGCAACGAACCTCCCATTACCTTTAGGTTAATCATGTCGCTGTTACGCATGTTTGAACTTAGTGCTAAACGGTATTCCATTACGCCATCGTAGATAACAACAGCTGCGGTATTGGTAGGTCGGGTACCTTCGTTGTGGGCATAGAGTATAAAAAAGTTGTCGCCTGTTGGGTCGAGGGTAGCTTTAATGGTTTTCTTTTTGTTGTGCAGCATATACTCTTTAAGTAGCCATTGTCCATTTAGGTACAACGATATGGTGTCGTTGTCTTGGTATTCAGAGTCCCAAATTTTGATAGTTACTTGGTTTGAGCGCAGCATTTGTCGTCTGCCTGGTCGCACTCGGCGGTCGGCTATCGAGTCGGGTAAACCTTTGTTGTTAAAGCGTAAACGCTCGTTTTCGAGTGTAAAATTGGCAGGTGGTGTGTAAGGTGGTTCTTCTTCTATTTGCACTACCTCGGCTTTGGGTATTATGGTTGGTTTAGGTTTAGGCTTAAGTGGTATTTCGGGTAGTGGTCTTATGGGTTCGTTTTTAGGTGCGGCAGGGGTAGGTTTGGGTGTTTCTTTGGGTTTGTTTACCACTACGGTTGCTTGTGGTTTGGGTGGTTCAACTACGGGTGGTTTGGGTGGTTCAACGGTAACAATTGGGGGGGGGACGGCAACAATGGGTTCTTCTTCTTTTTCCTTTTCTTCTTCTTCGTTTAGTTTTCGCCACTGCCACATTTTTATCATAAAGTCGTCGCCCGATAAAATAAATTTGCTGTTAGGTGCAAAATCTACGCATCGGATAGCATTTTGATGCCCAATTAGTTTGCTCATAGGTTGTGCCATGTCCGACAAGTCCCAAACTTTGGGTATGCGGTCGGCATCGCCTGTTACCAAGTATTTGCCATCAGACGAAAAAGCGATTTCGGTGTTGGCTCCGCTATTAGTTACTTTTTGCGACGATATACGGTTACCCGTTTGCACATCAAAAATAGATAAATTGCCATCGCTGCATAAACAGCCCATTTGAGTATCGTTGGCATTAAATTTCACGTCGGCTACTTGCCCGCTTCCGCAAGGTGATATTTGTTTTTTTACCTTTTTTGACATAAAGTCAATCACCTTTACGGTGCCTTGTGTGCCAATAATCATCAAATTGCCATTTTGTGCATAATCGGCACAGTTAATACCTTTGGGTTCGGTGATGATAACACTTGAGGGGGGAGCTGGTTTTACAAATGGACGAGTGATGTACATTTTACCATCGGTGCCACCATATATTAAAGCTTGATTGTCGGCAGTAAAATAGGCAAAGGTATAAAACCCCTGTATATTTCCGCCTGCTTCAAATATTACTTTTTTACTAGCCAAATCCCATACTTTTAGTTCGCCTTTGGTACAAGTGCTAACCAAATAATCGCCCGATGGATGAAAATCGAGGCTGGTAATTTCGCTGGTATGCACCCTTAGTGTGTGTGTTATGTCGTTGCTTGTTGCATCGCGGACAATAATCATGCCTGTGGCATTACCGCTGGCAAATGCCGTTCCGGTACTATTGTATTTTACTGCCGTAATGTTACCCGAGCCGCTACTAAAAGCCTTATAGTCGTCGAAGGCTTGCGCAGTGGCTTTATTTACGGAGCAAATAGCTAGTAGCAAAAAAAAGAAATTACATATTTTTTTCATTGTTCGCTAATCAAAGTTTACTAAACAAATCAACTCAAAATAGTTTTTAAAATATAATGGGCAGTTCTATCGTTTTCGCTCCAATTAGCGGTGCAAAATTACGAAACAGCCCTGTAGCAAATGATAATGAAATGTTAATTTGCTGCCAATTTGTATAAAAAATGTTAATTTTGCGAAATGTGGCTCTACAAAACCATTAAATTACAGCCGCGCACGTCGCTACTGTCCATTCTGCCCAATATTTCAAAGCTATTATCATCAAAAACCTTACCTAAATCGGCGGTAGCCAAAAAACTGCACGAGTGCAAATTTGCCAAATCAATAACATTAAGGCAACCTACTTGGTTTGTTGTTAAGATATGCAAAGGATCGTTTGGCTCGCGTACTAAAACCTGCATCCAGGCTGGGCAATTAAATATACCTTGCCCCTGCGAGTAGGCTTGCGACAGCAGCTCGGTCATGCCATACTCCGAGTGTATTGCCGTTACACCAAAGGCGTTTTGCAAAATTTGGTGCAGATGTGGGCGTACAATCTCGGGGCGTTTGCCTTTCATGCCGCCTGTTTCCATAATAATGGTATGTGGTAGTGCTTGTGGATATTGTTCTGCCAAATCCCATAGGGCAAAAGACACCCCCAAAAGTAAGGTTTTTTGTTGAATGTTGCTTAGTTCCTGTAAAATTTTGGCTAAATTGGCATAATTATACAAGTAAAAGCCGCTTTTAGGGTGATGGCTTTGCTCAATAAATTTATTTGCCATATACACCAACGATGAGCCTGTGCGCTCTAAGTAGGCGGGCAATAGTGCCAACACGCAATATTGGTCTATTGTTCCATAAAAATGCTCGAAACTGCGGGTAAAACTTTCTTCGTACAATGTCAAATCGCATACATGGTGCTGCGATGTTTGCGAGCCTGTAGTGCCGCTACTTGTAAAAGTTTGCTCGACTGGTAAATTGCCCGTTACAAGGTGTTGTGTTTTAAACAGTTCGAGGGGCAAAAAGGGTATGTCGGCAATGTGGGCTACCTTAGACGTATTGCACCCCATATAGTTTAAAAATTGCTTATACACCAAGTTGTTGGCAGCCTGATACCTAAACACATCAAGCGTAATTGCCTCGAATTGCGCAGGTGTTTGTATGTTAAAAATTTGCTGCCTAAGTAAACTAGCTGTTGCCGACATAAGGTGAGAGGTGTTGGATAACAAAAAAAACGCCAACGCCTTGTGTAAGGCATTGGCGGTAAAATAAGTGGGCCCACTAGGACTTGAACCTAGGACCAACGGGTTATGAGTCCGTTGCTCTAACCAACTGAGCTATAGGCCCCTGTTTGTGATAGCAACACTAAGTGTTCTACCATACTCTTTCTGATGTATATTGGTCAAAAATTGTATCAATGCTAACAAGTTACATCTTAAAATCTCCTAAAGGTTCATCAAAATCAGGTGTTGTAATGTAATTTATTGTCCCGAAACCTGCTACAGGTGTTTTTTTGATTTTATCTTTTTGGATTTTTTTAGTGTATATCAAATAATCTATAAATAACTCTACCTCTGTTTTTAAGTCAGTAGGCAAAGCGATTATTTTGCTTAAAAGTGCCAAATCTGTAGTCATAGAGGTAACTAATTTTTGTAAAAAACAATTGCACGCACTATTTTGTACTACTTTGGTTTTGCGGTGCAAAGGTACAAACTTTTTTTAGAAAAGCGCAACATTTGGAACGTTTTTTTTTGCTTCTTGGTATTTTAACAAAATAAGGCTGCCAAAAGTTCCGCAAATAGCTTAAAAATTACTTTTAGTTTGTTTTTTTGAGTTGTACGCCGTATTTTGCGCCATAACTTTTGTTGGGTGGTAGTGTTATTAAACCTATGTGGTTGTTAAATGCGTTGGCGGCGCAGCTCATTGGCTCTATGGCTATACTTTGGCGGTGTGTGGGTGTGTATATTTGCAGATAATCATAATGTTTTTTACCTGTTTGTTGCCAAACGCATAGTTGGTAGTTGTCGGTGGGGTGTTGCAATACGGTACACGCTTTTTTTGTGTTGGTTTGCAATAGGTAAGCATTGTCTAAATGGGCATTGTCAATGGGTGTTGGGTTGGCAAATTGGGCGTTGGGTGTTTGCTTGCCTGTTGGCAAATTGCGTTGGTCTAAAGTTAACTGATTGCAAGGTGGCAGTTGCAACAAACATTGGTTTAAGGGTGTGTCGCCAAGTTTAAAATACGGGTGCCAACCATCGCCAAGGGGTAGGGCGGTATTGCCCATATTTTTTACAGTGGTTTTGCATTGCAAACCTTTAGCCGACAATTTGTAGCTTAACTTAACTACACACGGAAACGGATACCCCTCGAGGTTGCCCGTATAGCGGTATCGCAGCACCAAAGTAATGCTATTAGGTTTAGATTTTAGGTTAGATATTTCAAAAGGCTGATTGTAAAACAAGCCATGAATGGCGTGATTTTCGGTTGGGCGATTGATGGGCAGTTGGTACTCTTGCTGGTTAAACGTATATTTTCCATCGGCAAGCCGATTTGGAAAAGGCAATAGTTTGGCAGATTTATAGCCTTTATGTTCTACTAGTTCGGTTTCGGTTTGGTAGCCATCTATTACCGATACCAGTGTATTTTGGGGTGATAACAACACTAATTGGGTTAGATTACCCGCAAAATCGAGGGCAATTTGGGCATACTCTTGTGTTTGTGTGTTGATAAGTTTTATTGCCGATGTATTGCCTATTGTTTGTTTTTCGAAAGTGTACATTATATTTATGAAAGATGATTTTTTTATTGGAAACGATTTGGTGGATTTGTGCTTGCCCGAAAATCAAGCCAAAGTACAAAATAAACGTTGGTTAAATAAAATTTTTGTACCCGCCGAGCAGCATTTAATTGAGCAAGCAACAGAGCCAAACACTATGGCGTGGTTGCTGTGGTCGTGCAAAGAGAGTGCTTATAAGGTAGCAATAAAGCAGGGTATGCTACCCAATTATCGCCCACTTGATTTTGTGGTGGAATTGGATACGCCGCAAAACCACTTAATTTGTGCAAAAGTACATCATCCAATGGGGGTTTGCTATACCCAATCTGCCCAAAATACCTATTTTGTGCATAGTATTGCAGCACCCAAAGCTTTTGTTTTAAGGCATATTTTTGCACATACCCATAAATTTACCAACTTGGTTGACACTTTACCCGCCAAAGCATGGCATTTGCCTTTGTTGCAGGCAATTGCGCACCAATATGGTTTTGACGCAAGTACTTTATCTATCCAAAAACAATTACACAATGTACCTGTGCTTTGCCAAAATGGGCAGGTGTTGGCAAATTTTGATAGCTCGTTGTCGCACGATGGAGTTTGGGCGGGAGTGGCAATTTATAATTATTAATTATAAATTATCCATAATTAATCAAGTGCAATTAGTAGATAATTGTATTTTTTGCATTAAGAAAATACAATAATAGGTTTTTTATTATTTCCCAATACAAAAATTTGCGAAAATATTGCCTAATAAATCGTCGTTGGTTACTTCGCCGGTTATGGTGCCTAAATGGTGCAGAGCGGTGCGTATGTCTAAAGCAAGTAGCTCGGTGGTTAGGTGGGTATCAATGCCTGTTAGCACATCGGCTAAGGCTTTGTCGGCGTGTTGTAGGGCTTGGTAGTGGCGGGCGTTAGACACAATTACGGCATCGGGTTCAACGCTGTTGCTTAGTACCATTGCTTTTAGGTGTTGTTTAAGTTGCTCGATGTGCAATTGCTCTTTTGCCGATATAAACAACAATTTATCTGCCCAAGGGCTAAACAATTGGGTATAGTTGGTGGTGGCTTCGTCAATTTTATTGCCTACCAATAGGTAATTCATTTTGTTGATATGCAAGGTTTCGAGGTCGGTTTGCAGTGTTTGGGGGGTGTTGGTGTTTACATCAAACATATACACCACAATTGCCGATTGCCTAATGTGCTTCATCGTTTTTTCTACGCCTATTGCCTCAATGGTGTCGCTGGCTTGTCGTATGCCGGCTGTATCTATCAGCCTAAATTGTATGCCATCTATATTTAGTATTTCCTCGATGGTGTCGCGGGTAGTGCCTGCAATATGGCTAACAATGGCTCTATCTTCGTTGAGTAGGGCGTTGAGCAGCGTAGATTTACCCGCATTGGGTTTGCCTGCTATAACGGTTGTTACGCCATTTTTTAGCACATTGCCCAAAGCAAACGAATCGAGGAGGGCGCGGATAAGTGTGCGGATTTGTTTGACCAAAGCCACCAACTGTTGTCGGTCGGCAAAGGCTACATCTTCTTCCGAGAAATCGAGTTCTAGTTCTACCAACGAGGCAAAGTTGATGAGTTGTTGGCGCAATACGCCCAAATGGCTCGAAAAGCCGCCGCGCATTTGCTGCATTGCCAATTGATGTGCCGATTCGGATTGCGAGGCGATGAGTTCGGCTACGGCTTCGGCTTGCGATAAATCCATTTTGCCATTTAAAAAAGCGCGCAAGGTAAATTCGCCGGCTTGTGCTAGTCGGGCGCCTTGGCTAATAAACAACTCAATAAGGCGCTGTAAGATATAGGGCGAACCGTGGCAACTTACCTCAATGGTATCTTCGCCTGTATAGGAGCGTGGGTTGCGGAAAAGGCTAACCAATACCTCGTCGAGTATAGCGCCCGAGGGTAGTTTTATGGTGCCAAAGTGTAGGGTGTGCGATGCTTGTTGATGTAAGTTTTTACCCACAAAAACGCGGTTGCAAATGTCAATGGCTTGGCTGCCACTTAGCCTAACTACGCCAATTGCCCCTATGCCGGGTGGTGTGGCAAGGGCTACAATGGTGTCGGCAAGGTGGGTGTGTGAATACATTGGGTATAAAAATGTTTTGTATTGATAATAATTCCCTAATAAAGATAAAAAACAAGAAGAATAGTACGGCTGCGCGAGCTTTTTTTATGGGGGTGGCATAGGCTGTGCAACTTTGGGTAAGCCAATCATCACCCCCAAAAAAGACATTTTCCGCGTCAAGCGGGGCTTTGGCGTGTTGCTTAATACGTTGTATTTATAAACAAAAGGTTGTTTTATATTAAACGATGCCAAACAGCATACAAGATGGCGCAATTAAGGTGATTGAGCGAGAATTGCCCCGCTCAATCACCTTTGTTAACGTTTTAGGTAATTAATAGTTTAGTTTTTGCACATAAACTTGTCCGTTTGGCAGGGTGGCTTTTACCAAATAAATGCCTTTGCCAAAGTTGCTTAGGTCAAAGGTGGCGGTGCTTTGGTTGGTGGTTGTTAATAGTTTGCCTGTTATGTCGTATAGTTGTAGGGTGGTGGCGTTTGGTGTTTGCACTTGTACTTTGCCGTTAGTGGTTGGGTTAGGATACACTTGCAATATAGTTTGTGTGGTAGGCGTATTGTTGCCCGTTGCATCGCCAATAATAACGGTTTGGGTAAAACGGGTGGTACAGCAATTGTTGGCAGCATCGAGGGTAATGGTGTAGGTTCCATTTTGGGTGTAGGTGTGGGCGGGTGGGTTGCGTTGGGTTGATGTAGTTCCGTCGCCAAAGTTCCAGTTGTAGGTTATGGCATAGCGGGCGTCGCTTTGTATGGTAACGGTGTTGCCATCTACACCCGCCTCAAAGCTGCCCATAGGTGCAAAAGCGCCTTCGCCGCACAAACTTTCGGTACTCAAAAACACACCAGAATCTAAAGCACTATCGCCAGCATCGGCTACGGCAATTTTTATGTGGTAGGTTTGCCCTGGCACCACATTGGCTGTGGCTGTTAGGGCGGTAGTTAAACCATCGTATTGCACATACTGTGGGTCGGTGTTTTGTGGAGCTGTAAAACCATCGCCATTATTGATGTAATACTCGGGGAAGGCAGCATCGTTTACATTATTGATGGATACGACAACAGTAGTGTCGGGGATAAAGGCGATATTTTGCAATGGATCGCCGATTGCTCCAATAAAAAAGCCAAACACATCGTTAAAGTTAGTGCCAACAAACTCTAAATATTCTTCGGAGCCAAACACATACTTAAACTCTATGGTGGGTTCGGTGGCTACTATGTCAAATTCAATTACAGCGGCATCTTGGGTAAATCCTGAAATAAGTGCGTCTAAATCGGCATCGCCAGCAATTAAATTGCTATTTGTTTGGCTGCCCGAGTTGTTGGGACCAATGGCATTAGTAGCCGAGCCCGATGTAAGCAATAGACCTGCGCCTAAGCCTACATTGCTCAATCCGCCATCAAAAAAGCCTACTGCGCCATTAGCGCCTGTGTAGGTGATGTTGGATACGGTGACACACTCGCTGTCACCAAAAAAATCTGTCACCATTTGCGGAACGGTGTAGGTAGTGTCGACGAACAACTGTGCTTGAGCAGTTGTGCTACAACAAAAGGCAAGCATTGTTGCCCAAAGAAGGTGAAAATTGGTTTTCATAACAAAATGTTATTTTAGGTAAGATGATAAATTAGCCATACGGGGGTTAAAACCGTAGGTAATGCAAAGGTACATTATTTTGGGGTAATTAGGGTGTTTTTTTTAGTAAAAAATAACAGGCTGCCTCAAAAAATTGAAACAGCCTGCTAGCATTTAAGCTAATTATTAGATTTAGAGAGATGCAATAACAGTAGCTAACCATACTAATCCTAAAACAAATAGGGCACAACCAATAATGCCACAAATCATACCAGCAGTGGTCATTCCTTTATATTTCTAAATCTCTCTATCATACAATGCCTATTAATAGTTTAGCTTTTGCACATAAACTTGTCCGTTTGGCAAGGTGGCTTTTACCAAATAAATGCCTTTGCCAAAGTTGCTTAGGTCAAAGGTGGCTGTGCTTTGGTTGGTGGTTGTTAGTAGTTTGCCTGTTATGTCGTATAGCTGTAGGGTGGTGGCGTTTGGTGTTTGCACTTGTACTTTGCCGTTGATGGTTGGGTTAGGATACACTTGCAATATAGTTTGTGCAGCAGGTGTGTTGCTGCCTGTTGCATCGCCAATAATAACGGTTTGGGTAAAACGGGTGGTACAGCAATTGTTGGCAGCATCGAGGGTAATGGTGTAGGTTCCATCTTGGGTGTAGGTATGTGGTTCGGGGGCGCGTTGGGTAGATGTGGCTCCATCGCCAAACTCCCAATTATACGAAATGGCATAGCGGGCATCGCTTTGTATGGTAACGGTATTGCCATCTACGCCCGCCTCGAAGGTGCCCATAGGTGCAAAAGCGCCTTCGCCACACAAACTTTCGGTGCTTAAAAATACACCCGAATCAAAAGCACTATCGCCAGCATCGGCTACGGCAATTTTATGTGGTAGGTTTGCTGCAGCACTCACATTGGCGGTGGCTATTGGGGCGGTGGTTAAACCATCGTATTGCACATATTGCGGGTCGGTGTTTTGCGGACCCGTGAAGCCATCGCCATTATTGATATAGTACTGAGGAAGGCAGGTTGTTTTACATTATTGATGGACACGGCAACAGTAGTGTCGGGGATAAAGGCTATATTTTGCAATGGATCGCCGATTGCTCCAATAAAAAAGCCAAACACATCGTTAAAGTTACTGCCAACATACTCTAAATATTCTTCGGAGCCAAACACATACTTAAACTCGATGGTGGGTTCGGTGGCTACTATGTCAAATTCAAGTACAGCAGCATCGTAGGTAAATCCTGGAATAAGTGCGTCTAAATCGGCATCACCAGGCTAGCTCTACTGGTTGTTTGGCTACCCGGAGTTGTTGGGACCAATGGCATTACTCGCCGCACCCGATGTAAGTAATAAACCTGCGCCTAAGCCTGCATTACTCAATCCGCCATCGAAAAAGCCTACTGCACCATTAGCGCCTGTGTAGGTGATGTTGGATACGGTGACACACTCGCTGCCACCAAAAGTCAGTGACCATTTGCGGGACGGTATAAGAACCATCTACAAACAACTGTGCTTGTGCAGTTGTGGTGTAACAAAGTGCAACAATAGTTGCCCAAAGAAGGTGAAAATTGGTTTTCATAACAAAATGTTATTTTAGGTAAGATGATAAATTAGCCATACGGGGATTAAAACCGTAGGTAATGCAAAGGTACATTATTTTGGGGTAGATATGGCGCTTTTTTTTGTTTTTGTAGAAAAAAAATAACAGGCTGCCTCAAAAAATGAAGCAGCCTGTTATTGCATTAAAGCCAAGATAATATTTTATAGCCCAAACACTGTAGCAGTTCTTTGAGCCAAAGTAGGGCAAGTAGTGGCAGTACTACAAAAGATAACCTATTGTAATGGGCAGCAGTGTTAATGTTGGCATGAATAAGGTGCATAATGGCACGGGTCATGCCGCAACCGTAGCACTCCATATCAAACAATACTTTGGACATGCACATACTTTTACCCGAGTCGAAAAAATTGGCAGGCAATAATAATAGGGTTAG
>JADKCK010000014.1 GCA_016718845.1 Sphingobacteriales bacterium
AGCAATACTTTCTAATATGGGTTTGGCAGCTTTGCTAATGCTTGTGTCGCTGTTTAAAGGCTTTTTTTTAGGTGTTGTTGCAATAGCATAGTGCATTTCCCACGGTTGTTTAAAGGCTTCTTCGGCTGCTTGGCGTGTAGCAAAACTTTTAAATTTGGCACCAATAACCCCTTTTACTTGTTGTTCGCAAGCCTCCCAACTATCAAAAATACCAACGCGTTTGCCTTGCCAAACTACATAACACTTGTTTTTTTTTTGAGCCATTAATTAAATGATATTGCCTTTAATCAATCAGAATGTCTATCTTTGCCTCTGCAAAAATAGCGCGCAAAGATACGATTTGACAAGCAAATAAACAAACTTTTGTTGATTTTACTGGCTTTTATCGCTTAAACACTAAATAAATATAGTTATTTTAAATTGATTTTTATAAAATGCAAATATTACTCGTTCCGTATAGCCCTTTATGGAAAGATTTTTTTGTTGCCCAACAACAACAATTGCTGTTGCTTGGCAACAATTTGGTGGCACAAATTGAGCATATTGGTAGCACCTCTATCGAGGGTTTGGCGGCAAAACCTATTGTAGATATGTTAGTTGGTTTAACAAATTTTGAACGCGATGCTACCCAATTTGTAAACCTGATGCAACAACATAACTACACGTATAATAATACATTTGAGCATCTAATGCCTTTTCGCAGGTTTTTTACACAACAAACCGAAGAGATGAAGTTTAACATTCACACCGTGCAAATTGGCGATGAATTTTGGCAAAGACATTTGCTTTTCCGCGATTATTTGCGTCAAAATCCCCAAAAAACAGCCGATTATCTACACCTAAAACAAACCTTGGCTGCCCAAAATTGGGAAAGTACAGGTGACTATGCCGATGCCAAAACGCCTTTTATCCGCCAAACAGAAGCTGATGCAAAAATATATTTTAACTTAAAATAATACTCCAAATATTACCGACTGATGTTACGCACAAAGAAAACACAGATTTTACGGATTGTACACGGATTTTAAAAAATGATTTAATCTTGATTTAAAACCTAATTCTAAACAAAAAGTCTATAATAATGGTTTCATCTAAGATAATAACTATAAAAATGGGCTATTTGGGTGATAAAAAGGCTATTTTGCAGGCAATAGCAATCATGTAAAGCTATTAAAAAACCAGTCCATCTAAAATAAATCCGCCTATATCATTAAATATACATCCATCTTATCCGTGTCTTATCCGTAAAATCCGTGTCCTAAATAACGCTAAAATAGCGTATTGCGTAATACAAGCCATTAATTATGCACAAGTGCTAAAAATTCGTCTTCGGTTAAGATGTTGATGGTAGGTATTTTTTTTGCCTTATCTAGTTTCGAGCCAGCGTTTTCGCCCACCACCAAATAGTTTAGATTTTTACTTACACTACCCAACAGTTTGCCGCCATTTTGCTCCACCAATTCGTGGGCTTTATCGCGGCTAAATTGTTGCAGACTACCCGTAAACAAAAACGTAAAACCCGACAATTTACCGCGTTCTATGCGTTTGGCATCTTCGTGTTGTTGCGTATTAACGCCCAACTCTTTTAGCTTGGCAATGATAACACGGTTTTTGGGTTCGGCAAAAAAGGCTACGATATTGGCAGCAACTTTTGGTCCTACATCGGGCAAAGTTTTTAGCTTTTCGGTCGTCCAATCGTAAAGTTCTTCTAGGTCTTTGTCAATGGTTTGTGCCAAGGTTTTGGCTGTAGTTTGCCCTGCCTCGCGAATACCCAAGCCAATAATAAGCCTATGTAGGGGTTGTTTTTTTGATGCCTCAATGCTATTACGCAGGTTTTCGACCGATTTTGTACCCCAGCCTTCTTGTTGTTGTATTTTAAAATAGTTAAGTTGATAAATATCTTCGATACTATTTAGCAAACCATCTTTATAAAAATTGCGGATAATTTGGTCGCCCAAACCGCGTATATCCATTGAATCTTTGGCGGCAAAATGTATAATTCGCTCTTCGACCTGTGCGGAGCAATCGGCATTAAGGCAGCGCCACACACTTTCGTCCTCGTTTTTTTGCAATTTACTGCCACACGACGGGCATTCGGTCGGAAACACAACGGCTTGTTCGGTGCCTGTCCGTTTGTCGGTATCTACGGCAGTAATATAAGGTATCACATCGCCGGCACGCTCTACCAATACGGTATCGCCAATCATTATGTCGCGCTCGCGGATAAACTCTTCGTTGTGCAACGACACCGACGACACCATAACGCCCGCCAATTGTACAGGTTTAAGTTTGGCAACGGGCGTAATAGCACCAGTGCGCCCCACCTGAAAATCTATTTTTTCGAGTATGCTAGCGGCTTGTTTGGCATCAAACTTAAAAGCAATTGCCCATTTTGGGTGATGATTAGTTGCTCCGCATTGCTCTTGCAAGGCTACTTTGTCTACTTTTACTACCATGCCATCAATTTCGTAATCGAAGGTATCGCGCAGGGCTTTCCATTTATCAATATGGTCAATTACTTCGTTTATGTTGGTGCATATTTCAAAGGCATTGTATTGTTTGGCGGCGGGTGTTCGGAAACCTAATTTGTTCATCATCTCCATATTTTGGCTATGCGTTTGGCAGTGTGTTGCCAAAATATCGTTGCCTTGTTGGTCAAAGGCGGCAGCTAATTGGTAGATAAACGACTCTAACTTTCGCTCGGCAACCCTCGACGAATCTTTTAGGCGCAATGCTCCGGCGGCGGCGTTTCGGGGGTTTGCTAATGTTTTGCCTGTCGAGGTAATTAAGGTTTGTTGCAGTTCAACAAATTTGTGTTTATTGATGATGATTTCGCCGCGTACCTCTGCCCTATAAATGCCATATTTAGAGAAAGTTGCCGAGAGTGGAATGGTTGGTATTTTGCGCACATTGGCGGTTATGTCTTCGCCTTGTTCGCCGTCGCCACGTGTAGCGGCACGCACTAACAAATCGTTTTCGTAGATTAATGCCACACTCGAGCCATCAAATTTAGGTTCAACGGTGTATGCTACATCGGTTTGGGTGGTTAGTTTTTTGACCGATGTATCGAAATCTACCAAATTTGTAGTTTCGTAAGCCTTATCGAGCGACAACATAGGAATGGTGTGTGTGATGGTCGGGAAGTCGCCACTTAGCCCCCCTCCTACCCTTTGCGTTGGCGAGTCGGTGGTGCGCAAGTTGGGGTATTTTTGTTCTATTCGGCGCAGCAAATCAAACAAATAATCGTAGTCGGTATCGGGTAATGGCGATGCTGCCTCTATGTAATACAGGCGGTCGTAGTAATTGAGTAACTGCCTAAGTTGTGCGGCGGTTTCGGTGGCGTTTTGCTCGGTGGCAGTAGCTGCTGTAAGGCTTGTTTTTAGCAGTTTGTTGGTTAAATCTATCATGCAAATTATTGGTTATTGATTATTGTTTATGGGTTTGGTTCGATGGTTTAGAGTGTGTATTTTTTGTGTTGGTGGTGTTTTTAGCTTGATTCTGGGGGTGCCAGCTGCTATTCGAGTTTGGGTAAGCCAATCATCACCCCCAAAAAAGACATTTACCGCGTCAAGCGGGGCAAGCCCAAGCTATTGTATTGGGGTTGGCTGTTAGCAAATGGTATAGCCAAGATGATGATGTTATTGTTGTTGTAAAAAAAATGACATTAGCGTTACAAAATTAAAAGATAATGCGTACCTTTACCGCTCAATTACGGGGCTTGCTATTATTTGGCGTTTATTTTTTGTAAGTTGCTGTCTTTTAGCGATTTATAAATTTTATTTTTTCGGACAAGCTAAATAATTATCTACCATTCTTTTATTGCAGGGCAAAGGTAAGTAAATAATCCGAGATGCCCAAGCAATAGTATGCAGTAAATGTTCGTTTGGTTTTGTATCTTTGCGGGCTGTTTGTTGCAAAGCTTGCTTAATCTTTGGTTAAAACTAGCCTAATAGTAGCATCAAATTTGTTTCATTTTAAAACAATTAGCATTTTGGACAAGAAAATATATGCATCTGTATTAGCTGTGGCTTCTTTGGCAGGTATTTATGGGTTTTATACATCGTTGAATACGCCTAAAATAGCAAAAGCTGCTGCGGTAGTTGATACACAATTAGTTGAGCAGATAGACTCGACCCTGAACCTATCTACGGCTAATTTATTAGACGATACCGAAGAACAAGAAGAAATAAATAACGAAGATATTTTTGAGCGTATGGCATCTCAGACCAATACGATTAACAAGATATCGAAGGTGTATGGTATCGAAAACTTATCGACAAACTATACGGTACACGAAAACGTAGTACGAAAAAACGAGTTTTTGAGCGACATTTTGAACGATTGTAACTTATCGACTATGGAGATTGATGATGCCGATAAGTCGTCGAAAAAAGTGTTTCGACAAACAAAATTTAAAAGCGACAAGCCTTATTTTGTGCTATGCGATAGCGAAAACAAAGCTCAGTGTTTTATCTACGAGTCGTCGCCGATAGACTATGTGGTGATTGATTTTAGAGAAGGTAAAGCCGTATCGTACAATTGCCAAAAAGAAGTAGAAACACGTTTGCAAACGGCATCGGGCGAGATACGTGGTTCGTTGGCAGGTACATTGGCACGTAATGGTTTAAATACCAATTTAGCTACTGCTTTGTCTAAATCGTTTGCTTGGTCAATTGACTTTTTTAAGATTAAAGAAGGCGATAAGTTTAAAGCCATTTACGAACAACAATATATAGATGGCGTGCCTGTTGGACAGGGCGAGTTGAAGGCGGCTTATATGCAGCATAGAGGCGAGGATTTTTATACCTTTGCCTACGAACAAGACAAAAAAACGGATTATTTTGACGAAAAAGGCAGGTCGGTGCGCAAAGGTTTTTTGAAAGCTCCGCTAAAATTTACCCGCATATCGTCGCGTTATTCGCTTAATCGTTTTCATCCGGTATTGCACCAAAATAGGGCGCACTTAGGCACCGATTATGCCGCCCCCAAAGGTACACCCATTATGAGCGTAGGCGATGGCATTGTGCTAAACGCCGAGTATGGACGCGGTAATGGCAACTTTGTGAAAATTAAACACGATGGCACTTATACCACACAATACCTGCACATGTCGCGCTTTGCCAAAGGGGTTAAAAAAGGCATTAGGGTAAAACAAGGTCAGGTAATTGGCTATGTGGGCAGCACTGGCTTGGCTACTGGTCCGCACTTGTGTTATAGGCTTTGGAAAAAAGGCGCACAAGTAGACCCTACTCGCGAAAAAAGTATTACCTATATGACCAAAACTGTTAATCGTAAAAATGCGGCTGACTATAAAAAGTATGTAAACGAGATGACAACGGCACTTAATGCCCTTGAATACCCTATACAACAAGAAGATTTAAACCCAAATGAGTACGAAGAAGTAGCCGAGAAATAAATGGCGATGTGGGGATGTGGGGATGTGGCGAAATGGTGATGTGGGGATATTGTGATGTGGGGATATTGTGATGTGGGGATATGGTGATGTGACAAATTATTTTTCACTCCTTCACTCTTTTCACTCCTTCACTCTTTTTTCACTCTTTTCGCTCCTTCACTCTTTTCACTCCTTCACTCTTTTCACTCCTTCACTCTTTTCACTCCTTCACTCTTTTCACTCCTTCACTCTTTTCACCCTTTTCACCCTTTCATTTTATATATTTAATGGACAATAGCACCATTCACCACTCGAAAGAAATTCGGTTGGGGATACATTTAGACGAACAGAATATTCCGATAGCCCTTGATTGGGACGCTACCGACAGCCCAATAAAAGGCGCTAAACCCTGCAAAGCGTTTATGTTGCGCACTTGGGACAGCCAAAACCAACAAACAACACACATAGACCTTTGGGCAAAGGATTTAAGCGTTGAAGAGATGAACCATTTTATGTTTCAAACAATAGCTACCCTTAGCGATACCTACGGACGAGCTACTGGTAACAAAGATGGAGCCGACGAATTACGCAAATTTGCGTTTGACTTTGCTCAAAAAAATGGCATTCAACTAAAACGTTAAAATGCTTTTAGCCACAAACAAAAAACTTCCAAGCCAATAGTTTGGAAGTTTTTTAGGTGAACATTAACTTTTGTTGATAGCCACCAAAATATTTTATTGTGTAGTGCTTATTCCTCAAATCTTTGTACTGTTTTTAAAGTTTTCTCAAAAAACAATCCAAATAAATTTATACCCATGCAATTACTTACTTTGCAAACACAAATTTCTACTGAGTAGTTGTATATCCTATTAGAGCAATTACCTTTGGCAGAAAATACGCTTTATCGTATCGTTTACGTGCAGACGCAAGTCGCGAAGAGTGGGTAAAACTATCAACCCACTTGCCCGATGTACCCGAATTTACAATAGCCGATGTTTTGAACGAAATCAAAACTTATCGCAAAGAAAAAAACGAAGCACCTAAATTGTAAGCCATGCGAATTGTAATAGATAGTAATTTGTGGATAAGCTCGCTTATTAGTCAACAACTTAGAAATAGATTAGAAAAAATTTTAGGCAACGAAAATGTAAGCATTCTCAAGTTACTGTACACTTTTTAAATTTAGATAGGTACATTTATCAAAAGCCTTAGTATGAAAGGGTATATTTGTATTGAGATTGTCTACTAAAACAATACCAAAAACAAAGAGCTTGCAGCTACTAAACCACACAAAAAAACACCTTGCAACAATGCAAGGTGTTTTTTTTGTGTGTAATGTAAAAATATCCTTTATTTATGAGCAATAAAAAGCGGGGTAGTCATATTTTCGAGCAATGGGTTGGCGGTGCTGCGCTGAAACAATTTATCGAAAAAGCCCCTATCGTCGCTAAACGAGCCTAGTACCACAATGGTATTGGTTTGGGTTTGCAGATAATTGTGTAGCTCGGCTTTAAAATCGCCTTGCAAAGATGTTACGGTTAGGTTATCAAAATGGCGACCGATTAACTCTTCTACTAAATCTTTTTCGGGCAGTAGGTCAACATCGTCGTCGGGGTCGTTATCGGCATATAAAAGTGTAACGGGCAGATTGGTATAAGAAGTCAATAAATAAGAGAACTGACGAATGGCGTAAGCCGACGAAGCGCTACCGTCGTAGCTTAGTACTACAGATTGAGGCGGGTTAAAGTTTTCGGGAACAACAAACACGGGGCATTCCGATTTTTCTATGGCATTACGCAACATGTGTATGGCATGTTCGTCTTTATGTTTTGGGTTTCGATAAAACATTTCGCCACCAATAATTAGCAAATCGGCAAAACGGCTTTCGCGTATCATTTCTTCGATAATAAAAAGTGGTTTGTCTTCGTGCATTCTAAACGATGCGTTGTGTTCGATACAAGCAGTTCTAAATTTTTCTTTGTGTTCGGCAATACTTTTACCTTGGTCTTCTTCGATAAAAGCCATTAGGTCGGGTGTTTCGGGGGCTTGCATTACCAATTGTCCATAATTGGTTAAACCATTAATAAACACACCTACTAATAAAGATGGTTGTTGGCTATTGATATGCAAGGCAGCTTTTACGGCTCCTTCTGAGTAATGTTTACCATCGAAGGCAATAATTATTTTGTTCATGTTATTAATTTTTTTAGTGGCTATTGGTAAAAACAGATGTGTGGTTTAATTTTAGTGCAAAAGTAACACTTTAGGTTTGTTAAAACTACTAAAGTGGATTATCTTTTTGTTAAGAATTGAAAATTTTGCTCAAAGTGGTTTATTGACAATAAATAATTAGGCAATTTAGTATCGTTTAGGTGTCATCTTCGCTGTCAATATACTCGGCTCGCCAGCGGGGTTTAATTTTTTCGCCTTTGTAGGTGTTTTGTACTTGCACAAAGGTAGCTCCAAAAAAGAAAATTTGCAGCGAATAAAAAATCCAGAGCAACAAAAAAACCAACGAACCAGCCACCCCGTAAGGCGAATAAAGGCTTAGTTGTACCATATACAAACCAATCAGGTATCTACCAATACCAAACAGCACCGTTGTAAACAAAGCTCCTTGCCAAACGTGTTTCCATTTTAGTTCAACATCGGGTACGTACTTAAATATGGCAGCAAACACAATGGCATAAAAAACATAAGATACCGAAACATTAACCAACCCTACCATATAATAGGCTTTAAACGACAAATATGTCAATAAAAATTCGTAAAAAACATTTACTAATGTAGTAATAATTAAGCCTGCAACAGCCAATATAACTATCGACAATATGGTTACAAAAGCAATAACTCGGGTTTTTATAAAATGAAATATACTATTACTAATACCTTTTACTACCCTAACTTTCCATATTACATTAAGTGCATAATGTACCTGTGCCGATGCACCTGTGGCACTAAACCAAGCGCTTATTATGCCAATAATAGTAAACCATATATTAGGATATGCGCGGTCGCGTACATTTTGAGCAATTTCGAAAATAGTTTTTACGGCATTTTCGTCAAACAATTGTCGCAAGCCCAATCTAATTTCTTCTTGTACGGCATTACTCATTATTAGGTTATCAACAAGCAAGGTCAGCAGCATCAAAGTTGGCGGCAGTGCCAGCACCAAATAAAACGATATAGCAGCAACTAGTCTCGATGTGCTATTATTGATGTAGCTGTATATGGTTAGTTTTATAAGCTTAAAAAATAGCAACTTTGAGGTATTTATTGATTAAAAACAAAAGTTATGGTGCATTGTGATAACCAAAATAAAAAAACAAGATACTTTAATGCAGACATGGAAAAGTGATGATTGGGTGTTTGCACTTGCAGTGCTTTGGGGGTGCTTGATGCTGTGCAAATAGGGCAAGCCAATCATCACCCCCAAAAAAGACATTTACCGCGTCAAGCGGGGCGTGTGCATGGGGCGTTATGGCTAACAAAACGGAAGGACGAAAAGAGTATTTTTTGAGTTTTGGGTTGTTCGATTATTTTTTGACCTTCCATTTTTGGGTATCTACGCAGGGTTTTGGGTAGTCTTTGCCTATATTTAGGCGCAGGTATTTTTGCTCGGCATCGGTTAGTTTGTAGGGTTCGTGGATGCGGGCAGAAGGTAGTTGTTGCAACTCGGGGCACCAATGTTTTACGTAAGTGCCTTGGGGGTCGTATTGATAGGCTTGTTTGATGATGTTAAAATAGCGGTCGGGTCGGGGGTCGTTGCCAATGCCTGCTACATATTGCCAATTACCGTAGTTGCTGCATACATCGTAATCAATCAACTGCGACTCGAACCATTGGGCGCCTAATAGCCAATTTAGCTGCATATCTTTAACTAAAAAGCTACCCACATTTTGCCTTCCTCTGTTTGACATATATCCGCTATGCAGCAGTTCGCGCATGTTGGCATCGATAAATGGTATGCCTGTTGTGCCGTTTTTCCAGTGTTCGAAGGCAGTTGTATCGGTATTTTTGGGTGTTGGGCGTTGCATAATGCCGCTTTGTCTAAAAATATCGTTGCCGTATTTCATGGCTACATACCTAAAATAATCGCGCCAAATAAGTTCAAATACCAACCAATAGGTCGATTCGTTGGCGGTTTGTTCGGTTTCGTATTGTTTAATGCTGTGGTAGATTTGGCGAGGCGATAAGCTACCATTTGCTAGCCATGCCGAAAACTTAGACGAATAATCGGTGCCGAGCAAGCCATTACGGGTTTCTTTGTAGTGTGCAATTAGGTTTGTTTCCCACAAATAATGTTTTAGGCGCAATAGGGCTTGTGTTTCGCCGCCTTTAAAATGGGTGTGGGTACGTGGGTCGGTGGCAGGTGGTGTTAAGCCTAGTTCGGGCAGTGTAGGCAAACTACCTGCCTGTATACCGTTTACTATAGGTACTTGTTGTGGGGTTGGAAACGTCGCCCTTACGGTACATTTTTCTTCTATTTGTTTCCTAAAAGTAGTGAAGATGTCGGGCAGTTGGTCTATTTCAAAAGGTAGGTCGTCGTAGTGATACAGTGTATGTCCCCAAAAATATTTCAGTCCAACACCTATTGTATCTAAATTGCGTTCTAGTTGTTCTTCTACCAACATTTCTTCGTCGGTGGCTTCTTGTTGGCAATAAACGGCTTTTGCTTTATGGTGTTTGGCAAGTGCAAACACAATTTCTTCGGGTTTGCCTATTTTAATAACCAAATCCGAGCCTATATCTTGCAAATTTAGTTTTAAATCGCGCACTGTTTCTAACAAAAACTTTGCTCTAATAGCTCCCGTTTTTGGAAAGCCAAATGCAGTTGTCCCAAATTGGCGAGTGTCAAAACAATAAACAGGCAATACGTGTGTGGCGTTTTGTAAGGCTTCGTGTAGTACCTCGTTGTCGTGTAGGCGCAAATCGTTGCGAAACCACACGATAATTAAATTGGGCATTTTTGTTTTTTAGTGATTATAGCAATCCATTTTTGCTCAATACTTCTTGCACAAAATCGGTGGGTACGTTTAGTATATTAGCGATAGTAGCAACATCAAGAGCCAATTTTTGGTACATATTGACGATAGTATGCTCTTCTTTGACCTTTTGTTGTGCCAACAATTGCTCTTCTTTGGCTTTTTGTTGAGCCAACAATTTGCTCTTCTTTGGCTACGGCATTTTTTATCTCTTCGAGCATTTGGTCAATGCTTTTACCATATTTAAACAGAGCAAGCTCATTCATAAACATAATTTCTCCTTCGGTTACTAATGGCATATCTGTTGTTTTTGAAAGGTTAAATAATAGTTGTTGATTCTGGTCTTTGGGTAATAGCACCAAGTACCATATAAACACCAAAAGATGACGAATAGTTTCTTGTTTGTAATTTTTTTTGCGCAACAAAGCAATCAAATGGGTTTTAAACGCCATTCGCTTGTCGTACTGATTTTTGCTTTGTAAAACATACAAATTTGCCAATATTGCGAAGGCAAAAATGTTATCCGATGCCATTAACTCAGCCTCGTTTTGTTGTTTTACCAAATAACTATTAAACTTAAAAGTTAGTTCGGTGCCATGAAAATGGCGCGTATACACATTGTGGCGCTTAGGCACTTTATCACCCACATAAACAACTATGGTGGCAATATCTACCTCGTGTTGGTCTAAGGCGCGGTAGTAATACTTAAAAATTTCTTTCGAGTAAGCACTTGGAGCATCGCCTTCTACCTCAATATGTACCAATACAAATTGCTCTTCGCCGTTTTTTAGGTACAGTTTTATCAGCTTATCGGTAATTTTTTTGCCCGAACGCTCGGTACCAGCAGCCAACTTAGCCAACTCTTGCTCTAAAAACTCAGGAGGTTTGCTAAAATTAACTAATGGGTATAAAGTGGGCAAGAAAAAAGCAATAAACTCTTCGGTAAAAGCATGAATCAACTCTTTCCAACGAGCATCAAAATCTATTGCTAGTAGCTCTTGGTCGTTTTTTTTCATTGTTTGGCATTATTTTAAAAATAGCTCGTTTCGCTACACAAAGGTACAAAAAAATTGGGTGCAAAAAGCAAAAATTATCATCCAACAACAAAATTATTGCTTTATTGCACACAACACACCACCCAAATTACCCAAAATCCCCCAAAAACACCTATCTTCACGCGCTCAAATCACAACATGCAATTTTACCTGCAACTATCTCTCTGTTTATTTACCAACAATCAACATGGCTAAAAATTCTTCTAATTCGTTACTTCGCACTATTATAGGTGTTATTATTTTGCTTATTGGCGGCTATCTTTTTCAAAAAATGCAAGCACCAACAGCGGTGCCAACTAATCCTAATGCACCAACGGCAGTGCCTGTGCCGCCTAACGCATCGCCACAACAAACACCGCCAAACAACAGCCCAAGTATACCACAATCGGGCAAACCTAGCCCTACCCAACCACAACAACCCGGCAGACCCAATCAGCCCGCCGAAGAGGGTAACGAACTTAACCACGAGTTATCGTCGCAAAAACTATACTACACCAAACACGCCCGCTGCCGTATGGATTGCCGAAACATATCGGAAACCGAAGTGCGCGACATTTTGCAACGAGGCAAAGAAAACCGCCGTAAAAGCGAACCTAACGCCCCCGATTGCCCTAAATATGCCCTTGAAGGTGTAACCAAAGACGGGCAAAAGGTGCGTATGATTTTTGCCGATTGCAACAACGAAACCCGCGTTATCACCGTAATTGACCTAAATAACGAACATTATTGCGATTGTAAGTAGCGGCTGTCCGCTGCAAACTATCGGCTACAAGCTGTCCGCTTTCCATCGTTCCGCAACTTTATCGCATTCATTTCACCACTTCACCACTTCACCACTTCACCACTTCGCTCCTTCACCACTTCACTCTTTCACCACTTCACCATTTCACCACTTCACCACCTCGCTCCATTCATCATTTTCTCATTATTTTTACATGAAAAAAGTTTTTTACCTTTCGTCTTGTGGCACTTGCAAACGCATTATGGCAGATGTAGGTGTTGACGAAACATTTGAACAACAAGACATTAAAAAGCAACCCATCAGCGCCCAACAACTCGACGAGCTTGCTGCTATGGCGGGCGGCTACGAACCTTTGTTTAGCCGCATCTCGCAAAAATACAAAACATTGGGTTTAAAAGACCAAAACCTATCCGAAGCCGATTATAGACAATGGATTTTAGACGAATACACCATGCTCAAACGCCCCGTGTTTGTTATCAATCAACACCTATTTATTGGCAACGCCCCCAAAACCACCGAAGCCATTAAACAATTGTTAGCCAACAACTAAGCACAAAAAACACCAAAATCAATACTCCACAGCAACACAAATGGCTTGCGCCCGCCCCGCTTGACGCGGTAAATGTCTTTTTTGGGGGTGATGTTTGGCACTCCCTAAACGATTAGTTGGTGGCACCCCCACAAAAAAAGCAAGCGCCCCATCAAACCAAACAATTGTTAGTATTTTCACAAGTGTCAACCTTTGGACTTTCACTCCTTACAATTTACCCTTTACAACTTACAACTTATTGAAGCTTCATCATAATTTAGTAGCAGCAGTTATCGACATACTATTGCTTATTTTTAATGGCGGTAAATATGCCGACCAAGTTATCGAAAACAAACTAAAATCGAACCCTAAATGGGGCGCCAAAGACCGCCGATTTATTACCCAACTTGCCTACGAACTGGTACGCAATTGGCGATTAGTTGCACACCTATCTCCACCCACCGACCCCTCGTATGCCACCCCACAAGAGGTTTGGTTAATGGTTGGCACGTGGCTTTACCTGCAATACAACGAACTACCTAACTGGGACGAGCTAAACGGTTTAGATACCCAACACCTAAAATCGGCACACCAAAAAGCATTAACAGTGCGCAAAATTGCCTACTCGATACCCGATTGGCTCGACGATTTAGGCAGCACACAAATGGGTGAAAAACGCTGGGCATCGGCAATAAATGCCATGAACAAACAAGCAAACGTATACATCCGTGCCAACAAAACACGCATCAACCGCCAAACCTTACAGGGTGTTTTGCTCAAAGAAGGGGTAGAAACCAAATTAATATCGTTAGCCCCCGATGCACTTTTGGTCGAAGGACGCAAAAATGTGGTGGCTACCAAAGCTTTTCACAACGGTTTGTTTGAGGTGCAAGATGCTGGCTCGCAACTTATTGCCCCTTACCTAGACCCCCGACCTAACATGACCATTATTGATGCCTGCGCAGGCGGCGGCGGAAAAACACTGCACATATCGGCACTAATGCAAAATAAAGGCAAAATAATTGCCCTAGATGTAGAAGATTGGAAACTAGACAACCTAAAAGAACGAGCCAAACGAAATGGTATCAGCATTATCCAAACACAAGCCATTATATCGCCCAACAGCATTGCCCAATACACCCAAAAAGCCGACCGACTATTGCTAGATGTGCCTTGTACAGGCTTGGGTACGCTACGCCGCAAACCCGATATTAAATGGAAACTAACCCCCGAAAAACTACAGCAAACCCTCGATTTGCAACAACACATTTTAAGTATTTATTCGCAAATGTTGCGCGTTGGCGGTTTGATGGTGTATGCCACTTGTAGCATATTACCCCTCGAAAACGAAGAGCAAATAAAACAGTTTTTAGCCCAAAACCCAAACTTTACTTTATTAGGCGAGCAGTTTGTGTCGCCAGCAGCCTTTGCCACCGATGGTTTTTACATGGCAAAGATGATACGTAACCATTAACAATTAAAAATTCTTTTTTGTTGTGGTTTTTTAATCAACCAACACAAACAACCGGCGGGGGTAGGGAGGGTAGAAAAATTTTTTTTTAGTGGAGGAGAAGACACCCTTTTACCCCCCCCCCCACCCCCCCCCCCCCCCCCCCCCCCCCCCCCAACCGGCCCCGTTTCCGGGCGCCCAACCCCAGAAAAGGGTTTAGTTTGTTTTAGTTTGTGCCGGTCCGGGCCCAGGGGCCCGGCCCCCCGCCCCCCGTTTCCCCTCTTTCCCTATTGAGGTGCACCCCCCCACCCGCCACCCCCCCCCCCCCCCCCCCCCCCCCCATTTTTTATAACCGGCGCGGGGGGGAACGCTCCCTTTCCCACCAAAACACGGGAAGGGATTGGGAAGGGAGTTGATCCCGACCCAAAACCCTCCCCCCCCCGGTTTCCCTTCCCCCCCCTGCCCCCCCGGCCTCCCTCACATAAACGACACAGCCCCCGCCCGCGGCCGGCTTTTCGGGGGGCCCCCACACCTCATTTCCCAAACAAATTATTCGGCTTTGCACCAGGGGCCTTCCCCCCTGGTCCCGGTTAGGGGACCAAAGGGGGTACCTCTTGGGGGGGGGGCGGGGGGGGGGGGGGGGGGGGTTTTCTCCCCTCCGCGTTTCTCCCCCCTTCTTCCCGCCCGTTTTTTAAAAAAAAAAAAATTTTTTTATTTTTTTTCAAATTTTTTTTTCCCCCCCCACCCGCCAACTCGGCCCGTTTTTCGCGGCCTCCCCCACACCCGGCGGTCGCGTTGTGTTCGTGGTGCCCCCCCACCACCACAACCGGGGGGCCCCTTGCCAGCCAAAACCCCCTCCCCCCCCTGTTCTTTTAATAAAAAAAAAAGGGGGGGCGCCGGGGGGGGGGTGGGGGGGGGGGTTGGGCCCCCGCCCCCCCCCCCCCCCCCCACCCAAAACCCACAAAAGGCGGGGCAAAGGCAGACCCCGCCAGCCCCCAGCCCCGCAGCAAAAGCAACAAAACCCCAACACAAACCCCCCACACACCCCCCCCCAACTTTTTTTGGCAGGTTTTGTGGGACGGAAGGGGGGCACCCGGGGGCTTAACCCCAAAAACATTTCTTCCCCCCCCCTTTTCCCCTTTTTTTTTATTCTTCAATTCTTCTTTACCAAACCCTCCCTCCCAAAAACTCTTTCTTTTTTCGGCCCCCCGGTTGCCTTTTTTTTTTTTTTTTTTTTTTTTTTAGACTTTAGACACAAAGAGATAGTCCGCATTATGCAAACATGATTAACATTGGCGATACGTAGTGGAAAAAACTAGCAATTAAGCTATTTTTTTGTTCAATGGGGTGTTTTTTGCCTTTTGGGTGAAGCCTCTTTTAGTTTGTGCAAGTGTCAAAATGTTGATAATAATTTAAAAACAAAAAAATGTACTAAAATACAGCATTACTATTGCTTTTGTAGTATCTTTGCGCAATGAATCCTACTTAGTGGCATAAAAGCCAGTAATTTAACTCCCATTTTCAAGAAGTACGCCAATGGATACGGCAATATGAAATCGCGGAAGACCAAATTCAAGAACTTTTAGACCATATTAGAACACAAAATATCAAGTCTTAGCCCAGCCAAAGGACTTCTCCCAAGTTTTCAGAAAATAAAAAATAACACTATTACTAACCAAACTTTACACTGCTTATCGCCCAATAACCGCCAACAAACCCAACACTCGTAGCAATCCACATTTAATAAAAAGACACAAATTCAATAATTTCAATCACTCAAAAATTTCAATCGCAATGGCTAACAATTTATTCGACGGCAACAACGGCTTGTCATCCGAGTTTTTTTTCATCGAAATGAAGGAGGTGTCCCAAAATGGTAAAATTTGGGACGACAGTGGCACCGGAGCAAATGCAAACATATCTTTCTGGAAAGCAGAACCATCGCCGGGTTTTTATACTTTGGGGCATTTTGTCAGAGATTTTTACGAAATAGACCCCGAAAAAGGGCGTAAGGCACCTGTTGCTATTACCCTTAAACCCAAACCCGGTTACGAAAACTTGTTGGCAGAACCAATTGGCTTTGAAAAAGTATGGGATGATGCAGGTTCCGGAGGCACTTATGGCGATTGTAACATTTGGCGCATAAAATGCCCCGATGGCTACGTTGCTTTGGGAGATATAGTAACCGACAACAACTCCCCTAATGCAGGCTCTGTGCGCTGTATCAAAAAGACTGCCGTAAACAATAAAGGCGAAACAGTGGCGCTCGTAGCAAATGCAGGTTATTTAAATCGGGCTAAAGAGGGAGATTCTACACCCAAGGCATTTTGGACCGATAGCGGGTCGGGAGCCGACAAAGATGTCTCTATTTGGCTCATGAAAGCCACTGGTAGTGCAGTTACTCGAAATCAGGTTTACATAGTACCAGGCACTTTTAGAGCAAGTCGATTCCACGATATTCAACCCGCTGAAACTGCCCATGCTTTGGTGCTCAATTTTCCCGAAAATGATATTATGGAAAATGCAGAAATGAGCAGCAGAAAAATAAAGTTAAAAGGCAATGAAGTACCTACCGAAGAAGAGATGAAGGCATCGGAAATATCGCAGGAATACAATGTTCCATTTTTTGCCGTACAAGACCCCAATTACGACAATCAATTAGATCAGTTTATGGCAAGCTCATTCTATAAAATCAGAAGAATTACAAGGTATGAAGTAATAGACAGTTATGAGCCTATCAATACAGAAACCAAACAATTTTCTGTAATGATAGGCAAAAATGAGGAAGCCAATTATAACAACGAGGTAGGCGTTACACTCGGTTTGTCTATTACGGCAGGCGGCAAAGCGGGCGTGCCATTGGTTGCAGAGGGCGAAGTGAGCGTAACCGCTTCCATCGAGGCTTCGTATAGCCATTCCTGGGGCGGGGCTACTTCAAAATATGAGGAAAGAACTTTTACCTATCCCCAAACGGTAACGGGTGGTTGTTTTGGTGTTCTTTTTCAGGCAAAAAGTACCTACACCATATACCGAAAAGACGGCACCCCCATAGGAGCACCGGTAAAAGTAAATATAAACGAATTTTATACCGATGAGTGGCGACCTGCCAGCATAACACCTCCGGCTACGGCTACACCCGCAGCAGAAGGAAATACGGTAAAAACATTTTCGTCCAACACCATTACCTTTACCATAGAAGCCCCTATGGGTAAAACCATTATCCTCGAAGGGCGATTGGAAATTCGCGACGGACAATTAACCAGCATGCCTTCTGTTATCACCATTCCTGCTACCATAACTACTCCGGCTCCAACATTGGTTCCGGTAGGTAAAACCATGGTGTTTGATGCCTCTACGCCTGCTATGATTGTTAACAACAAACTTTCGCGCTCCTATACCAAAGAAGCCTGGATAAAAATTGCCGCCGATAATAAAAGTGCATACAACATTATTTCGGGCAGCTATGGCGGACTTCATGGCTTTACAATAAACAAAGACCGCAAGGTAGTTGCAAGCCATGGAACATCCCGTGATGAATGGGTTTCGCTAACCTGCAATGAACCAGTATCGCAAGATTGGGAACACTACGCTGTCACCTACAATGCCGATTTGCAGGAAATGAAACTGTACAGAAACGGCAAATTAGTTAATTCTATGCAGAATATGCCTTCTTATACGGGTGGAAATTTTGTCCAGATTGGTAGATTCGATGCCACTTATGATATTTTTATGGGCGAAATGGCAGAAGTACGTATCTGGAATTCGGCACTTACCGCAGAACAAATTGCCGCACAGATGAACGTTGCTATGCCCAAAGCAACCAAAGGGCTGATTGCCAAATTTCCGCTTGATTAAGCATTTGTGTGGATAATTCAGGTAGTATAAAAATACCTAAATTTAATTAACTATATACCGCAAGCGATATACATATACAAAAGTGCAATGTTTTTGGAAAATTTTCCCAAATATTGCACTTTTGTATTTTAACCCTCCCAATTAATGGACGTTAAGGAATTGAAGATACGCTTATGTTATACATAAAATAAATAAGTATAATAAGTTATGCCTTTATCAGGTAAAGATAAACGCAACATTACCACAAAGAAAAACACACAAGCAATAACTATAAAAATTACCAGTATTTACATAAACTAAATTCGCGTAAACCTCATATCCTGCTAAAAATCATCGTTACTTATACACTTTTACCACCTAATAATTAAGTTTTTTTTCACCAATAAAACATTTTTTGCACTTTTTTTATTGGCATTTTCAACCCCAAAGTATCTCTCAAAAATCATCATCTAAACCAAACGCTCAAAGCATAAACATGCCCACATTTAACCACCTTCATTGTCACACCCAGTTTTCGTTGCTCGACGGGGCGGCAAGCATACCCAATATGTACAAAAAAGCCGCCGCCGAAGGTATGCGCGGCTTGGCTATCACCGACCACGGCAATATGTTTGGCGCCTTCGAGTTTGTGGCACAAGCAGGCAAACACGACAATGCCGTAAAACCCATTGTTGGCTGCGAGTTTTACCTTGTCGAAAACCGCCATATTAGGCAGTTTAGTAAAGATAAAAAAGACCGTCGTTATCACCAACTTTTCTTAGCCAAAAACCCACAAGGCTACCGAAACCTTGTAAAGATGTGTTCGTTGGGCTACATCGAGGGTTTGTACGGCAAATATCCGCGCATAGATAAAGAGTTGGTGCTGCAATACCACGAAGGTTTAATTGCCACCACTTGCTGTATAGGCGCTTTGGTTCCGCAAACTATTTTGAGCAAATCGGAAGACGAAGCACGCAAAGAATTTGAATGGTGGCTAAATATTTTTGGCGAGGATTATTATATCGAGCTGCAACGCCACGAAATTAAAGAGCAAGAAATTATCAACCGAACACTCTTAAAATTTGCCAAAGAGTACAACGTAAAAATAATTGCCACCAACGACTCGCACTACGTTGACCAAGAAGATGCCAACGCCCACGACATTTTGCTGTGCATAAACACCGGCGAAAAACAAGCAACGCCTAAAATGGACGACTTTACGGACGATGGGGCAGGCATGAAAAACCGTCGGTTTGCTTTTCCGAACAACCAGTTTTACCTAAAAACAAATGCCGAAATGTCGCGCTTGTTTCACGACGTGCCAGCCGCCATAGATAACACCAACGAAATTGTCGACAAAGTAGAAGTACTAAAACTAAAACGCGATATATTACTGCCCCACTTTCAGATACCGACAGGTTATATCGACCAAGACGATTATTTGCGCCACTTAACTATGCAAGGCGCATTGGCTCGGTACAAAGACATTACCCCCGAAGTACAAGAACGCATAGACTTTGAGCTGTTTACCATAAAAACAATGGGGTTTGCAGGTTACTTTTTAATTGTTGCCGATTTTATTAAAGCCGGACGCGATATTGGCGTGTTTATTGGACCCGGACGTGGCTCGGCGGCAGGCTCGGCGGTGGCGTATTGTATTGGCATTACCAACATAGACCCCATCAAATACCAACTACTTTTCGAGCGTTTTTTGAACCCCGACCGTAAATCAATGCCCGATATTGATACCGATTTTGACGACGAAGGACGCGAAAAAGTGATTGATTATGTAGTAAAAAAATACGGACAACAACAAGTAGCACAAATTGTAACCTACAGTACTATGGCTGCCAAAGTGTCTATAAAAGATGTGGCGCGCGTAATGGATTTACCGCTTTCGGAAGCCAATATATTGGCAAAGTTAGTACCCGATAAACCCGGCATTAAGCTTAAACGAGTAATGACCGCCCCCATAACCGGCGAAGGTAGCCTTAGCGATAAAGAAAACTTAAACAACGACGACCTCGAAAATGTAAAACAACTGCGCGAAATGTACGAGCGCGGTGGCATGACGCAAGCCGTTTTGAAAGAAGCCTTGATACTCGAAGGCTCGGTGCGCGGAACAGGCATACACGCAGCAGGTATCATTATTGCCCCCAAAGACCTCACCGAAATTATACCCGTTTATATTGCCAAAGATAGCCCTTTGTATGTTACGCAATTTGAGGGTAGCATTATCGAAGATGCGGGCGTTATTAAAATGGACTTTTTAGGGCTAAAAACCCTAACCATTATGCGCGATGCCATTAAGATGATACGCGAAAACCACGGCGTAAAAATTGACATTGACGAAATACCCCTCGACGACAAAAAAACCTACGAACTGTATCAAAAAGGCGAAACAAATGGCACGTTTCAGTTTGAAAGCGCAGGTATGCAAAAATACCTCAAAGAGCTAAAACCCGACCGCTTCGACGACCTTATCGCCATGAACGCCCTTTATCGCCCTGGTCCCTTAGAGTATATACCCAACTACATAGCCCGTAAACATGGTACCGAAAAAGTAGTGTACGACCTTGCAGCAATGGAAGAGTTTTTGAAAGATACCTACGGTATTACCGTTTATCAGGAGCAAGTAATGCTTTTATCGCAAAAATTAGCGGGCTTTTCGAAGGGCGATGCCGATGTGTTGCGTAAAGCAATGGGTAAAAAACAAATTGCCGTACTCAACAAAATGAAAACGCAATTTATGGACGGATGCGGGCAACGCGGACACGACGTGAAAATAGCCGAAAAGGTTTGGACAGACTGGGAAGCCTTTGCATCTTACGCCTTCAACAAATCGCACTCGACCTGCTACGCCTTTGTTGCCTACCAAACCGCCTACCTAAAAACCTACTACCCCGCCGAATACATGGCTGCGGTACTAACACACAACCAACAAAACCTAGACAAAATAACCTTTTTTATGGACGAGTGCAAACGCATGGGCATACCCGTGCTTGGACCCGACATAAACGAAAGCTCGGTAACATTTGCCGTTAATAAAAAAGGAGAAATACGCTACGCCTTAGCTGCCATAAAAGGTGTGGGCGAAGCAGCCGTAGAAGAAATGTTGGCAGAACGAAAAAATAATGGCGCGTACAAAAATCTGTTCGATTTAACTAAACGCGTTAGCCTACGAACCGTAAACAAAAAAACCATGGAAAGCCTTGCCAAAGCAGGCGCTTTTGATAGCTTTGAAGGGATACATCGCGCCCAATATTTTTTTGAACCCCGACCCGGCGAAGGAAACTTGCTAGAAAAAGCCCTTAAGTTTGGCAATCAGTACCAAAGTAGTAAAAACGATACCTCTTTTTCGTTGTTTGGCGAAACTTCGTCGGCAGATGTGGTAGAACCCGAAGTGCCTTTTTGCCAACCTTGGACATTGATAGAACGCCTGTCGGCAGAAAAAGAAATGATTGGCATTTACCTAACCGGACACCCCCTCGACGACTATCGCCTAGAAATAGAAAGCCTTTGTAACTGCACCATCGAAAAAATACCCGATGCCAAAAACCGCGAAGTAACCATTGGCTGTATGGTAACGGGTATGCAAATCAGAACGGCAAAAAATGGCAACTCGTTTGGCATCATTGCCATCGAAGATTTTATGAGCACCTACGAGTTTTCGTTGTTTGGCAATGACTTTGCCACCTGGCGAGGTTTTTTTGAGGTGGGCAATTACCTGCAAATACGCGCCAAATATGCACCAAACTGGCGCGGCGACGACTACGAACTAAAAGTACAAGGCGTAAACCTTTTGTCGGAGTTAAAGGACAATACCAAAAAGCTAACCTTACTGCTTCAACTTCAAAACATATCCGACGACCTAGTACACCAACTCGATAAATTGTTGATGCAGCACCCCGGCAACATTCCGTTGGCGGTTAAGGTTTTTGACCCCGCTACCAAATATTTGGTGGATATGCGCTCCCGAACCACCCGAGTAAGCAACTCATCGGACTTTTATAAAAAACTAAGGAGCCTAGGAGTAGATGCTAAAGTGATGTAATATTGGCTGTCCGATACAGGCTTTTGGCTGTCCGCTACAGGCTTTTGGTTATAAACACAAAAACGCCCACCTTTGGTTTTAAATAACCGAAGATGGGCGTTTTTGTGGGATGAGAGCCCGCGTAGACCTATTATGTAGGTACTTTGAGTGTTGTTGATACAAACATTTATCGGGTAATAACTAATGTGCCGCGCTGCAATAAGTTGTTGTGGCTGCTTAGTGTGTAGTAGTACAAACCGGGTTGGTAGTTAGCTGTGTTTAATTTGTACACACCATTACCGTTTAAGGTGGTGGTATTTACCAAAGTACCCATAGTATTGTACAAATTAAAGGTAGCGGTTTCGTTTTCGGGCAGTTGGTGGTATAGCTGTGCTTGGTTGGTAGCAGGGTTGGGTAAAACCGTGCATAATCCCCCTCTAACTCCCCCTTCGAGGGGGAGAACTTGGTTGGTGCCAGTTGCCCACAAATTAAGGGTTTGGGTGTAGGTGCTGGTGTCGTTGCACACAATGGCTGTTAGGCTTACCCTATATGTGCCGAAGTTGGGGTAATAGTGGGGTATAAATGCGTCGGTGGTGGTTTGTGGGGTGTGCCATCGCCAAAGTCCCAGATATAATGCCCACCATCGAGGCTGTCGGGGTAGGTGTATTGGGAAGGTTTTGGAATACGCATAGGTAGTTGGTGTCTAGGAGCTGTTTATGAACATGGCTTGCGGTAGGGTTTGTAAGCCCATCGTTTAAGCAACAACACATCGGCACGATAAACGCCAAGGGTATCGTCGTAGCTTTCGGTTCTGCCACACAACAAATACGAGCCGTCGGGCGTGGAAAGCATGTCGTAGGTGTAGTCGTCTTCGGCTGCCCTGTCGTGGGTGCGCTGCCAAGCTAGGCTGCCATCGGGGTTTAGTTTGGTAACACATGCGTCTATATCATAGGGTGGTGCAGTTTTGTATTTACCTCCGCCAAAAATAAAACCATCGGCTACTTCTATTGAGCATTTATGAGGCATGCCGCTTATGTAGGCGGTATCATTAATCCATTCTATATCGCGCTCGGCATTTAATTTTATTATTAAGCCTTTGTAGCCATGCGGTACAGCATCGTCGTTGATATAACCCGTTATTAAAAAACCTCCATCGTTGGTATAGATTACTTCTTTTCCAAATTCGGGAGTACCAAATGTAATGATTTTATCCCACAATACAGAGCCATCTTCGGCTATGTGCATAAGCAAAATATCGGAATGAAGCCATAAAGATGATTTAGTACTTCCTAGTGCATAGTATCCGTTATCAGGAGCAGGTATTATACTCTCTATCCATGCGTAAGGTTCTCCGTATTGGTAATAAATGGTGTCCCAAAGTTTGTTGCCTGCCGAGTCTAGTTTTACCAAGTAGGGGTGCGTGGGTTGCCCATTGGGTGGGTCGTAGGGTTGTATCTCGCCACCTATTAAAAAACCACCATCGTGCGCCCGGCACGCAGTGTAACCGCTGTTTACAAACGGGGAATCATCTACCACATTCCAGTTAATTAAATTGCCATTTGTTTCTATTTGAATGGCGTATGTATTTGATTGTGCTGTATCATTTGCAAATCCTCCTGCAAATACTTTTGTTGGAGTTATTACCAATTGGCGAGGCGTAGGTTGATAAAAACTGTCGGGAAAACGGTCTACTCTCACAAAATCTCCATTAGCATTTACTTGTAAAAAAAAAGGACTCCAACGTTGAGTACTATCTTTTGTATCACCACAAATAATGTAATTGTTGTTTGAATTAATACCCATTGATAAACCATTGCTATTTTTGCTTCCGTTCCAGTTAAATGCCTTAGTGTAGTATTTAGGTGTTTGGGCAAATAAGGGTATAGTTGCTACAATAGCTGCTATAAAAAGAAAGTTTTTCATGTCGTAATTTTTTAGAAGTGAGGAAATTAGTAAGGTACAAGGCTTATTGTAGCCTTGTACTATGGTTACTAAAAAATTACAAATTACTTTACAATTAACACCTTTTGGAATTGGTGCGGCATAGGCTGGCTAATTTCAAAAATACACCGCCCATGGCTGGTGTTTATGCGGTAGCCGCCTGCGTGGATAGTGTTGTTTGGTAAATGGTACTGCCTGCAAAATTTTGATACTTAGGCTCTGCTTGCTCGGTGGGTTGGTATACAGCGTGTGGTACAATACGCCGGGCGTATTAGGGGTAGCGTTGGTTTTAAAGCTGGTGCTTATACCTGTCCAATCTTCGAGTTTTATGTCGCCGTCGGTTATCTCAAACTCGTAGCCTTTGGCGGCGTATAGCCATGCTTGGGCTTTGTGGGCGGTGGCGGTGCGGCTGTTGGCTATGTTTAGTAGCATTGCCTCTTCGGTGGGGCTAAGGGTGTAAATGTCTTGGTTGTTTTGCATAAAAAATGCTTTTAGAGTGTAAAAAAATGCACAACAAACAACAATGCCTGTTGCACACCCCAAAGATACACTATTATTTTTAATAAAAGGGCAGTTGGGGCAAAACAGATGCTTTTTTTGCCAAAGTTATTTACGATAAACCTGTTTTTGAAACCTAGCTAAATTACTGATTATCAGGCGGTTATGCAAAAATGGCTTAACAAAATGTCCCGATAAACGTGTTTATTTCTTTTTTTTTAACCGATTAAGGTTGAACACCCTTCTAACCCCCTGCGAGGGCAGAGCCGATTTATTCTAAGTAAAAGCTAATTTGAAAGTTTAATTTTAGGTATAAAGCTCCATTTTTATGGCGAAATAGCAAAAAAAACAAGGTTTTATGTCATTTAAAAGCCATAAATGCCTTGGAATTAACTACAAAATTTAGAACAAATCGGCTCTGCGAGGGGGAGAATTAGGTTGCCTACCTAAAAAGGCATAAAAAAACCCTCTTTTTTAACCAAATGTTAAAAAAGAGGGTTATGCTGTTGCATCTAATTGTTAGCCTTGTGGCGGCACATAGTTTTTAAACCTAGGGTCGTGTTCGATGAGTAGTTGCTGCATAATGGCGTAGGTTTTGTTTTTTAGCATCTCTACATCATCAAGGGTTAGCCCTTTTGTTTCTATGGGGTCGGCGTAGTAGGCGGTCATGTTGCAGCGCTGTGCGGGTAGTTTTTCGTTGGGTAATAAATCGCGCCCACCAACTACAACAAAGGGTGCTATGGGCAGTTGTGCATCAATGGCAGTAATAAAAGCCCCTGCTTTAAAGGGTCCGAGCGGTTCGGATAGGCTTTTGTTGCGGGTGCCTTCGGGAAAAACGAAGATAGATATACCGTTTCGGGCATTATCTTTCATTTCTTCTAAACCTTTTTTACGGCTTTCGGGGTTGCTGCGGTCAACAATAATGCTTATTCTGCCAAAAAGCCAACCCAAAATGGGTATTTTTAGCACTTCTTTTTTAGCCATTGGTGTAAAAGGCAATGGTATGCAGGCATTTGCCGATATAGCATCGGACGCCGACACGTGGTTAAACACAAATACGTAGGCGCGGTTATGGTCTATTTTTTCGGGATTGGCTACCCTAAGTTTACAAGCCGTTAAAAAGCCCCAAACGTTCATCCACCACCTATTATAGCCAATGCATATTTTAACCGCTGTTTTTTTAGAAAAAAAAGAACTAAATGCAAAAAATGGCACAGCTAATAACATCAGCGATATAAAAACAAAAGCCACCCATAAGGTGTAAAGGTATCGGAATATAAGCATGGTAGTAAGCTAATTATTGATTATTGATTATTTATTATGGTTTTGGTAGTCTATTTTAAGCTAATTATGTGGCAAAGGTACAAAATTATTGTTGTTTGGTGTGCCATAATTACCAAAAGACACAAAAAAGCCCTATTTTTGCAGCTTTTATGCGCCATAATTACCAATGTATGTACAACTTTTACATTTGGAGTGCAAATGTGCTATATTGCAGTTTTGTTTGGTTTTCATTCATCATCATTCATCATTAAAAAAATGTTGCTTACCATTATTGGTTTGGGTTTAATTGGTGGCTCAATGGCGCTCGATTTGCGCAAACGGGGCTTTGCCCACACCCTAATTGGGGTAGATACTAATCCAGAACACTGTTTAAAAGCCCTACAACTAAACATTGTTGATTTAATATTGCCTTTGCAAGCCGCCGTAGCACAAGCCGATGTGGTTATTTTGGCTGTTCCGGTGCAATTTACCCAACAATTGTTGCCTTTGGTTTTAGATTATATACCGCCACATGCTGTTGTCACCGATGTAGGTTCTACCAAACAAGCCATGATACAAGCGGTAGCCAATCATCCCAAACGAGGCAATTATGTAGCCTCGCACCCTATGGCAGGTACCGAGTACTCGGGTCCCGAGGCGGCTATTTACGATTTGTTTGATGATAAAGTGAGCATTTTGTGCAACATCGAACAATCTAACCCTGCGGCTGTTGATTGTGTTAAGGCTTTATACAACTGCCTAAACATGCCCATTGTATACATGAACGCCGCCGAACACGATATGCACGTGGCTTATGTGTCGCATATATCGCACATTAGCTCGTTTGTGCTGGCAACCACCGTACTCGAAAAAGAACAACAGGTCGACACCATTTTTGATTTGGCAAGTGGTGGTTTTGCATCAACGGTGCGTTTGGCTAAAAGCTCGCCGCAAATGTGGGCGCCCATCTTTACCCAAAACGCCGACCATATTACCCAAGTGTTAGATACCTACATACAACACCTGCAAAATTGGCGCACCCATATTGCCAATAAAGATTATGCCGCCCTCGAACAAATTATGACCAACGCCAACCAAATTAAACGCATATTGGACACACCACCCGCCCAAAGAATTAAATCATGTGGCGATGTGGCGATGTAGGGATGTGGCGATGTTTCGATGTGGTGATGTTTCGATGTGGTGATGTGGCGACAGTCGTTGAGCGAAGCTCAAACGCAGCACTGCTACATCACTCTTTTCACCATTTCACCACAACATCACCACTTCACCATTCACCACTTCACCATTCACCACTTCACCACTTCACCATTTCACCACTTCACCATTTCACCACTTCACCATTTCACCACTTCACCATTTCACCACTTCACCACTTCACCACTTCACCACTTCACCACTTCACCACTTCACCACTTCACCACTTCACCATTCACCACATCATCATTTCACATGTCTTACTTACGCCCTGTTTTGTTTTTCTTTTGTTTTTTTATTGCTGTTTCGTTTGGCTTAACAGCTACGCCACTCAATGTACAGCACATTGCCCCGCCATTTTGGTGGACAGGTATGAAAAACCACAATCTACAAATTATGGTTCATGCCACCGATATTGCCAAGTATCAGGTAAAACTAACACAGCAAGGGGTGCGTTTTGTGAGCGCCGTAAAAGTCGAAAACCCCAACTATTTGTTTATTAACTTAGAAATAAGTGACGATGCCAAAGCAGGCAAATTTAATTTGGAGTTTAGCGATGGTAAAAAACAATTTACTTACCCCTATGAACTAAAAGCCCGCAGCAAAACCAACTATCCGGCAGGTTTAAACAGCAGCGATGTAATGTATTTGTTGATGCCCGACCGTTTTTCTAATGGTGATGTATCGAACGATGTAGTGAAAACGTTGCAAGAAAGGAACTTAAACCGCGACTCGCTTGTTTACCGACATGGCGGCGACATACAAGGCATCATCAATCACCTCGATTATCTATACGACCTTGGGTGTAACTGCCCTTTGGCTTAACCCTGTTTTAACAAACGACCAGCCCCAATGGTCGTATCATGGCTATGCCTGCACCGACAATTACAACATAGATCCCCGCTTTGGCGATAACGAACTGTACCTGAAACTAATTAACGAAACCCACAAACGAGGTATGAAAATGGTGATGGACATCATCTTTAACCACGTTGGCGACCAGCATTGGTTTATAAAAGACCTACCCTCGCACGATTGGGTACACGAGTTCCCCGCATTTACCAAAACAACCTATATGGTATCTGCCCTCATGGATCCCTACGCATCGCAACACGACAAAGACGTGATGTCGAATGGTTGGTTTGATAAACACATGCCCGACCTTAACCAATCTAACCCTTTGGTGGCTAATTACCTTATCCAAAACACCATTTGGTGGGTAGAGTATGCCCAAATAGATGCTTATAGGTTAGATACCTACGCCTACTCGGACCTTAAATTTTTGGAACAATGGGGGCAAAGCATCTTAAACGAATACCCCAATTTGGGCATTTTTGGCGAAACATGGGTGCAAGGCGAGCCTATACAAGCTTATTTTCATGGCAAAACCAACCTAAACACCCCTTTTTACTCGCACCTGCCGGGCTTAACCGATTTTCAGTTGTATTATGCCATTAACGGAGCACTCAACGAACCCTTTGGCTGGGCAGAGGGGGTATCGCGCTTGTATTATACCTTGGTAAAAGATTATTTGTACCAAGATGCCTACAAAAACGTTATCTTTTTAGACAACCACGACCTTAGCCGCTTTTACTCGGTGATAAACGAAGACTTTGATAAATACAAAATGGGCATGGGTTTGTTACTTACCACACGCGGCATACCTTGTATATACTACGGCACCGAAGTACTAATGAAAAACTATGCCAACCCCGACGGCTTAGTGCGTTTAGATTTTGAGGGTGGATGGAAAGGCGACAAAGAAAACAAATTTGAATCATCGGGGCGAACAGCCAAAGAAAACGAAGCTTTTAATTTTGTGCGAAATCTGCAAAACTGGCGCAAAAACAATACCGTATTACACGATGGCAAACTAATGCAGTTTATCCCCGAAAACGGCGTGTATACTTATTTTAGGTACGATAACCAAAAAACAGTAATGGTTATGCTTAATCCAACCGACAAAGCCGTAAGCATAAACACCAACAAATACGCCGAAGTAATGAAAGATTATACCCTTGCCGTAGATGTTATTAGCGATAAAACCCTAAGCAACCTCACAAACATAAGCATACCACCCAAAACCATCTACATTTTTGAACTAAAAAAGTAACCCAATAGCGCCACTTCGAAAAATGGCACGCAGCAGAATTTTCATGATTGTTTATTATGCTCAATCTGCGTACTATAATCGCTATATCTTATAGACGTAGCAGTGCTACGTCTCTACCAATCACCACGTTTTGCGTTTAGACTACGCTTAACGACTGTCTCCACTTCACTCTCACTCTCTTTCACTCTTTTCACCACTTCACTCTTTTCACCATATAACATCACAACATTATGAGCAAAAATGGTCGTGTATTAGTAGCCATGAGCGGCGGCATAGATAGCACAGTAGCGGCTGTTATGTTGCACCAACAAGGCTACGAAGTAATAGGCATTACCATGAAAACATGGGATTATGCCACAGCAGGCGGCTCGAAAAAAGAAACAGGCTGCTGTAGTTTAGACTCGATTAACGATGCCCGAGCGGTAGCCGTTAATATGGGTTTTCATCACTTTATTGTAGATATCCGCGATGAATTTGGCGATTGGGTAATAGATAACTTTGTAGAAGAATATCTTGCCGGACGCACACCCAACCCCTGCATTATGTGCAACACCCACATTAAATGGGCTGCACTGCTAAAACGCGCCAATGCCCTTGATTGCGAATTTATAGCCACCGGACACTATGCCCAAAAACGCTACGAAAACGAGCGCTACATCATATCAAAAGGCATAGACGAAAACAAAGACCAATCGTATGTGCTATGGGGTTTGCCACAAGATAGCCTTGCACGCACTATGTTTCCGGTAGGTGGTTTTCATAAACCCGACATCCGCAAAATGGCTACCGACTGGGGCTACGACGAATTAGCACAAAAACCCGAAAGCTACGAAATTTGCTTTATCCCCGATAACGATTATCGTGGATTTTTGGCACGCCGCAACCCGCAAGCCATTGCCGCCTTAGATGGTGGTAATTTTGTATCGCCCGACGGTACTATATTGGGCAAACATCGTGGGTTTCCGTTTTATACCATTGGGCAACGCAAAGGCTTAGGCATTGCGTTAGGCAAGCCCGTTTTTGTGGTAGATATTGACCCCAACACCAACACCGTTGTGCTTGGCAACCTCGACGAACTACACCGAAACGGCATGTGGGTGCGCAACATTAACCTAATAAAATACCCTACTTTGGGCGATGGCATGGACACCATTACCAAAATACGCTCGCACCACGCAGGCGCACCCGCTTACATACACCCCGACGGCGATTTGGTAAAAGTTGAGTTCATGATACCCGTTGATGCCATTACACCAGGGCAATCGGCGGTTTTTTACGAAGGAAACGACGTAATTGGCGGCGGACATATTGTATCATCGTTTATTGTTGAGGCAGCTAACACCCAACAATTGTCGGCAATTAACCATTAACAATAATGGTGTTGATTTAGCATTTGCCTTGACCCACCCCTGAATTTAGTTACCATTTATAATTTACAATTTATAATTTACAATTTATAATTTACCACTAAAAAAGATGTTCATCTACAACGTAACTGTAAAAATAGATACCGATTTGGCAGCCGATTGGCTATCGTGGATGCAAACCACACATATACCCGATGTAATGGCTACTGGCATGTTTTTAAACCACCGAATATGCCGCCTGTTAAGCAACGACGACGACGGCTTAACATACGCCATACAATACGAGTGTACCGACCTTGCCACCCTGCAACGCTACAGCACCCAATACGCTCCCAAACTACAAGCCGACCACGCCAACCGCTATGCCAATAAGTATGTAGCTTTTAGAACCGTAATGGAGGTGTTGTAATAAATACTTAATTGTTTGACCACAAAAAAAACGTCGACAACCTTATTGGTTGTCGATGTTTTTTTTGTGTTATTTAGGCGTGTTGCTTATTTGGGTCTGCTTTTTCGATGGCTTTTCGCAAAGCACCAATTTTGTTATGCACTTCTTTGTTTTCGTTTTCGGGGATAGATGAGTTGACGACACCTGCTCCGGCTTGATAGTATAGGTGGTTTTGATGGCTTAGAAAAGTGCGTATCATAATGGCGTGGTTAATGTCGCCGTTTAATCCCCAAAAACCAATTGCCCCGCCATAATAGCCGCGTTTTTGCTGTTCGAGTTGGTCAATAATTTGCATGGCTCGGTGCTTGGGTGCGCCCGACAAAGTACCTGCCGGAAAACTATCGGCAAACACATCGTAGGTAAAAGTGTTGGGTTTTAGTGTGCCTGTAACCTTAGATACCAAATGTATAACATGCGAGTAAAACTGTATTTCTTTTAGCTTTGTCACCTTCACGTTTTGGCAATGACGGCTAAGGTCGTTTCGGGCTAAATCGACGAGCATATTGTGTTCGGCATTTTCTTTGGGGTCGTCGAGCAGTTGTTGGGCGCGTTGTAAGTCAAGGGTATCATCGCCTGTGCGCCTGATAGTGCCTGCGATAGGATGTATTTCGGCTTGTTGCTTTTTAACTATTAATTGGGCTTCGGGCGAGGAGCCAAAGAGTTTAAAGTTACCAAAATCGAAGTAAAACAAATAAGGCGATGGGTTGATGCTGCGCAATGCCCGATAAACGTTAAACTCGTCGCCCTGAAAAGCTTGGTTAAATTGCCGCGACAAAACAACCTGAAAAATATCGCCACGTGCAATGTGTTTTTGTGCTGTTTTTACGTTTTGCTGAAACTGTTGGTCGGTAAAATTGCTTTTTTCGGAGCCTATTGTTTGAAACGAAAAGGTAGAAAAGCTGTGGTTGTTCATCAAATCCAATACTTTTTGCAAACGATTGGCAGCCAAAGTGGCGTCTAAATCGTGCGAAAAAACGTACATTTCGTCTTTAAAATGGTTAATTACCACCACTATTTTGTAAAAGGCATACAACATTGGGGGTATATTTTGTGCCGATGCTGCATGAAACTGTATGTTTTCGAACAACGGAATGGCATCGTAAGCGGTATAGCCAAAGAAACCTGCATACGGAAACGAGAACATTTGTGGTTCTACAATAACCTCTTGCATAATTTGTTGCAAGTGTTTGCTTAGTTGTTGGCGGTTGCGATAAGGCTCGGATAGGCGTAAATTTCCGTCTACAAAATATTCTATTTGACGCTCTTCGGTAACACTAAACTTAAGCAATGGCTCGAAACACAAAAACGAAAAGCTATTTTCGGTGGCGTGATAATCCGAGCTTTCTAGTAAAACAGGCATGTTAAAATGATCGCGTAGCTTAAGGTATAGGCTAACGGGTGTGTAGGTATCGGCAGATAAATGACGATAAACGGTATGTATGTTCATGTATTATTTGTAGTTTTTATTGGGCAACAATTTATTTTTATTTGCCTTTATCTTCGAGTAGTTTACGCAGGGCAGCTAATTCGTTTTTTAGCTCCTCGTTTTCCTTTTCCACCTGTTTTTTCTCGCTTTCCACCTGTTTTTTCTCGCTTTCCACCTGTTTTTTCTCGCTTTTCTAGCTCCTCTATTTTGTGTATTTTTTGCACATTTTCTTCACCTAAGTTGTCAATAAGGCGCTCCATTTCGGTTAATTCGTCCAAGAGGCTGTCTTCCATGTCCATTTTTTGTTTTACTTCGGCGTTTTCTATGGCTTTTTGTAATTTGCGGATAATAAGGCGGTATTTTTCAGGAAAATCGGTTTCTTTTCGTCGTGGCGGGGGGGGGGGGTCGCGTGTTTTGGTGGCGGGCGGTGGTGGGTGGGCGGGCGGGTTGGCCTTTGGGTGTGGGGGGTCGCGGTGGCGGTTGGTGGGTCGCGGCGGGCGTGCCGGGCTGCGCTGGGGTCGGTGTTGGGCGGGTTTTTGCGAAAATCGGGCGTCGTTAATGTGGTAGGGTGTTGGGTTCTCTTTTTGGTTTGTGGTTTTTAGTTTTTTCTTGGCCTTGGTCAACGGCAACAAACTCAGGGTATAAATAAGCCTCTCCGTTGTGATAGTAGATATGATAAGTTTGGCAATTTTGCTGTCGTCCATTAGGTATTTAAACACTACATCGTATATGGGGTTAGCTATGTGCATGGTAAAATGTTTTGTTACAACGATTATTTGGCTACAAAGGTACGCTAATTAGCCCAAATTACCAAAAAACCCACCGTACTTTTGTATAACAAAGTACAGCGGGTTTGTATAGTTTAAAAATAGTTAGTTAAAGCAATGCTATTTTGTTACCAACGCTTGTTTTATCATGGTTGTGCTTTGCAACGAGTTGAAGTAGCTAAAATGGTCGCAAGCAACTTCAAAAGAGGTGGTTGTGCGGCGTGTTACTGGCACGGCGTTCATGCTACGGACAGATGTGGCAAGGTCGTTTTCATCACCAAATAAAAACAAACTTAGGGTTTTTTGCGACAAAGTAGCGATATTAGTTTTACTGAAGATGCGTTGCACCCACGATTTTGTTTTATCATCAGCATTTTTTATCATCGAGGTGTTACCTGCAATAACAACATAAGACACATTGGGGTTGGGCGATGCATTAAGTTGTGTTAAAAATGCGGCACCTACCCTAACATCGCCCGATACACGGTCGAGGTTGGCAGATAAACGGGCTTTATCGCTCAAAAAAGCAATAGTTTCGGGTGCTACACCATAGCGGGTTAGGTTGTTGGCTGCAAAAGTGGCTGCTACAATTGCCCAATCTTTAAGGCGTGTCCAAGGGGTGCCGTTATTGGGTGTGCCTGCCATTACTAATTTGTTTACTAAATTTTTGCCGTTGCCTTGTTCTATCCATTGGCGTGCCACTAAACCGCCTGTGCAGTGTGCCAATACGTCTATTTTTTTGCTTTTTAAGCCAATTTCGTTTAATTTTTGTTCTAGTTGGCTGGCAGTATCTTTGATAGAAGTACTAAAAGTATCATAATCAAAGGTTAATATAAGGTCGTATTGACCAGCTAACCATGCCACAAAACTATCTTGGGTATTGTTGTTGGCGGGTTGTAAAATGGCTTGGGTACTACTGCTAAAACCATGTACAACCAACAAAATTTTACCTGCATTTTGTGCGGCAGTAGCCATTTGTATGGTATTGTTGTTGTAGCTAATTTTGCCCGAAGCATCGGCAGTGGCGCTGCACAAAGAGGGATAGTTGTACGGAAAACTAAGTTTTTCGCCTGCTAATTTTTGCAGTACAATTTTTATGGTCGAGCCAATACCACGCTCGCCTGTTGTAGGGGCGGGTAGGCGTTGTATGGTTACTAAGGCGTTGCCGCTAGCATGGTTGCTTGAGTAACCAAGCGGATAATAAAGTTCGCCGTCGGTGGCAAACGGAATGATGTGTTCGTTTTTATCTAAAGCAAAAGGTAGCTCAATGGTAAGTGGCGAGTTGGCAGTTACGGCATTGGCGTTGTTAATTTCGCTTAGTTCTAGCACATTAAGGTCTGATGTGGTTCCGTTGGGGTCGCCAAAATAAATGGGTCGGTTATCGGCAAAAGCGGGTGGCAAGGGTTGGTTTTCGATGCTTGGATTTGCTTCATCGCCCAATAAACTGCGCGTTTTTTTAATCGAAAACAAACTACTTAAGCCAAATTTAGCTAAAAAGCCCGTTGGTGGTGTTATTTTTACTTTGGCTAAGGCTGTTTTTTGTGCTTCTTGGCTGGTTAAGGTTTTGGTGGCTACAAAGGTAATTTGGTTGGTTGTCCAATCGGTTACGTTTTGTTTTTTGCCAAATTTAATGCCGCGTGTGTGGTTACTTTGCAACAACAAAGCCTCGAAACCATTTCGGGCATCGGTGGTGCTGCGTTTTGACACTGGCACTTCTAAGGCAGGTAGGTTTAGTAAACTGCTATCAAATTGGTCGGTGCTGGCTATAAATTTTAGGGTAGAACGTTCTTCGCTGACACCTAAATTTAACCATACGTCGCTTATCTCCGAGCTCATTGCGTCGCCATCGTTAATAAACATTTCTTCGCCCGGTTCTAGTTGTGCGCTAGGTAGGTACTCGTTGGTGACACTAAAGTCGGCTGCCATATACAACATCGAACAAAACAGTGTTTGTTTGCTTTGGTTGCTTATTTTTACTTTAAACTCGGCGGGTTGCAAACCGTTGGCGGTTTGTTGATAGGGCATGTTTATAATAGCGTCGGTGGGGTTGGCTGGCACTTCTTTTCCGTCTTGCATCAACAATACCTCTACGTTTAAGCCTGTTTGTGGGCTAAGTTGGGTGTTGGCGTTGGCAAGTGCAAAGGTGCGGTCGTAGCGCGAAATATGTTCGAGTTGTTTGATGAGTTTGCGGGCAGATGTGGGGTTAAATCCTTCGATTTGTTTAACTAAAGGCACATCGGTGGCGGGTTTTACGATGCGGTATTTTTCTACGCCTTGGTGTTCGTAGGCAATAACTTGGTATTCTGCCTCTTGGTTGGCGGCAACTTCTTTGATAAACTGCGAGGGCTGTCCTGCCGATTCGGGTCCGTTGATGGTATTTAGTGCTTGTCGTAGTATCTCGATGCCGCGTGTTTGGATGCGCGAACCCTCGGTTTCGGTTTTAAACTGTACCGAGGTGGGCTTAATGGGTATAAATTGTATGGTGGCTTTGTAGGAGTTAGCCGTTGGTGTATCGAGCAGTTTAATTTCGCTTTCGGCATTGCGCACTGTTTGGGTGCTGGCTTGCATTACGGCTTGGTCGGCTTGGGTTTCGGGGTCGGTGCTATCGTTATAAAGCAACAAAGTAGTTGGGGCTACGGTGGTAGATGGAATACCATGTACAGCACCTGCATCAACTAACCAAAGCCCTGTAGTGGTTTTGGTAACGGTATAGTATTTTTTGAAAACGTTGGCAGCACCTTGCAAAAACAAGTTGTTGGCATCGGTAGGCACAATCGTTTCGAGCTGTGGTACTTGGTCTTGTACGGTGCCTACTACGCGCACGCTGGCTCGTTTCATTAAATCGCTATACGACACATTACCCGACGTATTTTTTAATACCTCGAGGATAGAGTAGGTAAAAATGCCATGTACTTGGTCGCCAACAATTAGTTCTTTGGCGGTTTGGTTGCTGCGGGCACCTGCCATTAGCAAGTGTCTGCCCGACTGTAGGTTAAAAAAACCGCTTGCATCAAGTACTTGACTTAGGTTGCCGCCATATTTTTGTTGTGCAAAGATATAGTCTTTTGTTTCGCGCACTTTAGCCCCTTTTGCTTGGGTAAAACGCGGTGTTACGTTCACCAAATTGTCGCGGGTGCCGCCGCCCGAGTGACAGCAATCGAATATAATGGTTATTTGCGGATTATTTTTGGCAACCTGCTTAATCAACCACCTAAGTTCTTTGTCGGCAAGTGGTTTAAACTCGCCAGTAGTTGGGTTAATGGCATCAAAGGTTACCATTACTTCGTTTTGGCGGTCGGGTTCGATGCGCCAGAATATGGGGTCGGCTTGTTCGCGTGCGCCGTGTCCGCTATAATGTACAAACACTATATCGTCGGATTTAGCTTGTGCAAGGTGTTTTAAAAAAGCCTCGGTGATATTGTTTTTGGTGGCTTGCTCGTTTCGCAGCGTTACGAGTTGCAAGGTTTTGGGAGCAATGGTGGTTCGTAGATAATCTTCTACCATCATGCTATCATTTACGCAACCATCGAGCGGTGCAGTTGGATAGCTATCTATGGCAATGAGTAGTGCGAAAACATTCATGATTTAAGTTTAATTGTAAGTTGTAAATTATAAAGGATAGGTTATACGAATTAGATGAGTTGAGAAATTGTTTTTTCGGTACATAATATACTGATAGTCAATGAGTTAGATATCCCAAACTGGTTATAAATTTTTATTTCCGAAGTTGTTTATTGTAAGTTACCATTCACAAAAAGCAAATTTATCAATTATAACTTACCATTTATTGTTGGTTTTATCCTTCCCAAAGATACCCAAATTCGCGGAGGCGTTGTTTAACTTTAGCGATATTTTTTTGGGGGATAATAAGGTGATGATACTCGGCTTTTATAACTAATTTGCTAAGAATGGGGTCTTGTACTATTAGTTTAATGAGTTCGGGTTGTGTTTTAGCAATACTTATCACTTTATTAGCTTCGGGTATATCAAATGGGTTGGATTTTTTTTGTAGGGTATCAAAAAATTCTGTCCAGTTTTCGGGCAACGGAGTTCCATCTAATACTTCTTTAAAGTTATCAATTTTATTTTGTAGTTCGTGGGCGTTAAGGCATCCGTTTAAGAAGGTATTATAATCGGTTTTATAGCGATTTTCGCCGATTTTGTTGGCATAAGGTGCAAAAAATATGTCGGAGGTGACATCTTTAGGGTCGGTGGTAATAAATAGCGATTCGGTGGATAATGATGGTGGATTGGCAAGCAGGCGCTGTGGTGGGGTGTATGTTTGGGTAATATTGAACAAATAAGCCCCCAACGAATTAAAGCGCACATAAGCCAAACCGTCGTAAATATTGGTTTGATTATCCGAGCTATCTGTTTGTGGTAGTGTGTAGGCAATGTCCATCATACCCCAAGCTGCTAACAAAAAGAAATTAGCTTTAAAAGCAGGTAACACCACTAAACTATGAAAATTAGTTGCTGTAATATAGTTGCGTTCGCCATAGGGCGAGCTAGTATAGTAAATATTTCGATGATATTCTACAAAATCGGTGGGGTTGATATTAATTGCGTGATAGCGTATGTATTTTATAATATTCTCGACAGATATCCATTCGCCTACGGGCAAAAGGCTTATTAGGTTGATATACCTGTACAGTATATCGTTAAGTGGCTCGCTTTTACCTTTTAAATAGGTAAGCAATTGCATAGGGTCGTGTATGTTGGCGTATAGAAAAAAAGCAGTTTTTAGGTATTTTGTGGTATTTTTCTCTATAAACACATACTCTCTGTCTAAAACTAACAAACTTGCCAGTAATTGAGTACGAAGTACGCTTAAATTAGTGTTTTTACTTTCTTTATAAAACTCGGTTATAGATAGTTGTCGTTGCATTTTAGCCAAAGTAGAAGGCACTACCTCGTTTTTATTGCTTGTTTTTATGTTGTTTTGGTGATGATAAATAATCAATCGGGTAAGTTCTTCGTGTATGGTTTTTTCTCCCTCAAAAACATAGTCCATTTCGGGTAATTCTGAAACAGGTATAAGGTTAAAATACAGTGGTTTTTCGTAGTACTCTAATAGTATTTCGCGCAATCGGGCATCAAGGCAAAGTGTTGCTCCGCCCGTTGAGCCGTACCAACTCGAACCCATTTTTACACTAAATAGGTAATATTGCGGTTTTAGCTCGGTGCGTGTACCCCACGAGCTTTTAACCGATGTAGTTACTTCAATGCCGTATCTTTTCTTTATTTCTATATCGTCTAATTCTTCTACCCATACTAATTCGTCGATTAGTTTGCGCAAATTGGCACTTATTTGTTCTCTAAATTTGTTAAATACTGTTTTGTTCGACAACGGAACGCAACACACCCATACTACCTCTTCTTTTTTAGGTACTTTTCGGAGGGCGTAATCAAAAAAACGCTCATCTATACCTTGTTGTATGCAAAATTCCTTGTTTTTTTGTAAAAAATCGACAGCCAACGGAAACAGGCTTTTCATCAACAAATCTTTACTATAAGCAAGGTTAATGGCATCGAATAATATGTTGGTAATTTTAAGGAATGACATTGTTTTTTTAATGGTAAATTATAAATGGTAAATTATAATAGCAAATAGAAGGGTTAAGAAATTATTTTCTTTAACACATAACTCACTGATTATCAATCAGTTAAAGTGCCAATATTGATGATAAAAACTTATTTATGAACCGGTCTAATAGTTAGACTAAAAAAGTGCCTACTTACTATCTTACTCAAAACATCTGCCCAAAGTTTACTCTACTCCCACAAATAACCTAATTCTTTTAGGCGTTGTTTTACGTAGTGTTCGTATTTGCCAAACACCACAATATGAAATTCTTCGGCTTTTATGATGTATTTTTTTAGCTCGGCATCGCGGGCTATTAGGCGCATTAAGTTGATGTTATCAGCAGGTATTTGTATCAAACGATGTGTACTAGCGTTTTTAAACGGATTAGCTTGTGCCAGCATAGTATTTAAAAAAGAATGCCAATTGTCGGGTATTTCTAGGTCTTTTAAGGCAGTTTTAAACGCATCTACCTTATTTTTTAATTGCATAAAGCTACTACAATTTTGCATAAAAATAGCATAGCTGGTATAATATGCATTTTCAGACGACATTTTAGAGGTATACGAACCAAACATAACGGGCGCGGTATTATCATCGGGGTGAGCAATGATGGTTAATGAATCGGGCGAGAGGACTGGATTAGGAATGGTTTTAAATTCGGGTGGTGTATAGTCGTTGCTCGTATCAAACAAGTACGAGCCTAGGGGCGTTAGCCGTACATATTTTAAACCGCTGTACTGCGAGGGCGTTTGGGCATTAATTTTTGGTGTATTATATGCAATATCCACCAAACCCAATGCCGCCCATAAAAACAAAGTGGCTTGTAGGGCTGGTGTTGTGATTACAGTTTCGATATTATTTGGTTTTATTGCGTAGCTTGCCTTATCTATTTCGTATTTCACGTAGATGATTATCGCATCGCGGCTGCCCGGTTCTAAGGGTAATACTTCGTATTTGGCATAATCCAACAAATTATCTACCGAAACCCACTCGCCAAGCGGCAACAATTTGCCTATTTGTAAATAATTGCCATAAGCATCGCTGCTTCTGCTTACGTTGTGCCTGCCTTTTAGGTAAGTAAGCAATTGCAAATGATCAAAAAGACGGTAGCGTCCAAATAGGTTTTTAGGTGGTTTAACGGATTTTTTTCTATCTGCAAATCCTCTCCCAACAAACCCATAGTAGTTAATAGGCGGGTGCGTAGGTATTGTAATTCTTTGACATTGGTGTTGGGGTAAAATTCGGGTAGGTTTAGCGCCGCACCTAATTTTTTGAAGCCTGTAACTGCCAATTCGCCACGATTAGTGGTAACTACATTACCTTGCAAAATAAACAACGACACATTAGGAAGGTCGTTGAAAACTATTTTTTCGCCCTCAAAAACAAAGGTTGTTGGGGGTATTTTTTCGATAGGTGTAATTTTTGCCGATGCGGGTTTGGGGTAATACATTGCCATAGCGCGGCGTAAGGCAACGGGCAAATACAGTACAAACGATGTAGTAAGTCCGTATCCTTCGTTTATAACCTTGAAAAAACGAAATGTTTTTATTAATTCTTTGCGTCCGCCATAAACACTCATTTCGTAAATCTTAATATCAAACTTCGCCTTAATTTCTTGGTCGTCAATACCATCGTTCCACACCAAATAATCCATTAAGGTACGTATATCTGCGGGCAGGCTTTCGGTAAACTTGTCGAATAAGGCTTGATTTAAAAACGGCACTACGCACAAACGTACCATTTCTGCCTGCGAACATTTGTTTTTTAAAAGAAAGCCTATCAAGGTATCCGACACCCCTTGGTCGAGGCAAAAAATGCGGTTAGTTTTTAAAAACACCTTGACGTGTGCAAAAAAGCCATTTTCTAAATCGGTGGCATAGTAGGCAGTAAAAAAAAAATTTCTGAGTTGTTCTTGTAAATAAACAGGTATCATTATGCACCAAAATAATGTTTAAAAAAATAATTGACCTTTGGGATTTAAAGCAAGCTATTTTACCCCCAGTGCCTACGACAATATAAATTGTATGTCGTCTTCGCTTAGGGCTTTTAACGAGCCAGAGTCGGAGCTAATTACGCTGTCAAACAACTCTTTTTTAACCAATTGTAGCTGCAGTATTTTCTCTTCTATGGTTCCGCGCGTAATCATTTTGTAGCTCGACACCTTTTGGGTTTGCCCCATTCGGTGGGTTCTATCAATAGCCTGCGACTCGGCGGCTTGGTTCCACCATGGGTCAAAAATAAATACCATATCGGCAGCCGTAAGGTTTAGCCCTGTGCCGCCGGTTTTTAGGGTCATCAAAAACACCTTACAGTTTTTGTCGTTCTGAAACTTATTTACCAACGATTGTCGGTCGTGGGTAGCTCCGGTCATAGACACAAAATCTACGCCTGCTTTTTGCAGTTGCTCGCCAATTAGTTCAACGGCGGCTAAAAAGTTAACAAAGATAAGGGCTTTGTGTCCGTTGGCAATGGCATCAAACAATTGCTCAATAAGTACTTCTATTTTGGGCGATGCAATTTTGCCTTTTGTTTTTGCTTCGGGTATCGATGCAATTTGGCGCAGCTCGCTTAGTGCCTGAAAAATGTAGAAACGCATTTCTTGCAAGCCTTTTTCTGCTATTTGCCCTCTAATAACGGTTTGGTAATAGTTGCGGCGTTGCTCGTAAAATTTGCGTTGGCGCTCGCTCATCTCTATATACAGCACTTGTTCTATCTTGTCGGGTAGCTCGGTCAATACATCTTTTTTAAGGCGGCGCAATATAAAAGGGTAGATTTTTTTGCGCAGTTCTTTTATTACATTAGGGTCGTTGTTTTTTTGGATAGGCGTGGCGTATTGCTGATTAAAAGCTTCGACCGAGCCAAACATGGGCGGGTTTAAGAAACGAAACAGCGAGTACAGCTCGCCCAAATTATTTTCGATGGGGGTACCGCTTAGTGCCAAACGGTGCTGCGACTGCAACAACATAACGGCTTTGGTTGCCTGCGATGTAAGGTTTTTGATGTTCTGCGATTCGTCGAGTATCACATAATAAAACTCTTTTTCTCTGAATTGCTCTATTTCGTTGCGCACCATGCCGTAGGTAGTAAAGATAATTTGAGCTTGGTTGGCATCGTCCCAGTTGCGGGTGGCGGCGTAGTAGGTATAGGTTTTTAGCCAAGGGGCAAACTTTTGCACTTCGTTTTCCCAGTTAAATATTAGGGTGCGGGGCATTACCACCAACGAGGGCAAGTGTGGCTTTGTTGGGATAAATATCTGCCAAAAGGGTAAGTGCTTGTAGGGTTTTACCCAAGCCCATATCGTCGGCTAAACAACCGCCTAATTTTATTTGATGTAGATACATCAACCATTTAAAACCATATTTTTGGTACGAGCGCAGGTCGGCTTGTATGGCAGGTAATTCGGTGGTGTGTTCGTTTATTTTGTTAAAGCCATCAAATATCGCGCGCGATTTTGAGAAACTGGCTTTGTTTACTTTTTCGTCAATCAAATCTTCGACTAAGGGCAGGTCGAAAAACGAAATTTGCACTTTGTCTTTCTTTTTCTTAAACAAGCGCTGCAGTTTTTTCATGTAGCCCTCGTTCACAATGGCTTGTCGTCCGTCGCTAAGTAGTATGTAGCTTTGGTTGTTGTATTGCGTAATGGCATCGAACAACGAAATCATCTCGCCCTCAAAATCTAAGAAAGCATCGCCCTCTAAAAAGTCTATGCCATGGTTTAGTTTAAGCTGCAGGCTGGGTTGTATGGTAGCTATTTTATAGTTTTTGAGTTTTTCGGCACCATACACCTTGTATTTGTGCAGCAACGAGGGCAGGTCGGTGTAGATAAAAGCGGCAGCTACATCGCGTTCTATGATAAAAAGGGCATCACTTTGCACTACATCGTCCATTCTGCGGCGTTCTTTTTTTATGTGGCGGCGCAAAAACGCACCAATTTCGTCGAGCATACTATCTAATGGTCGCAACTCGAGGGGGCGAACGGTGATTTTTCTGTCTAAATCGTTGATACTTGCCACATATTGCAAGTCAAACTGCTCTAAAAAATCAAAACTAAAGTTTTCGAGCATCTGCCCTACCCGCATATACAACGACTCGTTGGTGTCCATGCGTTCAAATATAAGGCAAGGTTCGGTGCTTACTACATCGCTCGATGGGCTAATTTCGTAATCGTCGTATATCACCTCTATGTTGTCGAAATAGGTGTACAACAGCGATAAGTATTGGGCAAGTTCGGCTTGCTCAAAGGTGGCATTTAGCAGCGGCAAGCGGTGATAGTTGCTACCTACGTTTTGTATGCGTATAATGGCAGGTTGTGCCAATATGTACTCTTCGGTAATAAAGGTAAAGTTGCTAATGCCTACATCGTCGCGCCAAGCTAATAGTTGTGCTTGGCACATAATGGTTCCGTCTATATTTTCGGGCAGGTTGGTGATGGATAAACGGACGGTAGCCTGCTCCTCAACAAAAGTAAATTGTTGTTTTTTATCGCCAATAACATTGTGGCAGTGGCTTAGTTGTGCTAATAAATAGGGATGCTCGGGCAAATAAACACGACCCGATGGTTTTTCCCAATCTATCACAAAAGCACTGCGGTTTTTTATGCCTTCTATTTGGCGCAACACATCGCGCATAGCGCCCGTATAGGCTGTATGCGACACTTGTGTAGCACGAGCTTTGGTATCTACTACCTCGAGGTAATAACCAAACTCGTCGGATAATAGCTGAAAATAGATTTCTTCGGCAACACTTTTTACGCCTAATGGGGTTTTTTCGCGTTTAAAATCGCCAAAAAGTTTTGAGAAAGACATTTTTTGAAATGATGTGTGATGAACGAAATAGATAATTACTTACATGATTGTCCATATTGCGCTCCGATGGAGCTACAAATATAACCCTTTGCTACTAAACTACATTTGTATGGTTTTGTTGCAACAACCAAATCAACCGCAAAGATAAAGTATTTTTGGCAGATTAGGTTACAAATACATGCTTAGTTGCGCACTCGATTGTTTTTTTAGTTGCCAACTATCATCGCCAACTCGCTCGGCTATATCTTGCAAAATGTTTAAAATAGTTTGGGCTTCGGGGGTAGTACCGTTTTTTAATAACGGGATTATGTGCAGCACAATCTCATCAAAAGTGGCGGTTTTGCGTTGCAGCTCCATGCGCCGCAAATACGAAATTAGGTAATAGCGCACCCGCAGGTCGAGGTCTAAATGGCTTTTAAATTGGGTGTTTTTGCGTATTGCAAACAACTCGGTTTTGTCGTCGTAGTCAAACATATCTAATAGCAGGGGTGTTAGGTCGCTGTATTGTTTTTTGAGCAAATCTAAAAAGCCCAATTCTAAACCCTTAATAATTAGCTCGTCGTTTATTTGCTCCAAACTCGCTCCGTTGTTTTTGGCAATAATACCCTCTATGGTTTGCGTTACTATGTCGCTGATATCCATACCCAAGCTGGCTTTTAAAATGTAGCGCGGTTTACGCACTTTTCTGAAATTGATTATCAACTGACCCGACAAAACGGTAAATGGGTTCTGGCGTTTTTTAAAACTCGTCTGCCCATTTTTTTGCGCCACTGCCCCTGCATATTCAAAGCCGCATTGCTCGGCTGTTTCTATAATTAGGTGCCAAAACTCGGGGTCTTTGTGGGCAAACACAAAACTCATCCACCTATCAAACTTTAATACCCTATACATCTCGCGGATACTTTGCGCCATTAGGCTGTTGTACTCGTCTTTGGTTTTGTGGTGTTCGCCGCCTTCTATTGCCTCTTGTTCGTAGTCTTGTTGGCTTACTGCCAAATCTAACCAAGCGTTCCACATCACCGATAAATCTAAATAAGGTATCTTTTTGCCGTAGGGTGGGTCGGTGTAAATGTAATCTACACTCTCCTTTTTAATAAAACTCAAATTAGTTGCTGTGCCGTGAACTACTTGTAAATTGCCTATCGTGTCGGGGTTTATCTTGTAACTTGTCTCTTTTTTAGCAGCAACTATTCTTTCAAATTTCCTTTCAAATACCGCCATGGTATTTAGTATTGTTGGCTCTTTAGCTATACGGTATCTGTAGTAATATCCAAAATGATTACCTCCTCCTTTGGGAGTAGCATGAAAAGTTAAATTACAAATAGCTACTGTATTGTAAAAAGCCAGTAACAAACTTTTTCTTACATTGTCTGTGCTGTGTTGTAGTATTAGGTGTTTTAGATAGGCTAATTGAGCTAATTGTTTGGGGCTAAAAAGGTCTTCTACTACAGTTACATCGCTGCCTTTAGGTAAACTTACTCCTTTTGGATAAGGGTATTTTTTTAGGGCTGCGGTAATTTGTTCTTCTGTTTGTGGCTCCTTAGATAAATAAGCACTTTTAATTTGCACAAAACTACTTTTTAACTGGCTATCTTTTACTGGAGCAGAAGAAGGCTATCTACCATAAACGTAGACATGGGGTTAAGGTCAAGGTGTATGCCTTGTCGGTTGTTCATTAGGGCTTCTATGGCAGTTACGCCGCTACCGCCAAAAGGGTCAAGCACAAGGTCGCCTACTTGCGAAAAGTTTTTGATGTACTCGGCAACTACATTCCATGTTTGTTTGGTAAAATAGCCATGTACGCCAAAGTGTCTTTTGGCGGATTGTTTATGTACGGGTATTTCTTCTAAAAGTGGTTGGTTTAAGTAATCGAATTGTTGGGTGGTGTTGGCTTTTTTTACACTTTGGTAGGTAAAGGTTTTGCCGCTTTGAAACGAGCCAGGCGATAGGTAGCTGCTTAGTGCGTCCCAGTGTTGGGCAATGTCGGGCAACTCAAAATATAGTATGGGCTGGGCGGTGTCGTGCCTAAATAAGCTAAATGCTTTGCCATTGCAGAGTGCAAAAAATTTGGTGCGCACTTCGGGGTGTATGGCATAAAAGTAGGCTTGCTCTACGTTGCCACCGTCGGTAATATTTTCGTTGGGTGCTTTGGCATCAAGTACCCAAGCGTAGCTATCGGCTATGCGCAGTAGGTAATCGGGTGTTTGTTGTAGGGCGCGTTTGCCCGATGCTGTTTTTACAAATGGGTTTTGGAATGTTTTGCTGCGTACAATTTGGGTGTTGTTGTAGCCAAGTTGTTGTAATAGGGGCAATATTAGTACTTCGCGCACGCTGTCTTCTTTAAAGTCGGGCGAGTTTAGCTGTGCAAAGTCGAAGTTTTGAAAAAAGTTGTGCATAAGTTAAGTAGGTGTTAAATCCTCCTGATTAAAAGTTTCGCAAGCGAAACTTTTAATCGTCCTCCTTTGGGAAAGGAGGTTTGGGGAATTGGATTAGTTGTTTTTCTTTGTAACAGATGGATTAAGTGTGGTTTGGTGTGGGTATTTATTTTTGATACAGCACTTAATCTATGCAGTTTTGCGGTGCGTTCCATTCATTTTGCACTGCCTTCCGTTGATTGTGCGATGCCTTCCAGTCATTTTGCACTACCTTCCGTTGTCTGTGCGATGCCCTCTATTCATTTTGCACTGCCTTCCAGTCATTTTGCACTGCCTTCCAGTCATTTTGCACTGCCTTCCGGTCATTTTGCACTGCCTTCCGTTGGCTGTGCGATACCTTCCGTTGGCTGTGCGATGCCCTCCGTTGGCTGTGCGATACCCTCCGTTGGCTGTGCGATACCCTCCATTGGCTGTGCGATACCCTCCATTGGCTGTGCGATGTGCTAAAAAGAGGGGATTTGCTTTATTTTTGATTGAATACAACCCAGAAAGTGTTAAAACAAGCAAAAAAAACAAAAAAACAGGTGCTATAAGGAACTAAAGAGCCTTTGTTTTTCGTTATAGGGGTATCAATTGTTTAAGCACTTTAAAAAGCATTTAGCGTATGAAAAAATCTTTTGTTCCAAGAGAGATGGCTGAATTGATAGCATGGTTTAGTAATTTTGCCAAAAAGTTGTCTAAATACAAAGACAAGTATGGCTTAACCGACGATGAAGTAACCGACATGCAAAAGGCAAATTTGGGGTTCAGTTATTGGTCGGAGGTAATTAATTTAACCCAAGAGTATTCGCGGAGTTTAACGGCGTATAGGCGCGAGTTATTGTATGGTGTTGAGAGTGGTTCGGTAATTACCCTATCGCCTGTTCAGCCCAATTTAGATGCTGTGCCTGCTGTTGTACCACCCGATATTGTAGGTAGGGCAGCGGCTATTGGCAAGCGGATAAAAGCCCACAAAGATTTTACCGAAGCCGATGGGCAAGACCTTGGTTTGTTTGGCGAGGATATTGTGTTAAGCGAAAGCAAGATTGCGTTTACTATTCGTTTTTCGGCAGGTGGACGCCCCGAATTGGTTTGGCGGAAAAACAACCACACAGGCATTCAGGTATTTGCCAACTACGATGGTAACGAGCAATGGCAATGGATTGGTACAGGTGTATCGCCCAATTTTATCGACGAGCACCCGCTGCCTGCTGCTGGTAAAAGTGCTATTTGGCGCTACCGCATTATTTATGTAGATAAAAACATGCGTCAGGTAGGCGATTTTAGCGATGTAGTATCGGTAACCGTAACGGGTATGGTGTAATTTGTAATTTTAGTTGTTTGGCATTTATACAAACCTTACAGGCTTAATGTCTGTAAGGTTTTTTGTACCTTATTTCAACTCAATATACACTACATCGCCTTTGCGGTATCGTGTGCCGTAGGCGGGTCGTTGGGCTTTTACTTTTCCTTGTCCGGCAAAGCGCACTTTAAGTCCTTTGCTTTCGAGCATAAAAACGGCATCGCGCAAGCCCATGCCTTTTACGTTGGGTATTAGATTGTCGATAAGGGGCAATGTGCGTAGCCATACGGTGTCGTTGGTGCGTTGTGTGCTTAGCCATTCGGCTTGTTGGTTGTTGGTAGGTATGTGTAGTTGGTTGTAGATGGTGCGTATATCATCGCCAAAACCGCTATCAATAAGTGGCAGGTTGCCTTTTAGGGTATCTTGTTTGGTTTGGTTGATGGCTTTGTGGTGTTGTGTGCTTAGCGAGTAGCATTTTTCGACAATTTCTTTAAAAACGGGTCCTGCCACCGATGCTCCGTAATAATCGTTACCTGTTGGCGAGTTGATAACCACTATACACGAGTAAAGTGGGTCGTTGGCTGGAAAATAGCCTGCTATCGAGGCTTGGTAAAGGTCTTTGTAGCCTTGTTTGTCTTTGGCAATTTTGGCGGTACCTGTTTTACCAGCTATCGAAAAGCTACCTGTGTAGAGTGCTTTTGCGGTTCCTTCTTCTAACACGCCCTCTAAAATATTGGTTATTAGTTTGGCGGTTTGTGGTTTGCAAACGTTTTGGGCTAACACGGTGGGGGTAAAGCGGCGTAGGGTGTAGTTAAACTCTTTTACATCTGTTACCAAATAAGGCTTCATCATGGTTCCGTTGTTGGCAATGGCGTTGTATAGGCAGAGTATTTGCAGGGGTGTTAGTTCGGTTTCGTAGCCAATAGCCATAAAAGGTAGCGTAACGCCGCTCCAATCTTGGGTACCGGGGCGTTTTATGGTGGGTGTGGGTTCGCCTTCAATTTCTATACCTGTGGGTTGGTGCAGGTGCATTTTTTCGAGGTGTTCTACAAATTTTTTAGGTTGATTGCCATAAAACTGCTCGATAAGTTTAGCTATACCCACATTCGACGATGTTTCCATGATGCGCCTAACGCTTAGTATTCGTTTTTCGGGTGGGTGCGAGTCGCTCATTAGTTTGTCGTAGAATTTCTTTTTACCCCATTCGGTGTCTACTTTTGTGGTGTCGGTTACATAGTTATCGTCGAGTAGGGCGGCAAGCGAGGCTACTTTAAAGGTAGAGCCAGGTTCGGTTTTGTTGCCAATGGCGTAGTTGTATTTTTCCCAGTAGGTAACGGTTGTATCGGTGCTAATGCCTAAGTTGGCAATGGCTTTTATCTTGCCTGTTTTTACCTCCATGACAATGGCACAACCATAGGCGGCTTTAAACTGATTAAGGGTTTTAGACAGGGCGTTTTCTACTACATCTTGCAGGTTTATGTCTATGGTGGTATATACATCTTTGCCGTTGTAGTTTCCGGTTTCAAGGTCGTCGTTTAGGGCAATAAAACCGCCGCCGCGCACCTTTTGCATCAGTCTAATAATGGGTTGTCCGCGCAGGTAGTTATCAAAAGCCCCTTCTAAACCAACCGATTGGGCATTGGTACGGGCATAACCTATGGTTCGTTGGGCTAAGGGGTTAAAGGGTTGTACGCGCTTGGTTCTTGACCTAGTAATTATGCCGCCTTTAAATTTGCCTAATCTAAGTATGGGCAATTTTTTTAGGGTTTGCAGTTGGGTAAAATTTACGCTTTTTTGTATTTCGAGATAGGCATTACCTTTTTTTCGGGCATCCACCAATTTGGTTTTATAGTCTTCGGCTTCGCCTGTTTCGTCGAAAAGTTGGGCTAAACCTATACATAGGCTATCAATACCGTTTTTAAAGGTGGTGTCGGCGGCAACGGTCATGTCCATATAAATATCAAACGAGGGCAACGAGGTAGCCAACAGTCGCCCATCTTCCGAGTATATATTACCTCTGTCGCCTTCTATGGTGTCTATTCGGGTACTTTTTCGTCCTTCGTCGCGCCATTTTTTGCCTTCAAATGTTTGGATACGAAAAGCCTGCGCTATTATTAAGCTGCCCATAGCACACAAAATAATAAACACCACGTTTACGCGTATTAAAATGTCTTTTTTTATACTCATTTGGGGGAAAGAGTGAAAGGAGTGAAAAGAGTGAAAGAGTGAAAAGAGTGAAAAGAGTGAAAAGAGTGAAAAGAGTGAAAAGAGTGAAAAGAGTGAAAAGAGTGAAAAGAGTGAAAAGAGTGAAAAGAGTGAAAAGAGTGAAAGAGTGAAAAGAGTGAAAAGAGTGAAAGAGTGAAAAGAGTGAAAAGAGTGAAAAGAGTGAAAGAGTGAAAGAGTGAAAAGAGTGAAAAGAGTGAAAGAGTGAAAAGAGTGAAAGAGTGAAAAGAGTGAAAAGAGTGAAAGAGTGAAACGAGTGAAACGAGTAACTTTAGTATTTCGCCACTTCACCATTTCGCCACTTCACCATTTCGCCACTTCACCATTTCGCCACTTCACCACTTCGCCACTTCGCCACTTCGCCACTTCACCATTTCGCCACTTCACCATTTATTCGTTAGGTTTCACCATTAGTTTAGGCGGCGGAGCGGTTAAATCTCGCAATCCCATATCTTTAACGGCTCTACTTACTTCGGTTTGTTTGCTTTTAATCATCAAGTCCGACTTATCGGTCATGTATTTCCAACGCAGCTCTTGTAGTTCTTTTTTGTAGTCGTTTGCTTGTCTAATGTTTCGCTCGGCAAGGCGGGCATTAGCAATGTATATAGCTGCCAAAAATGCCAAGAACACAATGTAGTTAATGTTGTTGGCAATAAAGTCTTTGTCCCGAAAATTAATATTTTCGAGCTTGGCAAGCACACGTTGCAACTGTTGGTTTAGGTTGTTGGTTTTGCTCAAGGTTTTGGGGAGTTGTGGTGTTACAGATGTTGTTTGGAGGAGTGAAGACGGCTTATTAATTGCTCAATTTACACAAATAAAATATCATTGCTTGTTTTTTAAATTTACAACGGAGACACAGAGAACACGGAGATTTTTTTGCATGAGTTATGGCTTTTTTATTTGCTATTTTTTAGCAAGACACCGAAAAACATACACTCGTTCTTCTCTGTGTCTCTTGTTGTTTTTCATTTTTTTAGTTCGCAACAGCCGACAGCCAAAAACCATTAAACCCTCTCTCCTACCCTCATTTTTGCGCTTCGGGCTTTGGGGTTGTCTTTTATTTCGTGTTCGGTGGGCAGCATTACTTTTTTGTGTGTTTGTTCAAACGGTTTGGTGGTGTTGCCATAAAAGTCGCGGGTGTCGGTATCATCAAAGACGCCGCGTTTGAAGTAGTTTTTTACAATGCGGTCTTCTAACGAGTGATACGAGATGACAACCAAGCGCCCATTAGGTTTTAACACCTCGGCGCTTTGGGTTAGTAAATCTTGCAAAACCTGCATTTCTTCGTTAACCTCTATGCGCAAAGCCTGAAACAATTGGGCGTAATATCGGTTGGTTTGTTTTAGGTTTTTGATAAAGGGTTGAGCCAAAATTTTGAGTTGCAGCACTGTTTCTATCGGTCGCAGGCGGCGCTCGGTTAATATGGCTTGAACAAGGCGTTTGGTGCCGGGCAGTTCGCCGTAGGTTTCAAATAAATAGGTGAGTTTATCTGCCGAGTAGGTGTTGATAATTTTACGAGCAGTAAGCAGTTGTTCGTTGTCTTTATCCATTCGCATGTCTAGTTGGTCATCGTTAAAATGGATAGAAAAACCGCGCTCGGGGGTTTTTAATTGATGCCACGACACGCCCAAATCTGCCAAAATGCCATCAACTTGGCTTACCCCATAAAGGCGCAAAAAGCGTTTTAGGTGTCTAAAATTTTGGGGGATTAAGGTAAACCGAGCATCGTGAAGGGCATTTTTATGCGCATCGGGGTCTTGGTCAAAGCCAAACAAACGCCCTTGCTCGTTTAGCATAGCTAATATAGCGCGCGAGTGTCCGCCACCACCAAAGGTAGCATCTACATAAATGCCGTTGGGTTGCAAATTAAGTTGCTCAATACTTTCGGCAAGCAATACGGGTTGGTGATAATCGTAAATATCCAAATGATGATAGGTTGTTTTCAATAATTTGATTTGCCACTAAAGCAGCGGCAAAGGTAATGTTTTGTGGCTAATTTACCTAATATTTAAGCAAGTATTTGGGCAGAAAAATATTGGCTATCTTGGAATTAAGTGTTTGCTAATTAGCTTTAATGGGTATTTTGTTGCTTTTATACATCCTTATTTTGCCACAAAGGTACGCCTTTTTTAACACTACAGCCGACATACTTGTATCCAAAATAAAAATTTTCTGTTTTATCACTTATATGGAACTAAATCTAAAAAAAAAGAGTTATCTTAGCAGCGAAAAAGCCACTATTTCACAACATCTCCACATCGCAAAATAGAACGCCGATTTTTCGACACATAGATACATAGATTGACATAGTTACATAGACCTACAATAGCTATGTTTGTTTCGCCACTTCACAACATCTCCACATCGCAAAATAGAACGCCGATTTTTCGACACATAGATACATAGATTGACATAGTTACATAGACCTACAATAGCTATGTTTGTTTCGCCACTTCACAACATCTCCACATCGCAAAATAGAACGCCGATTTTTCGACACATAGATACATAGATTGACATAGTTACATAGACCTACAATAGCTATGTTTGTTTCGCCACTTCACAACATCTCCACATCGCAAAATAGAACGCCGATTTTTCGACACATAGATACATAGATTGACATAGTTACATAGACCTACAATAGCTATGTTTGTTTCGCCACTTCACAACATCTCCACATCGCAAAATAGAACGCCGATTTTTCGACACATAGATACATAGATTGACATAGTTACATAGACCTACAATAGCTATGTTTGTTTCGCCACTTCACAACATCTCCACATCGCAAAATAGAACGCCGATTTTTCGACACATAGATACATAGATTGACATAGTTACATAGACCTACAATAGCTATGTTTGTTTCGCCACTTCACAACATCTCCACATCGCAAAATAGAACGCCGATTTTTCGACACATAGATACATAGATTGACATAGTTACATAGACCTACAATAGCTATGTTTGTTTCGCCACTTCACAACATCTCCACATCGCAAAATAGAACGCCGATTTTTCGACACATAGATACATAGATTGACATAGTTACATAGACCTACAATAGCTATGTTTGTTTCGCCACTTCACAACATCTCCACATCGCAAAATAGAACGCCGATTTTTCGACACATAGATACATAGATTGACATAGTTACATAGACCCACAATAGCTATATTTATTTTCGACACATAGATACATAGATTGACATAGTTACATAGACCTGCAATAGCTATATTTATTTTCGACACTTCACTCTTTTCGCCACTTCACCATATCACAACATTGCTACATCACAATATCGCCACTTCACCACATCACAATATCGCCACTTCGCCACTTCATAAATCATCGCTATATGAAACACATTTTTTCCACTTCGTTTCTTTTGTTCGTTTTATCGAGCTGTCTTATTATTTCTTGCAACCGCAATGCAGGTAAGTTGGTTATCACCGACCGCAACTTCAAAGAAGAAATCAACCAATCCGAAAACTTGGTTTTTACCTTCAACGAAGACCTTGTACCCGACTCGCTGTTGTATACCTGGGATACCACCGAGTTTATGCAGTTTGAGCCAGCCATAAAAGGCAAATACCAATGGACATCGCCCAATGTATTGGTATTTTCGCCTATGCAGCCCTTTGCACCAAGCACCGAATTTAAAGCCCAACTAAGCGAGCGAGTATTGCAAAATAGGCTAAAAAAAGATTTAACCCTCGACCCCAAATCTACCAACATTCATTTCCACACGCCTTATTTAAGTGTAGATAACTTTACGGCGAACTGGCAAAAATCGGCAAGTAACCAAAACAAAGCCGTTATTGGCATCGATTTGTTGTTTAACACCGAGGTAAATCCCCAAAGTTTATCCGAGCATTTGGCGGTTAGCGTAGATGGCAAAAAAGTAGCCTACAACATTTTAAGTACTACACCCGCCACCCGATTAGCCCTGCAAATTGCCGATGTTAGCTTTAAAGATGCCGAAAACAAAATAACTATTGCCATAAACCAAGGCTTGCCCGTTGTAAATAGTACCTGGACAACCAAAAAAGAAATGGCTACCGAAACCATTTTGGTACCACCAAGCAACGTTGAAGTACTTGGCATACAAGCCGACCACAACGGCGACGGCGGAACCGTTTTCGTAAACCTATCGCAACAAGTAGAACCCGAAAACATAAAAAGCCTTATCGAAATTTCGCCCAAAATAGATTTTGACATAGAAAACGCCTCCAATGGTTTTACTATTGCCAGCAATGATTTTACACCCGGCAATATCTACAAACTAAACATTGCCAAAGGTTTACGCGGCGTGTTTAAAGGACGCATGGACTCTGATTACGAATCGCCCGTTTCGTTTGGCAAACTAAAACCTAGCATCGATTTTGTCGAAGAAAAAGCATCGTACTTATCTAACAAAGGTTATAAAAATATTGCAGTTAAAATTAATGGCGTAGATAAAGTAAGCGTAAAAATAAGCAAAGTGTTCGAAAACAACATCATGTCGTTTATGGAAAACGGCATGCAGTGGGGCTACGATTATAGCGAAAACGGCGACTATGGCTATACCGATTACCAATATTACGATGCCGACCGCTTTGGCTCGCTTATATCCGAACAAGAGTTTCCGGTAAAAAAATTAGCCAAGTCGGGCAGTGGCTTTTTATTAAACTTAAATTTTGAAGACAAACTGCCTCAATTCGAGGGCATTTATGTGATTGAAGTGCGCGATAAAGAACGTAATTTTGTGACCGATTCTAAAATTGTATCTTACTCCGACATTGGTTTAATTGCCAAACAAGAACCCGACCGCATTCTGGTCTTTGCCAATTCTATCAACAAAGCCACCCCTATGGGCGGTGTTGCTGTATCGTTGATAAGCAGCAACAACCAAAAAGTACTAAACGCTACCAGCAACCAAGATGGTGTTGCAGTATTCGAGAATCTAAAAAAACAAATCCCCGATTTTACTATAGCTATGCTTACCGTACAGCAAGGCAGCGATTTTAACTACCTACTGCTTAACCAAGCTGCCGTAGCCACCGAGCGCTACGAAGTTGGCGGACGTATGAGCAATGCCGCAAAATACGAAGCCTTTATTTATGGCGACCGCGACATCTATCGCCCCGGCGAAACCATTTACCTAAGTACCTTAGTGCGCAATACCAATTGGCAATCGCCCGGGCGCATACCTATTAACCTAAAAATGATGCTGCCAAATGGCAAAGAATATCAAACCATACGCAAAACCCTAAACGACGAAGGTGCTACCGAAACCGCTATCAATCTGCCACACAACATAGTAACAGGTACGTATACTATAGAGGTATACGCCGCTAACGATGTATTGCTCAATTCAAAAAGTATCAACATCGAAGAGTTTATGCCCGACCGCATTAGGGTAGATGTAAAAACCGATAAAACCGCCGCCGAAGTACCCGACAGTGTTACCCTATCGGGTACTGCCACCAACCTTTTTGGACCACCTGCCAGCGACCGCAATTACGAGGTAGAAATGAGCATGAAACGCGAGCCATTCAGCCCTAAAAAATTTGAAAGCTACACATTCGAAACCAACACCAACAAAGAAATAGGCAACAAAATTAACGAAGGTAAAACCGATGCAGCAGGTAAATTTAGCACCGTTTTTGACATACCCGAAGAGTACAAAGACATGGGCTTGCTAAAAGGCAGAATGTTTGTAACGGTTTTTGATGAATCGGGCAGACCCGTAAATCGCGTGTCAAGGTTCGACATCTTTACCCAAAAAGTGTTTTATGGCATTGGTCAGATAGACGAGTATACCAATACCCGCAAACCGCTCGACATTCCACTAATTGCCCTTGACAAAGAAGGCAAAGTAATTGACGGCGATGTTGACCTAAGTATTATACGCTACAACTGGCGCACCGTTTTAGAAACCACCGGCGATAATGGCGGATACCGCTACACCTCGCAACGCGAAACCATCACCGAAGTCGACAAAAAACGCATCAACATAAAAGGTACTAACACCAAATTTACCTATATCCCCAGTCAATCAGGCGAGTTTGAAGTGCGTATTAGCCGACCCGAAGCCGAAGCTTACGTGCAAAAATCGTTTTATGCCTATGGATACGGCGACACCCAAACTACCTCGTTTGAAGTTAACCGCGAGGGCAACATAGAAATGCAGTTTGATAAAGACAAATACAAAGTGGGCGATAAAGCCAAAGTGTTGCTAACTACACCCTTTGAGGGTAAAATATTGGTTAGCCTTGAACGCGACCACATCATCAAACATTTTTATGTGCAAACCGACAAAAAAGCCAAAGAAATAACCATTGATGTAACCAAAGATATGATACCCAACATTTTTGTATCGGCAACCCTTATACGCCCCATGAACAACGCCCAAATACCCCTAACCGTTGCACATGGTTATGCCCCCATGATGGTAGCTAATGCCGCCGACAGCATTGGCGTAAAAATAACAGCCCCCGAAAGTGTTAGGTCGCAAACCAAACAAAAAATACGCGTACAAACCATACCCAATGCCGAAGTAGCTATTGCCGTAGTAGACGAGGGCATCTTACAACTCAAAAACTACAAAACACCACAACCGTATAACTTTTTCTATCAAAAACGCGGATTAGAGGTCAACTCCTACGACCTTTACCCCTTCTTGTTTCCCGAAATTATGAGCGGCGGATTGCTAACAGGTGGCGGCGATGCCTACGACCTAGGCAAACGCGTTAATCCTATCACCAACAAACGCATAGAGTTAGTAAGCTATTGGAGCGGTTTACTAAAAGCCAACAGCAGCGGCATAGTAGAGTACGAGGTAAATATACCCCAGTTTTCGGGCGAGCTGCGCGTGATGGCAGTTGCCTATAAAGGCAGTCAGTTTGGCTCGGGCGATGCACCCATGAAAGTTGCCGACCCCATTGTGGTTAGCACCGGCTTGCCACGTTTTAGCAGCCCCGGCGACTCGCTGTTAGTGCCCGTTACCTTTGCCAATACCACCAACAAAGCAGCATCGGGCAAAGTAACCATTACCACCGAGGGTGGCTTGACCGTAGCAGGTAGCAACAATACCACCTTAAACATACCCGCCAACAGCGAAGCACGAGCTACCTTTACCGTTGTTGCCCAAACTGCCGTAGGCGAGGGTAAAGTAAAAACTGCCATCACTGCACTAGGCGAAACCTTTACCGAACAACTAAACATTAGCATACGCCCACCTGCATCGTTGCAAAAAGAAAGCGGCAGCGGAACCCTAGATGCAGGTAAAACCGAAGCCTTAGCAATGGGCAGCAACTATATACCCGAAAGCATTGACGGCGATTTGTTAATCAGCTCATCGCCGATGACCGAGTTTGCTGGCGACCTTGACTACCTAATACAATACCCTTATGGCTGCGTAGAGCAAACAGTATCGGCAGCTTTCCCGCAGGTACCTCTACGATATAGCCCAAAGCATGGGTAAAGACCTTAAAACTGCCACGCTAAAAAACAGCAATAATCCCAACTACAATGTACAAGAAGCGGTGCGCAAAATAGAGGGCATGCAGTTGTACACAGGTGGCTTGTCGTATTGGCAAGGTGGCGAGGAAGAAAGCTGGTGGGGAAGTGTGTATGCCCTCCACTTTTTGTACGAAGCCAAACGAGCAGGCTTTGAGGTGAAAGACAAAGTACTAACCGACCTAAGCGACTACGTACAAAAACGTTTAGCAAAAAAAGAAAACTTTGTGTATCGTTTCCGCAATGCCGCAGGCAAAGAGCAAAAACGCGAAGTAGCTAAAAAAGAAATACCCTACAGCTTGTATGTGCTGTCGTTGATGGGCAAACCCCAAATATCGATGATGAACTACTACAAATCGAACCCCGCTTTGTTAAGCCTAGACGGACGATACCTACTTGCCGCCAGCTACGGTATGGCAGGCGATAAAACACGCTTCGCACAAATTGTACCCGCAGCATACAGCGGCGAACAAGCTATGCCCGCCTTTGACGATAGCTTTTACTCGCCCCTACGCGACGAAGCCCTATCACTTTACGGTTTATTAGACTCCGACCCCCAAAATCAACAAATTGGCATCATTACCAAACACCTTATACAAAGCTACAAAGCTACCCGATGGCACAGCACCCAAGAGGCAGCTTTTACCCTATTGGCAATGGGCAAACTAGCCAAACGCGACAACGCAGCAGGCACCGCCACCGCTACCGTTACAGCAGGTGGCAAAACAGTGGGTAAATTTGATGGCAAAAACAACCTAAGTTTATCTTGGAAAGATTTAAAAGCAGGCAAAGTGAACATTACCGCAGCAGGCAAAGGCAAACTGTACTATTTCTGGAAAGCCGAAGGTTTAACCGCCAATGGCACATTTAAAGAAGAAGACAACTTTTTGAAAATACGCCGCAGCTACTTCGACCGCTTCGGGCGACCTTTGGCAGGCAACACCCTACAACAAAACGACATGGTAGTGGTAAAACTAAGCCTACAAACAACAGGCGCCGCAAACGTACCTAATGTGGTTGTCACCGATATGCTACCCGCAGGTTTAGAGGTAGAAAACCCACGCATTGGCGATATGCCCGACATGACCTGGATTAAAGATGCCACAACACCCGAACACCAAGATTTTAGAGACGACCGCGTTAACTTATTTACCTACGCTACATCGGCACCTAAAAACTTTTATTACGTAACCCGCTCCGTATCGCCCGGTACATTTGTGCTAGGTCCCGTAAGCGCCGATGCCATGTACAACGGCGAGTACCACTCGTATAATGGCGGCGGTATTGTTAAAATAACCAAACGTAATTAAGTATTGGCTTGGGGCTGTACGCTGTCCGCTGTTGGCTGCCCGCTGTTAACTTTGTACAGAAAGAAAAAACAACAAGAGGCACACAGAGAAAAACCTCCGTGTTCTCTGTGTCTCCGTTGTAAATAAAATTAGCTGTTGGTACATTATTGCAAGGTTGCTTATCACCCAAAAGCATTTTACCCTAGCAAACGCTCCTCATCGAACACCAAAAAGGTAGATTAGTACTAAAACTAATCTACCTTTTGTGTTTTTGGCTATTTATAACAAGATAAATAAACTGCCATTTTTGCAAACAAACACCTAAAACCTGACAAAAAAGCTGCTTAAAACCGCAAACCGCTTGTTTACAATTGCATGTTCTCTGCTTCATGTTGCAGTGTTTCTATCTGAAGTTACAAAATATTTGTCTGATTTTTTTGGGTGATAAAACGTATATTAGACTACTTTTTTACGATAATATTACACTATTGCATTGTTGCCTGCCACAGTAGCAGCAACTTGAGCAAAACAAACCTCTCGAACAATGGTTACTGTTCGAGGGCTTAAAAGATGCCTCCCTATATCAATCGTTTTGGCAACAGTATGCCAAGTTTAACAAACAAACTACTAGCGCGTCCCTCTCCTCTCCTACCCTTTTTTACCTCGACGATTACCTATATCAACACCTTTGCCACGATACAGCCTATCAGTATAGCATTGTTTTACAACAAAACATACCCGATTTAAGTAAAAAAATGGACGATTTATTGTAACTTAGTTTTGTGTATCATCTACTCTAAATTAGTCTACCACTTCAAAAACTTGCGCCGCCCCGCTTGACGCGGAATATGTCTTTTTTGGGGGTGATGAATAGCATTCCCTAAAGGCACGGTTGGTGGCACCCCCATAGCACGGTAAATACCCAAACAAACAAAGGTCAGATAGGCGAAATAATTTCACCTATCTGACCTTATTTTAGTTCCATATATGGCACCCATTACTATTGATTAGCTTACAATCAACAATATCAAAGCATTATAACTACCTCTTTACGGAGCCCATGCACCACTATTAGGCGCACATCCCGGAGCACAGATACTTACATTGGTAGGGGCAATAACCGATTGTATACAACCTGGGAAGGCAGGCGTTACACCATTATCGGGCGAAACATTTCCGTTATTGCCGCCTAAGTAATCTAGTCGAATAGTGTGTGCCCCCACACCCAACAATACTGGCGAAATTTGTGTAACAGGTGTTCCTGTTGCTGTAGCTGGCGGAGTACTACTATCAATATAAAAGGTGGCAGCTCCAGCAGGTCCCGAATCGGTGTGGTTAGCCCCTAGTATAAAAGCGGCATCGCTGGTGCAAAATGCAGCAGGTACGGCAGGGCTAAATATTGGGTCGGGATAAGCACATTTATTTGAGCCTGAAACAAGCCCTAGTACTGTACCCGCAGCAATACCAAATTGGTTTCCGGCAGCAGCCGTTACCTCAAAAGTAGCCGTATAACCAATGTTGTCTACATGCTGAAAAATAGGTGTATCCCAACGTGTAAAGCCCTGGTTATAGGTTAGTATTGTTCCGTTAGTCAATCCAATAGTTCCTGTTGAACTTTGAACAGTTATAACAAAATCGCTCGGCACCGAAGTAATAGACCCAATGGTTTGAGGAACAAAAGTTACACCTGCCAACTCATTAAACGTACCATTGACAAGCGTAGAAGCATCGTTTTGGCAAATACATGGGTCAAAGAAACCAAAGTTAAAGGTAAAACCTGTACATGCTCCAACTGTTACATTAGTACTTGCCGTTGATGTACAGCCATTTGCAGTTGTTACCGTTACGGTATAATCGCCCGACATAGCAGCCGTTGCTCCGGGGCGGTTAATACTAGCAGTATTTGCTGCATAAGCATTTGGTCCGCTCCACGCATAAGTTGCTGCACTAGCAGGCAAAGCGCTTAAACTAATAGCTGCTCCACAAGCTACGTTAGTAGTTCCTGTAATACTAGCCGAAACTGGAGTACAAACACCAGGGGCAGTAGTCACTGTACTTGTTGGACTTGATACCAAATTGTCTATGCCGCAATTACAACGTGTAAGTATAGTAATAGGCGTTGTTTGGTTATAAGTAGGCAAGGTTGTGCTCCACAAAGTTCCATTATCGGTAGAATATTGTAGCGTAGAACCAACAGGGCAGCTACCTAACGGAGCCGCAACTACACCACCTCCTAATGTACAAGCCGTGCAAGTACTTTGGTTATTGATTACGACAGCAGGGGCAGCAGCAGTTAAAACAGGACATATAGGCACGCAACTAACCGTTGCTGAACTAGTAGCCGTACAGCCATTACCCGATGTAACCGTTACTGTATAGGTATTGTCTGCCAAGCCAGTAAACAAACCACTTGTTTGCGAGCCAGTACCTATGTCGTAACTTAATGTAGCTACACCAGTAGCCGTAGTAGTTAAGGTGCCTGTGCCTGTACCACCCGAACAACCTGCCGTAAAGGAGGTAATTATGGGTGTAGTAATATCCTGCATAACTTCGGTGGTAGCTGTTGCGGTGCAACCGTTGGCACTTGTTACCGTTACGGTATAAGTACCCGCCGTGCTAACTGTTGAAGAACCGCCGCTGTATGCGTAAGTTCCGCTACCTGTGCCTGTTAAGGTAACACTAGTTGTGGTACATGTTAATGGACCGTTGTTGTTTAAACCTGCTGTTGGTGTTGTGCAAGTACCGGGTACAGTAGTAACCGTTTGAATGGCACTTTTACAAGCATTCAAATCTACACAAGCATAATAAATAGTTTGTGCTGGACCTGATTGTGCATATACTGGGGCAGTAGTAGTAGCCCCCATTGTACCCGCTGCATCAGTATAATAAGTAAGCGTGCTATTAGTACAAGCAGTTATTACGGTAAAACTTCCACCACTCGGAGAACAACCAGTAGTACAAGTACTATTGGTAACCGTAATTAGGGGGTTTGATGGCAGATTAATAGTTGTAGTAGTCGTAGCGGTACAACCTTCTACATCATCAATCAATAAATTTATGGTGCCAAACGGAATGCTAGTTACCGTACCTGTCGTATTGTCGGGGGTATAATTTAGCGTACCTGCTGTAACATTACTGTTGTCGTAGTTATAGACCGTAAAGCCGCCACTGCCGCCAGTTATAGCAAATGCTACATCGTAATCCGACCCATTGCAGGTAGTACTTGTTATGGCAATGCCAAAATCGGGTAGCACATCTTTATCAATATGTATCGTATCGCCAAAGCAACCGCCTAATTGTGGCGTAACAATGTACGTAACGGTGCCCGTTGTCGAGCCTGTATTGTTCAATACATCGGTAATGTATATGGTAGGTGTATTGTTGATACTTGTTGGTATGGCATTGTTGGCAAAACCTGTTACAGTGCCTGCCGTATTGCTCGCTGTCCAGGTTACTTGTAAGCCTGCTATATCGCTAGACAATGATATGTCGGCTGATACATTATCGCAAATGTAAAAATTATCGTAGATAAACGTCAAACTTCTGCTAACCGTTACGGTAGTAGCTGCAGCAGCCGATAAATCCATACAGGATATCACCGTAGGTGATGCCAATAATGGGTCTCCGTCGTTGTCTGTTATCACATTAGCATCGCCCACTATTATGGTGCTTGTGCCATTGGTTATATCTGCTGTGCCAAACTCGGCTAAGCTATATACCAAACTATATACACTGTATGTAATGTCGGCATTAGTGGCATTGGCAGGTGCCGTAAGTGCGGCTATTGTCGTTTGGTTATCTACAATAACACCGCTCGCATTATCTACCAACAAATACAAGCGGGCATAGCCTACCACAAGCGGAGTGACATCGGCGGCTGTTGAGCCTGTTAAGGTGCCGCCATCTTGGCAAAGGGTGCTTGGCGTGATACTACCTGTGGGGGCAGCAGCAACAGCTGAGCAAGTTGGTGTGCAACTAACGGTAGCTGTGCTTGTAGCAGAACAACCATTACCTCCGGTAACTGTTACAGTATAGATATTATCTGCCAATCCGCTAAACGAACCACTTGTTTGCGACCCAGCACCTATGTTGTAACTTAAGGTAGCCGCACCCGTAGCAGTGGTGTTTAATGTACCAGTACCTGCTCCACCAGCACAACCTGCTGTGAAAGATGTAATTACAACTTGTGGACTGTTAGTAGTATTAGTAACGTCAGAGGTACAACCTTCCATATCTTCGAGAGTTAGGTTCAGCATACCATACGGAATGCCTGTTACTGTTCCTGTGGCATTATCGGGTGTATAAACTACCGTACCTGCATCGTTATAAACAGTAAACCCGCCACTGCCGCCAGTTATAGCAAAAGCTACATTATAATCAGTTCCATTACAAGTAGTAGATGTTATAGCAATACTTAAATTAGGTAATATTGTTTGAGTAATGGTAATTGGATTACCAAAGCAACTGCCTAATTGGGGTGTAACGATGTAATTAACAGTAGCTGGACTTGCACTTGTATTACTAAGTACATCGGTAATATCGAAAGAGCCAACTGCGTTAATGGTAACAGGAGTAGCTTGATTAGTGAAGCCCGTTACACCACCTGCACTGCTTGCTGTCCAGGTTACTTGTAAGCCTGCTATATCACTCGAAAGGTCAATATTAGCAGGTGTGTTGCCACAGATATAGAAGTTATCATAAATAAAATCTAAACTCTTGCCAACGGTTACGGTAGTAGCTGCTGCAGGCGATAAATCCATACAAGAAGCTACCGTAGGGGTTGCCAACAATGGGTCGCCATCGTTATCAGTTATCACATTGGCATCGCCCACTATTATGGTGCTTGTGCCATTGGTGATATCTGCTGTACCAAACTCGGCTAAGGTATACACTAAGCTGTAAACGCTATAAATAATGTCGGCATTAGTGGCATTGGCAGGTGCTGTAAGTGCCGCTACGGTTGTTTCGTTATCTACAACAATGCCAGTTGCATTATCTACCAACAAATACAAACGAGCATAACCACTAGCAAGTGTTGTTGCATCGGCGGCGGTTGAGCCTATTAAGGTGCCACCTTGTTGACAAAGCGTGCTTGGTGTGATACTACCTGTAGGGGCAGCAGCAACGGCACTACATTGTCCGTTAGCTTCTTGGTAAAGGAAGCAAGATGCAAAAAGTAAAAAAAACAATGATTTAAATTTTATTTCCATAAGTCTGAAAATCACCTAATTTACAATATGTAAAATATTAAAATATCGAGTAATAGTAAAGTCATTTTGCTGAATATAAAGATACACTCATTGGCAACAACAACAGATAACTATGATTACTCAATACTTATTATTTTGGCAAAAAATTAGCCTATGTTATTTTGCATAGACAGAAGATAGGTAAATACGGTTCAATGTACTGCTAATTATAACTTTGTCTTTATTTTAGCATTAAAAAAATATTACATCTATTTAGTACTTACACAATTGAGTAGTTTGCTTAGCAAGTCAAGTAGTTAGTATCGAAAATATCTCAATAGCTATTTTGCGTTACAAAAATCTATTGAGATTTAGTATCTGCAATTTACTATTTAATGATATTTATCGATTATAACTAATCATGATATTACAATTAAATGGCATACGAATTTGCATATAAAAAGTGCACTTCCTTTCTCCATAGGGTTAGGAGTGCACTTTTTCATTTTTAATAGGGTGTATTAATAACTAATACCAATACACCCATTCACCACTAATAACTAATCATTGCTTTTACCAGCATTTTCTTACCATTAGCATTGGTCATTTCTACAAAGTACATACCACTTGGCAAGTTAGCTCCGTCCAAAGTTACTTGGTAGATTTCGCCTGCTTGGGTATTGGCATTGTAGAGGGTTGCCACTACTTTACCTTCCATACTGTACACATTGATACTTGTGTGTCCGGTGCTATTGGTCATAAACTCAATAGTAGCTCTTTCTGCAAATGGATTAGGTGTTACAGATAGATTTTGTTGCATTTGAGCAAATACATCTGTTTCTTTACAAGTTGTAGTGGTTACGGTTTTGCTAACGCGTTTGCAAGCAGCTCCATTGGTTATGGTAACTACATAAGTACCTGCGGTTGTAACCGTAATAGCTGCCGTAGTAGCACTAGTACTCCAAGCATAAGTACCGCCGCCAGTTGCAGTTAATACTGCCGAACCACCAGAACAGAACGAAGAAGGACCTAAAATAGTACCCGAAATAGACGCTGCCAAAGTTACAGTTGCTGATGCCGTTGCTGTACAACCATTGCTGTATGTTACGGTTACGGTATAAACACCCGCTTTTGTAGTTGTAGCATTGGTAATCGTTGGATTTTGCAAAGTAGCATTTCCGCCTGGACCACTCCAGAAATAAGTAGCCGTTACGCCCACCGGTAAGTTTGGATTAACACTTAGCATAATGTTGCCTCCTGTACAAACAGGGCTATTGCTGCTAGCTACCGGAGTAGGACATGCCGAGCAGTTAACTGTTACATTAGCCGTTGCGGTACAACCACTAGCATTAGTGATAACTACCGTATAAGTACCATTGGCTACGCCATTAAATACGTTACTTGTTTGTGCACCAGCACCAATGTTGTATGTCAAACTAGTACCTGTTGCAGTTACCGTAATTCTACCGCTACCTGCCACACAAGTTGCTACAACCGAACTAACAACTGGTTTTGGATTGATTGCCAATACCGTTGTTGCTGTTGCCGTACAACCATTACTGTAAGTTACAGTTACGGTGTAAAGACCAGTTTTAGCGGGTGTCATGGTTTTGATACTCGGATTTTGAGCGGTTGCTGTACCAGCAGGACCACTCCAGAAATAAGTAGCCGTTATGCCTAACGGTAAGTTTGGATTAACACTTAAAGTAATAGTTCCACCTTCGCATACAGGTCCGTTGTTGCTGGCTGTTGGCGATACAGCACTACCCGTTACATCCCATACACAAGTGGTGGTATTGAACGTGGCGGTCTGCCAGCAAGTCAAACCAGTAGGTTGTGCAGGTTGTGTGCCTGTTACATCCCAAACACATGTTGTTGTATTGAAGGTCGCAGTTTCCCAACAATCCAATCCTGTTGGCATTGGATCTTGTGTGCCTGTTACATCCCAAACACATGTTGTTGTATTGAAGGTCGCAGTTTCCCAACAATCCAATCCTGTTGGCATTGGATCTTGTGTGCCTGTTACATCCCAAACACATGTTGTTGTATTGAAGGTCGCAGTTTCCCAACAATCCAATCCTGTTGGCATTGGATCTTGTGTGCCTGTTACATCCCAAACACATGTTGTTGTATTGAAGGTCGCAGTTTCCCAACAATCCAATCCTGTTGGCATTGGATCTTGTGTGCCTGTTACATCCCAAACACATGTTGTTGTATTGAAGGTCGCAGTTTCCCAACAATCCAATCCTGTTGGCATTGGATCTTGTGTGCCTGTTACATCCCAAACACATGTTGTTGTATTGAAGGTCGCAGTTTCCCAACAATCCAATCCTGTTGGCATTGGATCTTGTGTGCCTGTTACATCCCAAACACATGTTGTTGTATTGAAGGTCGCAGTTTCCCAACAATCCAATCCTGTTGGCATTGGATCTTGTGTGCCTGTTACATCCCAAACGCATGTTGTTGTATTGAAGGTCGCAGTTTCCCAACAATCCAATCCTGTTGGCATTGGATCTTGTGTGCCTGTTACATCCCAAACACATGTTGTTGTATTGAAGGTCGCAGTTTCCCAACAATCCAATCCTGTTGGCATTGGATCTTGTGTGCCTGTTACATCCCAAACACATGTTGTTGTATTGAAGGTCGCAGTTTCCCAACAATCCAATCCTGTTGGCATTGGATCTTGTGTGCCTGTTACATCCCAAACGCATGTTGTTGTATTGAAGGTCGCAGTTTCCCAACAATCCAATCCTGTTGGCATTGGATCTTGTGTGCCTGTTACATCCCAAACGCATGTTGTTGTATTGAAGGTCGCAGTTTCCCAACAATCCAATCCTGTTGGCATTGGATCTTGTGTGCCTGTTACATCCCAAACGCATGTTGTTTATTGAAGGTCGCAGTTTCCAACAATCCAACCTGTTGGCATTGGATCTTGTGTGCCTGTTACATCCCAAACCCATGTTGTTGTATTGAAGGTCGCAGTTTCCCAACAATCCAATCCTGTTGGCATTGGATCTTGTGTGCCTGTTACATCCCAAACGCATGTTGTTGTATTGAAGGTCGCAGTTTCCCAACAATCCAATCCTGTTGGCATTGGATCTTGTGTGCCTGTTACATCCCAAACACATGTTGTTGTATTGAAGGTCGCAGTTTCCCAACAATCCAACCTGTTGGCATTGGATCTTGTGTGCCTGTTACATCCCAAACGCATGTTGTTGTATTGAAGGTCGCAGTTTCCCAACAATCCAATCCTGTTGGCATTGGATCTTGTGTGCCTGTTACATCCCAAACGCATGTTGTTGTATTGAAGGTCGCAGTTTCCCAACAATCCAATCCTGTTGGCATTGGATCTTGTGTGCCTGTTACATCCCAAACACATGTTGTTGTATTGAAGGTCGCAGTTTCCCAACAATCCAATCCTGTTGGCATTGGATCTTGTGTGCCTGTTACATCCCAAACGCATGTTGTTGTATTGAAGGTCGCAGTTTCCCAACAATCCAATCCTGTTGGCATTGGATCTTGTGTGCCTGTTACATCCCAAACGCATGTTGTTGTATTGAAGGTCGCAGTTTCCCAACAATCCAATCCTGTTGGCATTGGATCTTGTGTGCCTGTTACATCCCAAACGCATGTTGTTGTATTGAAGGTCGCAGTTTCCCAACAATCCAATCCTGTTGGCATTGGATCTTGTGTGCCTGTTACATCCCAAACACATGTTGTTGTATTGAAGGTCGCAGTTTCCCAACAATCCAATCCTGTTGGCATTGGATCTTGTGTGCCTGTTACATCCCAAACACATGTTGTTGTATTGAAGGTCGCAGTTTCCCAACAATCCAATCCTGTTGGCATTGGATCTTGTGTGCCTGTTACATCCCAACTTGTGTATTGAGTCCAGTTTCAAAAAAACCTGTTGGCATTGGATCTTGTGCCTGTTACATCCCAAACACATGTTGTTGTATTGAAGGTCGCAGTTTCCCAACAATCCAATCCTGTTGGCATTGGATCTTGTGTGCCTGTTACATCCCAAACACATGTTGTTGTATTGAAGGTCGCAGTTTCCCAACAATCCAATCCTGTTGGCATTGGATCTTGTGTGCCTGTTACATCCCAAACACATGTTGTTGTATTGAAGGTCGCAGTTTCCCAACAATCCAATCCTGTTGGCATTGGATCTTGTGTGCCTGTTACATCCCAAACACATGTTGTTGTATTGAAGGTCGCAGTTTCCCAACAATCCAATCCTGTTGGCATTGGATCTTGTGTGCCTGTTACATCCCAAACACATGTTGTTGTATTGAAGGTCGCAGTTTCCCAACAATCCAATCCTGTTGGCATTGGATCTTGTGTGCCTGTTACATCCCAAACACATGTTGTTGTATTGAAGGTCGCAGTTTCCCAACAATCCAATCCTGTTGGCATTGGATCTTGTGTGCCTGTTACATCCCAAACACATGTTGTTGTATTGAAGGTCGCAGTTTCCCAACAATCCAATCCTGTTGGCATTGGATCTTGTGTGCCTGTTACATCCCAAACGCATGTTGTTGTATTGAAGGTCGCAGTTTCCCAACAATCCAATCCTGTTGGCATTGGATCTTGTGTGCCTGTTACATCCCAAACACATGTTGTTGTATTGAAGGTCGCAGTTTCCCAACAATCCAATCCTGTTGGCATTGGATCTTGTGTGCCTGTTACATCCCAAACGCATGTTGTTGTATTGAAGGTCGCAGTTTCCCAACAATCCAATCCTGTTGGCATTGGATCTTGTGTGCCTGTTACATCCCAAACACAAGTGGCAGGATTGAGCGTGGCAGTCTGCCAGCAAGACAAACCGGTAGGTTGTGCAGGAACCGTGACAGTAGTGCTTACTGTAGCGGTACACAAGTCATTGTCTTCGACAGTAAGGGTTAGGGTATTGCCCGATGGGACACCCGCTACTCCGCCAGTGGCATCGCCAGGTGAGTGGTTTACTATACCGTCATCGCCAGTAACGCTATAACCACCTGTACCACCTATTATGGCAAAAGTTACATTATAACCAGTTATGCTACAAGTAGTGCCTGTTATACCAATGTTTAAATTAGGCATTACGCTTTGCGGAATAGTTACAGGGTCGCCAAAGCAACTACCTAATTGAGCGGTAACAATGTAATTAACAAAATTGGTGGTTGCACTTGGATTACTAAGCACCTGAGTGATATCGGGTGTGCCTAGTGCATTAATAGCAACGGGTGTAACTTGATTGCTAAAACCAGTAATGCTACTTCCGGGGTTTGCGGCTGCTGTCCAAGTGACTTGTAAACCTGCTATGCTGCTCGAAAGGTCTATGTTGGCAGATGTGTTGCCACAAATAATATCAGAACTGCTATCAAAAATTAATGCTTGTCCTACGGTTACAGTAGCCGCCGAAGCTGGTGACAAATCCATACATGCATTAGCGCTTGGGGTTGCTTCTAATGGGCTGTTATCGTCGGCATCGGTTAATACATCTGGGTCGCCTACAATAATGTTACTAACACCATTGGTAATTACTACATCGTTGAAGCCATCGGTACTGTACACTAAGCTGTAAATGCTGTATGTAATGTCGCTAGAGGTAGTATTGGCGGGTGCTGTAAGTGCAGCTACCGTTAGTTGGTTATCCCAAATAATACTTGTTGCATTATCTACCAATAAATATACACGAGCATAACTAGCTCCGAGTGTTGTTGGGTCGGCAAGGGTAGAACCTGTTAGTGTACCACCTTGTTGGCAGAAAGTAATTGCTGCGTTTGTGCCATCTGTTGGGGCAGCAGCAACAGCTCCGCACGAGCCACAAGTAATAGGTGCAGTTTGTCCGCAAGCGGCAGCACTGCGGCAACCATTGGCATCTTCATCTACCACACATACATATACTATTGATGATGTGTAAGTTGGAGCAGTAGTGCTACCACCTGTATTGCTTACTGCATTAGCCGAAGCAGCGGTTGCATCTACGCCTGTGTAATAATATAGGGTGTTGCTTAAATCGCCAGTAGCACTAATGCTACCTGCTGCAAGCGGTGTGCAAGTGTTGTCGGTGATAGTTAAGGTAGGGGTAGCTACTGTGGTGGTACCTACAACTGCATCTGCTGTTGCTGTACAACCGTTTGCACCTGTTACTGTTGCGGTGTAAGTACCTGCCGATAGGTTAGTTAACTCATTAGGAGCGGCTGCATCTACCAAGTTTATTTTCCAACCCATGTTGGGGTGATTAACACACTGATAGTACAACAAATTAGGCATAGCACCCGTAGGTGTAAAGGTAATAGTAGTGCCCGAACTTGGGGTAGTATATTGCGTACCGGCTCCTGCTCCTACTGCATCGTCGGTAATATACCAAGGATGAGAGCCTCCAACCATAGTCAGGTCAAAGGTATAGGTAACACCACGTACTAAGGTTAGTTCTTTGCCTTCTACGCCATCAATGGTGTAACCAGTGCCACTGCCTACGCCAAAGTAGGGGTGTGCGGCTGTTTTAGGCATGTGATCTACTACAAATGCAGGTGCTGCTGCCCATGTATAAGTATATGGACTGCTACCACCACTTGCTGTTACAGTAGCCGTACCGTTTGAACTGCCCGCACAAGTGTTTGTTGAGGTAGCCGAAGCAGTTGGAGGCGTTGTGTTTGAGGTAATGGTTATGGCGGCTGTTGATGAGCAACCATTGTCTGTTACGGTTACGGTGTAAGTGCCAACAACACTAAATGAATTGGCTGCTGTTGCGGGGGTTGCTCCGCCACTCCAAGCATACGTTGTACCACCTGTTGCGGTTACGCTAATGCTGGTAGTGTTGCAAGTAAGCTCGGTAGAGGCTGTGTTATTGGTGATGCCAGCGGTGGGCAAGGCATTTACAGTAACGGTTACGCTTGATGTAGTGGCACAAATGCCATTACCTGTAACTGTTACCGTATATATGGTAGTACCCGATATACCGTTTGCCATTGGGTTGGCAATATTGGTAGCTGCTAAGGTGCTACCGGCTGGGCTTTCCGACCATGCATAAGTGATAGTATTAGGTGTAAAGCGATACGCTTCGGGGCTAGTTGAAGCTACACTCCAGTTTGGGCTATTACTATTGCGTCCAGCAGGAGCATATCCTACTGTACCTGTACTGTTTTCAATACCTACCGCATGTGCACTAGCAACAGGGTCGGTAATTTCGGTAAGGTGTATCTCTATGCGATTGCCGTTTTCATATAATTGAATTTGTCCAGATACAACACCATTATTAGCGGCAGTATTATAGAATTTCACATTGGTATATTCTACCACCCAAATTTGGTTGGGTGATACACCTGACGTAAAATGGGTAACTGTTCCACCACCCGTTACGTTCAAATCATCGTGACAAAGGGCAATGTAATTATTAGGTGTTGCAGCAGTTGGTATTGTTTCGTTATAAGGCGTGCCAGTAGGTTGCCCACTTGTGAATGATACAAAACCATTTGAATGAACGTATGCCGTACTATAAGAAGAACCAAAGAAATTAAATGCAAAAGGCATTGTTACTGTTGCATTATTATCATCAATTAACGTACTAAGTGTTACAGGCGATACTGGGGTAATTAAACCATAGGTAGTGGATGACACACTATAGGGGCTAATACTAGCCACCGCATTTAATTGCGAATTGCCACTTCCACAAAAAGTTGCTGGGGTAGCGGTTACCGAAGTAATAACAGGCGTCTCATTAACCACTACTGCCGTTGTTGCCGTTGCAGAACACCCTGCGGCAGTAACTGTTACGGTATAAGTACCCGTAGCTGCCAATGTTGCACCCGTAATACTTGGATTTTGCGTACTTGCAGTAAAGGTGTTTGGACCTGCCCATGCAAAAGTGGTGCCTATGTCGGTGGTGGCAGTTAAGTTTAAGTCTGCACCTACACAAATAGGGCTGTTGCTGCCGGCGGTGGCAGTGGGTATGGCGTTTTCAGTAACGTTAACACTTACTGTTACGCTGCCGCCACAGTTATCTGTAACGGTTACTGTCCACAAGCCGGCTACGTTGGCTACTTGGGTAGCAGCAGTGCCGGCAGGGTTATTGGAGGGGTCTGCCCAGGCGTAGGTATAGGGTTCGCCGCCATTAGCGGGTACGGCGGTAAGGGTAACAGAACTGCCGGTACAGAAGGCAGGTGAGGCAGGGGTTATAGAAGCCGCACTAATAGGTGCACTGGGCGTAACGGTCACATTGCTTGTGCCGGTACAACCTGTAGCAAGATCAGTAACGGTTACCGTATAAGTTGTGGTAGCCGTAACACCGGATGCAAGCGGATTGGCTATGGTAGTACTACTTAAAAAAGTAGCGGGCGACCATGCGTAGGTATAAGAAAACGGTGTAAAGCTCCATGCTTCGGGCGTACTTACTAACCAGTTAACCTTATTTCGTCCGGTAGCTGCTACGCCTACGGTACCTGAAGCATTCTCTATACCGAGTGTTTTCAGTAGGAAATTATTGGTAACAGAAGCAACATGAATTTGTATCTGTTGGGTAGCTTCGTATAGTTGTATTTGACCGCTTAGTACGCCACCTGCGGTAAAGAACGGAACGGCGTTGAAATTAACGACAAAAATTTGATTAGGAGCAACAGTACCTGCTACTACACCATAAGTAATTTGCCCCGCACCAGCGTTTAAATCTGCCCAGCAAAGACTGATATTGTCGTTGGGGAGTGTAGAATCAGGTATGGTTTGTGCAGTACGTTGTTGAAGTACCGAACTACCTGTATAGTCAAAGCCTATTTGCCCGTTGGTATTAATAAATAGCTGGGTCTTGTTAGAGCCAAAATAATTAAACGTGAATGGCAATGGAATAGCCGCACTAATTACATCATCGCCCGATGGTCCATCCACAAAACCAGTTGTAGGTTGTAATCCATACGTGGTACTGTTAACACTATACCCTATTGCATCAAGCCCTGTTACATTCAACTGTGAATTACCACCATTGCAAACCGTAGTTGGGGTGGCGGTTGCTGTTGGAGTAGGCGATGGATTCGCCGTTACCGTAGTAGATGCAGTAGAGCTACAACCACCTGCCGTTGTTGTTACGGTATAAGTACCTGTCACAGCCGTTGTAGCTGCCGAAATGGTGGGATTTTGGGTAGTACTGCTAAAGCTATTAGGACCCGACCAAGCAAAGGTGCTTCCAACATCGGTCGTGAGGGTTAGGTTGAGGTTGCCACCTGCACATATAGGGCTGTTGCTTGTGGCTGATGCAGTAGGTATCGGATTAACCGTAACAACCAACTCGTTGGAATAACCCGTAACAGATGCCGGCGTACAAGTTACCCGCAAACGGTAGTAATAAGTACCTGCGGTAAGCGCCCCAGTTGTATAAGAGGTAGTAATAGCACCACTAACATCTGCAAAGCCTGCACCACCACCAACAGTAGATACCTCCCATTGATAACTGATACCTGAAGCTGCTTCGGCACCAACCGATGACATAGTAGCTGTTTGACCAGCACATTTTGTTTGCGTAGCCGGAGATATAGCACCGCCTGCGGCGGCTGTACAAGTAACAAAAACCACTTCGTCGGCACCCATATCAGGTAGCGTGGTGCCCGAGTTAGGGCGGGCGTTGCCGTCAATATCTACTATTACCCCGGTACCTGTTGCTCCTTTTTGTTCAACGTTGGAGATATTCGGATTCGCAATATCCAGGTGCAGATCTGATGCTGAAATGAAAGGTGGATTGACGTTGGCACCATTAGCATCCTTACCGGTTGCTGTCTGCCAGTCCCCGAAACTCACCCTGTTGGCAGCATTGTAATAGCCGACATTTCCGCTGGGGACATAATAATTGTTATTATTCACAGTACCCCCGGAAATATTCGTTGTGGTATTGACATAAAAACCAAAAGTTCCGGTTCCGACATTATTATTAACGACAATATTATTCAGAAACTCAGAAATTGTAACGCCGCTTACACCGGCTGCAATACCATAATTCACGTAATTCGTGGTAGATCCGGTTACCGTATTAGGCATAACGATGGTATTGTGTTTTATTTTTTGCAAGGTTGCTCCGGCAGAATACCTTATGCCATATGCCACAAAACTAGACAATGATGTGGCAGTATATTTACTGGCTACTACATTATTGATAAAGTTATTGCTGATTTCAATATCATTACAATTCGTTGAACCTGAAATAAGAATCCCAAAAGCCCCGTAACCTGCGGTTGTTGGTTGCATGATATCGTGGATATTATTACGGGAAATTAAAGCACCTGCATTTACGGTGTTCACTTCTATGCCTGATATTGATGCAGAATATCCACTTCCGGAAGCACTTACATCCCCAACGCGAATATCATTGCGCTCGACAATAGCAGCGTTGGCTCCGGTTGTAATGGAAGTATAACTTAAATAAATCCCTACTTGTCCAATGTTGTTAGCAGCTGTTGCACTACCTATAACATTATCACGAATGCGAAGTCCAGTATTTGGATAAGTTGCACTGCTACCTGTGGCATAAATTGCCCTGTAACATCTTCTTATTTCATTATTTTCTACAATGGTATTCAAACTGCTATAGGCACCTGTTGTAATACTTGTAGCGTTTGACATCACGAATCCGTAATTGGTAGTCGTCGAGGTTGCCGCACTTCTCGATCCGATCAATATACAGTTTTTCAACGTATTATTATCTGCGCCATCGGTTCCGGTGGTACTGTTAGATGAGAATCGAACACAAGCGATACCTGTTGAGGTGCTTGTAACAGATTGGATAGTCAGATTCTGCGTTCCTGATGTACCCGGATCGTCCCCATCGATGGTCACATTATCAGCACCACTGAGTTCGATAATACCCCTACTTGCGGTAGGAGCTGCGGCAGAGTTGATTGTCCAGTTGCCGCCACTTGGCTTAATAGAAATGCTAGTGTAGCTAGAAGGCGCAAAACTTCTTAGCAAAGGTACAGGAGTAGCAGGTTCGGTAGTATTTCCGATGATAGCAATCGTAATTACGCCTTGGTGTACTCCTGCATTAATAGCAGTAAAAGCGGAATTGAGTGTGGTGAAAGCCGTAGGTCCCGTTATTCCGGCGGTTGCCGTTACGGATACCTGCGCCAAAGCCGACTGGGAAGAAATACCCATCAACAATACCACAGCAGTTGCCATTAAGTTGGCACACCACTTGAGTATTGTAGGTGGTTTGAATTGAGAATAAATAAATTTCATAGATATGAATTTAGAGAAATGACTAAAGTGTTTTTGATTTATTTACTTAACTAAAAACATACAAAACTATATATCTTTAATTTTTGATATTATTTATTTTTTTACATTAGTTTAGTGAGCTATTCAACCTAATATTGTCGGGTAAATTGGGCAGCCAAATGTCAACATCAAATTACCAACATTGTCGGTATTTGTTGTGTTAGCCCCCCTCCAACTCCCCCCACAGGGGGAGAGCTATCAGTTTTATTTATACCCGAAAGTATTAAGTTGAACAACTATTTTAGTAAACTATTGTAAGGAACATTAGGGTAAGCATAAAAAAATTATGTTACTATTTATATATGTGTGGTAATTTAAAAGCAGTGCGTGCAAGAAGAATGGGTAAAGTAAGCAAACAATTAGCAATGCATATTTAGTAATTATGTAATACGCTAACAATCAATAATTCAGTGTTTTTTTAGTGTTAAAAAAGCACAAAATCATTGTTTTTATTTACTTACAATTGGCTCAAAACGATGTTGGGGCGACATCGTTTGTTTTAGTAGTGCCTAAATAGAGTGGTAGGAAGCACAAAGGTACGGTTTTACGTAATTGCTTGGTTTTTTTTCTTGTTTTTTTTGCAATAAACTTGTCATATTTTAGGCACTGATGTTACGCACAAGAGGACACGGATTTTACGGATTGGACATATATTTTAAAAAAAATAATTATATATATGTTTATTTATATCGAGGGGAGTGTTGGTTATTGAGCCTGTCGAAATATAGGGTTATTCCGTTTTGTTGGCGGATATATTGGTTGTAATAGCACGCTGATTTTTTATGATGATCCTCATTTACGCAGATTGAAAAATCATGACTAATCATGAAAAATCAGTGTAGCATAAGGCATATTTATATGGCGTGAGCTTGTAGAACTAAAAAATAAAAAACAGCAAGAAACACAGAGAAGACGATTTTATGTTTTTCATTGTCTTGGTTACAACTAAAAAATAACAAATAAAAAAACCATAGCCAAAAATCCATCTTAATCCGTGTCTAATTCGTAAAATCTGTGTCCTAAATAACACTAAAATTACTCACCGATACAAGTATCGGTGCTACCTGCTCGAAAATGTACTATACCGTTTCGAAGTAGCGTTTTAGCTCCCAATCGGTTACTACTTTGGCGTATTGTTGCCACTCCCACTCGCGGGTTTGTGTAAAGTGCGTAACAAACTCATCGCCCAAAATGTTGTGTACCACCTCCGATTGTTTCATTGCTTGGGTAGCGTCCCAAAGGTTGCGGGGTAGGGTTCCGTTGGTTTCGTTTTTGTAGCCGTTGCCTATGGTAGCAGGCACGTTTAGTTGCATATTTTGCTCGATGCCATACAAGCCCGAAGCTAGGCAAGCTGCCATTGCCAAATAAGGGTTCGAGTCGGAGCCTACAACGCGGGTTTCTATTCGGGTAGATTTGGCTCCGTTGTTGGTTAAAGCTCGTAGTGCTACTGTTCGGTTGTCGATAGCCCATGTTAGGGTTGTTGGAGCCCAAGCACCTTCTACCAAACGTTTGTAGCTGTTTATGGTTGGGGCATACATAGGTAACAGATGTGGCAAGCAGTATAGTTGTCCGGCAAGGTAACTTTGCATAATTTGGCTCATACCTTGCGGGTTGTTTGAGCTGGCAAATAGGTTGGTTGTTCGGTCGGTGTTCCATAAACTTTGGTGGACATGTCCGCTACAACCAGGCAGGTTTTCGTTCCATTTTGCCATAAAAGTAGGCATTATTTGGTGCAGATGTCCAATTTCTTTGGTCATGGCTTTAAATAATACGGCGCGGTCGGCGGCTTCTAAAACGGGGGCATACATAATGGCGGCTTCGTATACGCCGGGTCCGGTTTCGGTGTGTAGCCCTTCGAGGGGTATGCCAAACGAGCCTAACAAATCGAATAGGTCGTTAAAAAAGGGGGTGTTCATGGCGGTGCGCAACAACGAGTAACCAAACATACCGGGTGTTATGGGTTGGGGTTGTTTGAAGTGTTTGTCGTGTAGTGTTTGGGGTGTTTCGTTAAAGTTAAACCACTCAAACTCTTGCGAGAAGTAGGGAAAAAAACCTGCGTTTAAGGCTTTTTCTCTAATTTTTTTGAGCAAGTTTCGGGGGCATACGGCTGCGGTTTGTTGGTTGTTTGCCCAAACATCGCCCAACATAAAGGGCAGGTTATTGTCCCATTGTTTGGTTCTAAAAGTGTCCAAATCTAGTTTTACGGGTGCATCGGGGTAGCCTGTGTGCCAGCCTGTGTAGGTAACATTGTTGTAGGCTACATCAGCCATGTCCCAGCCAAAGGCTACATCGCAAAAGCCAAAGCCACCTTCTATAGCCGATATAAACTTGTTGGCGTGCATTATTTTGCCTCGTAATATGCCGTCTATGTCGGTAATGGCTACTTGTATTTTGCCATGTTGTTGTACGATATCTACAATTTGTTGTGTTGTTTGCATAATAAATGGTTAAATTTTCGGTATTTAATAAAGCATAAAAAAGGGGGAAGGTATGGCTAATTTATTTGGCACAAAATTAGGGAAAATAGTTAGGTTATTTGATGTTTAAGAAATTTAACACTGCATTTGTTGTTTTTTTTGGCAAATTAACCCGCGTTTGTTCGTAATAATTGGTGCTACGGCATTTTTTGTGGATTTTATCTGTAAGATTAAAACCTGATAAGCTTGATTTGATTATCCACAATTTTTGTTGTAATACCTAATAATTAAACGCTCGATTTGTAAACCTTGCGAATTTGGTGTATCTTTGTGCTATCTAAATTGATGCAATTAAACCAACCATATTATGTCTTTACAAAACAGGGTTCATGTAAGCGGAATAATTGTTTCGGATGATAGTCGTGGCTTATTAATGGGCAATAGAGGTTGTTTGCATAATTTACAAAAGCAAGTGGTGAAAAATTATCAACTAAAACGATGGATTTATTGCACCCTTCAATACTATGGCAATAGGCGCCCTGTTATGTCGCCTAATCGTTATACCGAACTTTTTTTTATGGACGAATTTACGGCTTTGGCTGCTGGGCATAGACCTTGTGCCCAATGTCAGGCTAAAAAGTATAAAAGTTTTAAAACCTTTTGGCAAGTAGCCAACGAAATGGGCAGCGTTTCGACGCAGGCTATGGATAATTTTATACACACCGAAAGAACCCAAAACAAAGAAACGTTGTATACCTTAGCTAATTTACCAAATGGGGTAATGGTTAAACAGAAAGAAAATTATTATCTTTTGTACAACAACCAGCTTTATTTATGGAGTTTTAAGGGTTACAGCCAATCATCTGCCTATAATACCACCGATTTATTTGTATTAATTACTCCGGTATCTGTAATGAAAACAATAAAAGCAGGTTTTAGCGTTGATGTTATACCTGCCGATTTAGCATTTTAGTTTTACTTTTACTTTGCAATTTGGTGGTTTTTAGGGCATTTTGAGTGGTGTAGCTTTATTAAAACCTGCTTTTACAAATACAAATTTACTTTTTGTTTTTTATTCAATAATTACATTTTATGTTTCGTTTTTTTACACTTGGGTTATTATTTATTTGTTTAGTGCCTTCAAATAAAGTTTCGGCTCAAACCAAACGCGTATTATTTATAGGCAATAGTTATATTTATGTAAATAATTTACCGCAAACACTCCGTAACTTAGCCCTATCGAACAGCGATACGGTTGTTTACGACTCGAGTGTGCCTGGCGGCTATACCCTTGAGTTACATAGTACTAATGCCACTACCTTAAACAAAATTGCTACGGGCAATTGGGATTTTGTAGTGCTACAAGAACAAAGTCAACGCCCTGCTTTTTCGCCACAGCAGGTAGAAACGGAGGTGTATCCGTATGCTCAAATACTAAACGATGCCATTGAAACGGCTAACCCTTGTACCCAAACTGTTTTTTATATGACATGGGGGCGAAAAAATGGCGATGCGTCTAATTGTCCTTTTTATCCACCTATTTGTACATACACGGGTATGCAGCAACGCCTGCGCGAAAGTTACCTTGAAATGGCTACCGACAACAATTGTTGGGTAGCACCCGTGGGTGCGGCATGGCAGTTGGTACGCACACAAAACCCCAGTATAGAGTTATATAACCCCGACCAAAGCCACCCAAGTGTGGCAGGTACGTATTTAATTGCGTGCGTGTTCTACGCCACTTTATTTCAAGAGTCGCCGGTAGGTTTAAGCTATACCTCTACCCTATCGGTTGCCGATGCTGCTATTTTGCAACAAGCAGCCGCCCAAACTGTTTTGGATAGCCTAAGTACTTGGCGTTTGGACACGCCTATTAACTTTAACGCCAACCAAATTAGCGGGGAATTGCAAAGCTGTAATGGGCAAGTTGCCAATTATAGCGTGGTGCCTAAAATAAGTGGTAGCACCTTTACATGGACAGTAGCGGGCGGCACTATCATAAATGGGCAAGGCTCTAACAACATTAGCGTTTTATGGAACGGTGTAAGTAATGGTTCGGTGCAGGTGTTAGAAATTGCTCCGTAGAAGGTGTGAAATATTCGCAAAAAAATCCTGCCGTAATTGTACGGCAGGATTTTTTTTTGAATAGTTTTGTTTAAAAAAATTATATTTAATCATCAAACAATAATATCAAGTTGTGCAACTATTGATATATTATTTTTTAACTAAAATAATACACCTATCAAACAGACCATATAAAAATGATAGAAACATTATCTTTATGTTTTCCATCGTATATTTTTTTAAATATCTTTACCTTACAGAAATCATTATCCGTCATCACAGCACAATCATCGTAACCTCTCTCAGGTCTAGTTATAGGTGTTTTACGCAGTTGTTCGTCGTTGGCTTTGCAAATTTTTGAAGGCAATTGTTTGGTGATATTTTTTACCAAGTAGTACAATTCAGATTGTCTAGGTTTATAGAGTTCTAATTCGGTTGCTGCCGATTCGTAGTAGCCGTGTTCTACCACTTTATTATTACCCTCGAGCAAGGTAATTTCAAAATGATGATAGCCGTCGCCATCTGATTCGTTTTGATAAAAATATTCGCATCCTGCTTTTCTAAACGCATGTTCGATATATTCTACAAATACCTCGGTATAACCCATATTATCGTAGTTGTCGGCACGTAGTTCGTTGTGAATAGCTTTTGCTGTTTTTAAATTGTTAACCACTGGATAATGGCTTAGAAAAGCATCAAAAGTATAACCAATAATATTTCCTTTAATCGACTCTACGTACACCCAATTGCCTTTAAATTGGTCAATAACATCGTTGTATTGTGTAAAGCCAAAGGTATTTCGCACCACCACTGTATCTCCATTATTAAGCTTTGTGTCGGTTTCGTGTGTTTGTTTAGGCTCGATTCTAAGATACAAGCCATTTAATGCCACCACATAAAGGGTGTCACCTTCGGTATAATTATTGGCGAAAGTGGTGGAGCAAGCAAAAAGCAGTACTGCAAACAATAGGGCATTTACAATCAGTTGTTTCATAGTATATTTATTTAATAAATAAAAAAAGTGACACTATTCGATTAGATTAGTGTCACTTTAAAAACGGTATTGCTATACAATTTAGTGTGTTTTGATATGGCTAAATTTATTGCAATTTTGAGTATTCGCGTGGGTCAAAGGCTTGGCGCACGCCCTCGCCGATGAAGGTGATGGTGAGTAGGGTAAGGAACATCATAAGTAGTGGGGTTACGATTAACCACCAGAAACTGATGTCTTCGCCCATGCCCTGACTAATTAACTCGCCCCAACTTGGTGTAGGTGGGCGCAATCCAAAACCCAAAAAGTCGAGGCTAAGTAGTGCAGTAATGTTACCAATAATATTAAACGGAGCAAAGGTGATGATAGGTGTTAGTGCGTTAGGTAGTATGTGTTTAAACATAATACTAGCATCAGAGGCTCCCATAGCTACGGCTGCGGCGGTGTAATCTTTCGATTTTTCGCGGAAATATTCGGCACGGATAAAGTAAGTAATACCTATCCAGCCGCCAAATATGGTTAGCAAAAACACCAATTTAAGGAGCGATGGCTGTAAGAAAGAGGATAGTATCATGATAAGAAACAGTACGGGGATAAAGGCGAATACCTCTATAAACCTCATGCCATAAATATCTAGTTTTCCGCCAAAGTAACCCAAACAAGCACCTACTAATGTACCTAACAAATAAGAGAAGAAGGTAAGTAATAGTGCAAAGGTAATAGATATTTGGAAGCCGTATACTACCCTTGCAAACACATCTCGTCCGCGGTTGTCGGTACCAAACCAGTGTGTGGCATCGGGTTTTGTGGGTGGTTGGCTAATTTCGTTTAGCAAGTTTTCGACGGGGCTATAGGTATAAAAAGGCATTAGCACCCAGTTACCTTTTGCTTCTTTTGCAAATTGTTTTTTTAGCTCGCGGTAGTTGGCTTCGCCGTGTGCGGGCTGTCCAAACACTTCGGTTTGTCCAAAAAAAGTAGCTTCGTGGTACTGAACGGGTATAATACCGCCAAACAAATCGCCTATTGCCGGAAAATAGGTGTTGCCATTGTGGTGTACGGCTAGGGCTTTATTATTAACTAGTAAAGGCGAAAAAAACGAAATTATATACAATGCAACAATAAGTAAGAGCGAGTAATAAGCTCGTTTAATTTTTTTAAAGTTGCGAATACGTCGCTGAAAAATGGATTCTGATTTATAATCTGGCTTTTTAGCTGCCATAATATAGGGAATTTTAAAGGTTAGTCAAGTGAGATACGAGGGTCGACGGATACGTAAATTAAATCGGAGATAAGATTACCGACCAATAAAATAAACACCGCAATAGCTATTTCGCCCATTATAATTGGGTAATCGGCTTGTATGAGGGCTTTATAGCCCAGCATACCCAAACCATCGATATTAAATACTTTTTCGATAAAAAAATCGCCTGCCATTACTACCCCAATAGCTGTACCGATACGTGCCACCAAAGGGATAAGCGAGTTGCGAAGTGCATGTTGATAGATAACTTTGTTGGGGGGCAAGCCTTTGGCAAAGGCAGTGCGCACATAATCTTGATTAAAGTTTTCCATAAGTGAGTTTTTCATCAAGATGGTTAAGGTGGCAAAACTACCTATCATGTAACAGACAATTGGCAGTATGGTGTGCCAAACTTGGTCTTTAATTTTACCCAAAAACGACAAGTTATTCCAAATTGCCGAAGGCGAATGAAAACCGCCGAGCGGGAAGATATCCCAAAAACTACCTCCACCAAAAAGCACCAATAACAAAGAGCCTAGTGCAAAGCCGGGTATAGCATATCCTGCAAAAACAAGTGCGCTGGTTAAAAAGTCGTAGGTGGTATTGTGTCGTATGGCTTTTGATATACCTAGTGGGATACAAACCAAATATGACAGGATAAAACCCAGAATACCAAAGTACGATGAGATAGGTAGTCGTTGGGTAATTAGTTCGATGACGGGGCGTTCGTATACGCTAGATATGCCCAAATCGCCTGTTAAAATACCGCTAAATTTTTTTTGACTAACCAGATACTGACCATTTTTTAGGTCTTCTACGTCAAAATCGTTGCATGGATACCACTGACCTACTTGTGCCATGTCGGGCAATTCGTCGTAGTTTTCGGCAAATTTAAAATCGCTGCCAATGCCACTTTTTTGCACTTGCAATTTACCTCCTTCGTTTGTAAGGCGTACCCATTGTTGCAAGCGGTAAATTTTAGATTCGACATCTATATATTTCAGGTTATTTCTAAATCCATCGTTAAGTGCTACTGTTTTTTCGATAACAGTTCGTGGATACAATCCGAGCCAAATAAGGTATCGTATGGGTAATGGTTTGTCTAAGCCATATTGTTTTCTGAGTTGGTCTAATTGTTCGGCGGTTAGTGTTTCACTACCACCTGCCCCCGACCTTCCGCCGCCGGCTCCGCCTTCTCCGCCACCCATCATACGTCCGGCTTTTAGCTGCATAACAGCTCGTTCAAAGGGTCCGCCTGGTGCCAAGTTTAAAATTACAAACACGATAAAAGTGGCTGCAAAAAAGGTGGGCAACATCAGCGCGATGCGATTTAGTATGTATTTTATCATGGTTTAATATACTTTTAGGTAACAGCTTTCCGAAAGTGTAAGTTACTTTTTCGGAAAGCTGTTATTTAGTAAAATAGTGTTTTTTATTTGTGCAAACCAAAAAAGTCGTTATCAACAGGCACAGTAGACACAGTTGCGCTTGTACTTGTTTTAGCACTTTCTACTTGTTTTGCTTTAGCTTCGTCGTACCACCAAGTGCCAAGTGCTGCATTCCAGTCGTTTGAGTAACCAAGTGCGCATTTAGGTATGCCAAATTTGTTCCAAACGGCGCCTCTAAATGTGTAGGGTGCAATCCAACCAAAGGCGTATTGACACTGTTTGGTAGCAATAGCATCAATTTGTTGCATAATTTTGATACGCTCGGCGGGGTCGTACGATTTTTCGTATTGTTCGGCAAGTACATCAATTTCTTTGTTTTTCAAGCCTGTAATGTTGCCGCTTTCTTTTTTGTCGGCGCTTGCCGAGCCCATCATTTCTTTAGGGTCGGGGAAAGTTACACCTGTCCAGTTTTGGTAGTGTATTTTAAATTGGCGTTTCATTACTTTTTCGAAGCCTGCTTGTCCGGTTACTTGTTTTAGGTTTAGTTTAATACCTACTTTGGCAAGGTCTTGTTGCAATGGGGTAAAGATACGTTCCGAGCTAGCATCAATATCTAAATCCAATTCAAATATTTTACCGTTTTTGGTTAGCCATTCGCCTTGTTTTTTCCAGCCTGCTTCGGCAAGTAGTTTAAGTGCTTTTTCGGGGTTGTACTCAATCATTGCATTTGCTTTGTTTTCGTTTACGCTACCCGGAAAATATGATTTGAAACGGTCGTATTCGTTAAAAAACAAGGCTTTTCGCAATTGCTCGATGTTCCATAACATGGCAAAGGCTTGGCGCGTTTTTATGTCATTAAATGGTTCTTCGAGCGAGTTAAATGCCATTCCCGAAATACCTTTGGGGTTGTAGTTAAACACTTTTATTTTTTGTACCAAACCACGTTTCACTACATCGTTTGTTTTTGCGTCAAATTCTTCAATCCACCATTTAGCTCGGTTGATGCTATAAAAATCAAATTCTCCTTTTTTGAATTTTTCGAGCATTAGTTTGTCGTCTAACACAAAGGTAAACTTAATTTCGTCGAAGTTATACGAGCCAATATTGGCTTTGTCGTTAGCTGCCCAATAGTCGGGTCGGCGTTTTAGTACTAACAATTTGCCTTGTTCGTTTTTCTTGTCGTCTACTATATAGGGTCCTGTGCCGGGCATCATCTGAAACTGATAGGTAGTTAGATAATCTTTACCACCATTTAATTTGCTTAGATAATGAGCAGGTAAAATTTGCCAGCCGCTGGCAAAATCCATAAAGCTACGCCAGCTTTCTTTTTTCGATTTTACTTTAAAAATTAGGTCGCTTACTTTTTCGGGTATTTCGTATCCTTCGCCCAATCGGGTATTATTAGCAGGGTCTTCGATGCCTTTATCAATATATAATTTGAAAGAGGCAATTACGTCGTCCGAACCTACGGGTTTGCCATCGCTCCATTTGGCGCGTGGGTCTATGCGAAAATAGTAGGTCATCTTATCGTCCGAAATTTTCCAGTGTGTTGCCAATACAGGTATATACTTTTGTGTTTCGCCATCTAAGCCCAACAAAGTTTCGTATACAAACGAGTTGATGATACTTACTACCTGAAAGCGCGAGTCTTTACCAATAGGACGCAAAGTTGTGGGGTATTCTTGTAGTGCCATAGTAATATCGCCTCCTTTTTTAGCGGCAGGGTCGGCGTATACTTTAAAGTCAGCGTTGGTTTCCCAACCGTTTTTGCCCGACCATGCTTCAAACCCATTTCCACCCAAGGAGTCGGGAAGCGATGAAAAATCGCCACCGTTTGCGGCAGGTGCTGTTGCATCTTTGTTGATGATTACTTTGGGTTCTTCCACTCCACCACCACAACTGGTAATAAAGCCGATACTAATTGCTGCCAATAAAAAGTAGGACAGACTTAAAAACTGTTTTTTCATCTTGTTAGATTGTATTTTAGCGTAGATTAAAAATTTATTAATTATTGATTTAGCTATTAATTCAAAATTATGCTTTTAAGGCATTTGACCATCAAAATAATAGCTAATTATCAACAAGTATGGTTATTGTGTGTGTTGTTGATTTATTTACCGCATTTATTTGTTATCTTTGCACCAAATTTTGGAGCAAAGGTATTAAAAAACTGCAAAACGGCGTTAACAATTGGGCAAGTTTATTTACAAGCGCCAAAAGTACGCAAATAAACACAAAATTGCTGCAAATTTAGGTAAATTTACTTAAAAAAAACAAATTTTGGCTTTAGATAGATGGCTACTGAGGGTAGTTTAGCTATCAAAAACAAAAAATAAACATTTATTATTTATAAAAAGTATGATTTTTGCTAAAGGCATTAAAAAGTCTTATGGTTCGCTTGATGTGTTAAAATCGGTAGATGTAACCATTAATAAGGGCGAGATTGTTTCGATAGTAGGTGCGTCGGGAGCGGGTAAATCTACTTTGTTGCACATATTAGGTACTTTAGATACCGCCGATGCTGGCGAATTGTTGATTGATAACACCTCTATTCGTCAATTATCTGCTACTAAATTAGCTGCTTTTCGCAACAAACATATCGGTTTTGTGTTTCAGTTTCATCATTTATTACCCGAGTTTACCGCCCTCGAAAACGTATGTATACCTGCTTATTTGGCTGGCAGAAGCCCCAAAGATGCTATCCAATCTGCCCAAAAATTACTCGATTTGCTAAAACTTAGCTCGCGTATCAACCACAAACCCAATCAACTGTCGGGCGGCGAACAGCAGCGCGTAGCCGTTGCACGTGCGCTTATCAACAACCCAAGCGTGGTACTTGCCGACGAACCTTCGGGTAACTTAGATTCTGATACATCTAAAGAGCTACACCAACTTTTTTTCGACCTGCGCCAACAGCTTAATCAAACGTTTGTTATTGTTACACATAACATGGATTTAGCTAATATGTCGGACAGAAAAATTGTGATGAAAGATGGTTTAATTAGTTGATGCTGTACTAAATATTGCGTGGTGTTAAAACTTAACGCAAAGGTACTGCATTGTGTGTTATTATGCAATTACATTTTTTAGCGATTATCAGTTGTATCGCAACAAGTTTGCATTTGGATAGCTTACAACAAGGTTTATCAACCAAAAAAACGCCCACATTTTGCTATGTGGGCGTTTTTTTTGCACTATGTTTTGCTTATTTTGGGGTGATGTGGAAGTGTAATTAGCCTTTTTTTGCCCCTATTTTTTTATTTATCTCGTATATAAAAAGACAAAGAAAGCCAGCAGCAATCGGAAACAACCAATCGAAAGGAAGTAGCGGTGCGGTATGAAAATAAAGGTTTAGAATTGGCACATAAACAATTAGCAAAACACAGGACATAGAAAATAAAAAAGCGAAAATGAGGTATTTATTCGAGAACAAATATTTTCCTAGTGCGTTTCCATAGGTTCGGCGCGACAACAGGTTGGCATATTGACCAAATATGATAGAAATAAAGGTAATAGTTATGGCTTTTTCGTAGTTGTTGGCTCCATATGGGTTGTAAAAATAGGATACTAAAAAAGCTCCATAAGCCATTAATCCCATAGTAGTACCTGCAAACACAATGCTTATCATGGTGTCTTTGGTTAGTATTTTGTCTTGCGGATTTCGAGGCGGTATTTCCATTATATTACTTTCGGGTGGGTCGTAGGTAAGCATAATCAACGGAAACATTTCGCCTATCATATCTATCAACAAAATTTGCACGGCAAATATAGGGGTGGCAATGCCCCAAAAGGCACCTAAAAAGCCTGCAAGTACGCAGCTTAACTCTGCTATATTAGACGATAAGTTGGTTTTTATTGTTTTTTCGAGGTTTCGAAAATGGTTCTACCCTCTTTAACTGCCAGCAAAATGGTCGAAAAATTATCATCGAGCAAAATAATATTAGCAGCTTCTTGTGCTACTTTCGAGCCACTTTGCCCCATTGCTACGCCAATATCTGCCCGTTTTAGGCTTAATGTGTCGTTTACGCCATCGCCGGTTACGGCAACAATTTCGCCTTGTTTTTTCAGCAGGTCTACTATTCTAAATTTATCGTCGGGCGATACCCTCGAAAAAATAACGGCTCGTTTGTTAAACGATAGGCAGACTTGTTCGTCGCTCATTTTTTGCAGTGCGGTGCCATTAATTACCTCCGGAAATTCTGTTGTTTGGGTTCATCAAGCCAATACGTTGTGCAATGGCTTTGCCGTTATTTCATTATCGCCGGTAATCATAAACACTTTTAGGTGTGCTTTAAACACCGATTCGATGGCGGTTTTTACTTCGGGGTGTGGCGGGTCGAGCATGGTTACAAAACCAGCAAAGGTAAGGTTTTGTTCGGCATCTTCTAAGGTGTAGTTTTCTTTATCGTCAAGGTCTTTATAAGCAATAGCTATAATACGTAGGGCATTTGCGGCAAAGGCTGCCGACATAGAAAGTATCTCGTTTTTATGGGTTTGTGTTAATTCTTTTACATTGTTGTTATCAATAATTTTTGTAGATACATTGAGTAACGATTCGATAGAACCTTTAACAAAAGAGATGTTTTTTTGGTTGTGTTTTCTGATGATAGCGGCTCTTTTGCGAAACGAGTCGAAGGAAAAAGATTTTATTGTAGGATAATCTTTTTCTATTTCTTCTAGGGTAAAATCGGCTTTTAGTGCTAGGGTAGCAAATGCGGCTTCGGTGGGGTCGCCGATGCAGTACCAACCTTGGTGATAGCTATCGGTGGGTTTATTTTACCTGTTGAAGATAGGAAACCCGACAAGAAAAGATTTTCAAATCGCCCAAAGATCCTTTTTCAAAACGGTTCCTTCTTCGTTTAATATTTCGCCTTTGGGCATATAGCCTAATCCCGAGACAGAGAAGGTCATGGCGTTGAAATAACAACCTGTAATGGTCATTTGTTTTTGGAGATAGTACCTGTTTTGTCGGAGGCGATAACAGTTGCCGAGCCTCCACGTTTGTGCCGATGCGATTTTTTTTACAATGGCGTTTCTTTTGCCAAGCGTCCTACTGCCAAAGCAAGTGCCATAGATATTTGTGCGGGCAAGCCCTCCGGAACCATAGCCGCCGCTACGCCAATGGCAAAAACAAGTGCGACATTGATTGGGTCGTTAAACCATATTCGTACAACAAAAAGGAAAACGCCTATAATTAAGGTGGCAATGGTTAGTTTAGTGGCTACATCTTTTATTTCTATTTGGATGGGTGCATCTGACGATTTAATTTTTTGCGAGCTTGTGCTTATTTGTCCGATTTCTGATTGAGAACCAGTTGCATAAACAATGCCTTTTGCTTCGCCTCGGGCAACGGTAGTGCCCATAAATACACAGTTTTTAACTTCTGCGATTGTTGTAATTTTATCGGCAACAAACAAGTGGTCTTTGGCAGATGGTAGCGATTCGCCGGTGAGTACAAATTCGTTTGTTGCAAATTCATTAGATTCTATCAGGCGTATATCGGCGGGTATGCCTACGCCCTCCGAAAGCAGTACAATATCGCCTTACAAGGTCTTGGGCAAATATTTCGATGAGCCCGGCCTTTGTCTAATAACGGTGCATTTATCTACCACCAATTTTAATCGAGGCTAATATATTTTCCGATTTCCATTCTTGGTAAAAACCAATTAGGGCATTTATCACCACAATTATCAGCAAGATGATGCCGTCGCGGGCTTGTTTTAGGTAAAACGAAGCCCCCGAAGCTACTACCAAAATAATAACAAGTGGGCTTGTAAACTGTCCAAACAAAATTCGATAAATACTGCGGGTATTGGCATCTTTTAGTTCGTTTTTGCCAAATTTTTGAAGTGCCAATCTAACTTCATTTTCGTTAAGTCCTTCTTTGGTATGGCTATTTAATTGTTTTACAAGTTCATCAATAGTTTGTTTGTTGAATTGCATTTGCTATTAGTTTATCTACATTTATTTTATTGCTTTCATGTATAATGGTATTACACGTAATTACTTGTGGTCTGTGTTAATCAAATTGGTATAGGCGTTGTTGGCAAAAATACCATGTACGCCAATACAAACGGTGTTTGCATACCCGCATTTTTAGATGCCCAATGGTTGCTATCATAGTTTGAGCGGTCGAGATAATATCATCTACCAAAACAGGTATGTGGTTTTTATATTTTTCGACCTGCGGGACAGAAACTGCCACCTCTTCGTCGCCTTTTCTTATTTTTTCGAGCACAATAAAGGGGGCATTGGCATTGTGGGCAACCTCCGACACCCATTGGGCGCTTTCGCTGTCGGGTCCAACAAGTAGTGGTTTTTCGATGTTGTTTTTAATCCAATCCGAGATAAGATTTGCGGCTGCATTTGTTTTTGTTTTGGTGCAGGTATAGTTTATTGGGGGTTAAAAATGTCGTTTACTACCTTCGAAAATGCTTCGGACATATTACTTAAGGGTGTGCCATATTGTTTTGCTCTTTTTTCGAAAGCTTCTGCCAAGCCTGTGTAGTAATTATTTGGTCTTCTTTGCCTGCGTTAAATCTTTCCCAAAATTTATCGCCAAGTTCCATAAAATTTTGCTTAATTCGCCCTTGCGTTATCCAATTTATCGCGCACGAAACCAATAATTTGTCAAGGTTAGCTTCGGTTGCCTCAAATAATCGATGGTATGTTGTTTCTTCTTGCCAACTGCCTTCCATTGTTGGTCTTTTGTGTTTTTCGGGTTCCGAAGCACCTGCCACCATATCGGCTACTGTTTTGCCAAACTTGCGTTCAACTTGTTCAATAGTTATGGGTGTATCTTCTACAACATCGTGTAGTATGCCTGCTACAACAACCTCTTATCGTTGCAGTTATTTTCGCATAGTATTTTCATTACATTCATAAGGTGCGAAATATATGGTATATTTCTTCCTTTTCTGTAATGTCCTTCGTGGGCTTCTGCCTCAAACTTAATAGCTCTGAATATCATTGTTTTTATTTTAAAAAATGCTTAATAATTATTTATTTAAAAAATATATCTATATCCCCTGTCCAATCAAAACATTCTTGGGTTTGAGTACGCCAATATTTTCTTGAACCAGATGCCACAAAAACGGTTGTTCCGTGCCAAACACAATCTGGTTTAAGCTTTGATTGGTTATGGGCAGTTATGGTTCCGCTAAATTCAAATTTTCTTAACGAAATTGCCTTAGCCGTTCCGTCTATTGTTACATAGTTTCCTTGTGTTTGTGTTTGCCCGACAAGGTCAAAATGCCCTTATTGTCTACTACTGTAAGTTTTCCGAATTGCTCATCCGAGCCAATAAAATAGCAACCCAAAAGGTGTTCGCCCAAATATTGTTTTTTTATCGAATCGGGCAGAGCAGCGGGTGTAGTGCTTGGTTTTACTCGTTGAAGTGGGCGTAAATTTAAATTTGTATTTGGTTTTATTAAATTAGTATCTACATTACTTTGTTCCTTTATTGTTTCAACAGCATTTTGAGCAATTGGTTCTTTATCTCCAAAAACAAAGTACGCCATTAGTATTAATATTACGGCGCTTAAGCCTATTGCAATAAGTTTATTATTGTTTTTATTTTTATTAGACTTTACATTTGTATTTTGTGGCTCGTATAGTAGGGTTTCTTCATTTTCGGTGATAGTTTTTGTTTTTACAATGTTGTTGCTTTGTGGCTCTTCGATGATTGTTTTATCTGCATCAAACGCTTGATTTGATACCGTGTTCATCATCAATTGGCTTCGATTAAAGCGGCTTTTAAATCTGCTGGCTTGTTGGTATCGGTTGTTGGGATTCTTTCAACAGCTTTTTTTTATTACATCATTAAAATACGTATGATTTGCTGGGATAATATCATGGGTCAAAAACAATTTTATTGAAAATTTCAAAGTTAGATTGCGTATCGGTATCATAAGGTGTTTTCCGTAAAATAAAATATAAAGTTACACCAAGTGAGTATATATCAGACCGATGGTCTATGTTTTTATCTGCTTTACTTGCTCGGGACCTATAGAGGTTAGATAGAAAATTTCCATTTGAGTGCCTGTTGTTGTAAAATCGTCTGAGTACCAAATATTTTTGCAATTCCAAAATCAAGAATTTTCAAGATGGTTATTATCATCAATAAAATATTTGATGGTTTTACATCTCGGTGCACAATTCCTTTGTTATGAGCATATTGAAAAGCATCTAATATTTGCGTAAAAATAGGCATTGCCATTGCTGGCTTCATTGCTCCGTTTGTTTTAATTATACTATTTAAATCTTCTCCTTCGAGCAGTTCCATTATAATAGCAAAGTACATCGGTTTATCGTCGTAATCTATCACTTTCACCATATTTGGTGATTATGATGCCATAAATTTAGCTTCGTTCTCAAATCGTTGTCTAATTTGTTTGCTGGCGCTTAAAACAGGGTTAAGTATTTTAACCGCCACCTTTGTCCCTAATTTTTCGTGTGTGCCTTCGTAAACGCTTGCCATCCCACCCTCGCCGATAAAGCGGGTAAGTTTGTATTTTGCTATTATTTGGTTTAAATGCTCCATTTTTGTTGTTTTGCAGTATGTTATTTAAAATTAAAAATAACATTTTATTTATTAGATAATTTTTTGTTTACTTTTGGACAAACGAGCACGTCATCTACTAAGCCTATCTTGCGGTTGTTGTAGGTTTAGTAAATGTTTGCTATATGGTTTATTGGAGTATAGTTTTGATATACTATCAATAACTATTCTACACCAATATACCAATGTGCCTGAATGAGGTTGGCTGTTGATACCCGGGTTTCTATACGTCCATTATTGGCAGTATTTTCGGGACTTGGCTAGGGGGTCTCGTACTACTATTGACTGAATAATTGGGCCATACATAGAATTGATATAACTACAAGCGGTACAACAACTAAGCGGTATGTCCCGAATTAGGCGACGATTGATACCCAATTAAAACAGGATGTTGGGCTGACAGTTCTTGAATTAAATAGGCTGGGGGCTCCCAAATTTAACGATGCCTGAACAGCATACGCCCGTCCGTTATTGTCAAAGCTCCAATTATTAAGATTAGCCGTTATAACCTGAAAGTTTCCTGTCCAGTTAGGTAAATTTCCGTGGGTCAGTACCATAGCTACGAGCCACAATTTGCTCTTGTGTGATATTAACCCCATAATAGTTAAAAATCATTTGCATCGAAGCAGCCCAACACCAATTAGAGTTTCGTTGGCTAGACGCATAATAATTAAACCGTTCTCTAGGTATTCCAACATAGATTGGTTGCTCGGTTGATTGTTGTTCAAACCCTTGTCAGCCCACTTGATTGTTGTTCAAACCATTGTTGTTCAAACCATTGTTGCCCAAAAAGATTGCTGCCCGCTGCTTACTATATGCAACAAGAAAAATAAAACTTGATTTTTTTTCATCACATTTATTTTTAGTTATGAAATTTACCAACAAATATGCTGTTTTGCATAGTTCTGCAATTATTTCTTGTGCTTATAAACAACATTATCGGGCACTAATAAGTTCCAATAGACACCATTGTTGTAATTTATTTATTGCACAATATATGTCTCCAAAATCTAACAAAAATTGACGTTACTCAATAAGCCCATAAACGATAAAAACCCCATTATCATTGACAATATAACTGAAATAAGCGTGTCGAGAAGGCTAATGCTTTAAACACAATGGGGCTTGATTGGTTGTATAAAAATGCTAATACAATATACCATGCTAATAATGCAAACAGAATACCAAATATTATCGAACTAGTTTGCCAAACAGGTCCGGAAAAGCCATCAATCTGCTAGTTATAAATACATTTAGTCCAGTAAATGCCATGCCTATTAACATTCAAGCAGCACCTATGCCAAACTCGTTGTGCGATTTACCAAACCAACGATTTAATACGTTAGCATAATAAACATACACAAAAAGTTTAACAAATAATACTATAAGTGTCGAAATGTACCAAATCATTTTTTTATGAATTTAAAAGGTATAATATTAAACATTTTATTAGCCTATTGTTGCTATAAGTTTAGTTTTTATACGGCAAAATTATTCTAACAACTTATATCTTGTCTAGTAAAAATAGCTCATTTATTTTTGCAAAACAATAAATATACATTTTCTTTGTACTTCGGTATAGAGAATACAAAGTTGCACAATGCACTGATAATTAGTGTATTGTGCAACTTTGTGCAGTTAAACAACTACATTATTATAGTTTATTATTGCCCGTAAAAATTACTTTGTCCAAATACTATAAGCCCAAGGGCTTTAATATAAAGGTAGATTGTGCCTCAAGTTTGTTTTTTGCCCGACAAGTAGTGTTTGTAGCACCTACGGGTGCATTTTTGTAAAATTAATTGCCCGTTCATCGGCAGACATATTAATCAAAACCACTATTTCGTCGTTGCCTTTTTACGATAAAAAGCAAGTACATTTGCGTCGTCGGTGGTGTTAATGCGCGTCATATCGCCACCTTCGCACCATTATATAGGGCAGGATGTGCTTTTTAAGTTTTAGCAACGATTGCAAAAAGGGTCATCGAGTAATCGCTCCACCAATGGGTCTTTTTCAAAAAACTTGAGGCGTTTGTGCAAAGCGGCTTCTTGTCCGTTGTACATCAAAAATACCGCGTTGTTGCCGCCAACACGCCACAAGCTTTTACAGCAGCGTCATACGTTCAAAAACTCGGTTCCGTTCCACGAGCGCCGTCGGTTTGAGGTAAATATGACCGATAGGCATCTTCGCCATATTTAGCTAAATCTTCTTTAAAATAGTTGTCTAAATCGGCAACAGTTTTTTTCTTTGCGATACATCGTTTAATATATGTGTAGTGTCCAGCCATAAGTAGCATCAAAGCCACTTTTGTGCAAGTCGGGCGATCTGCCTTCGGCAAGCATAAAAATAGGTTTGTTTAGTTTGTGCAGTTCGGTGTTGGCTTTTTCCAAAAATCATGGAAGCACCATTTCTGCCACATCGCATCTATATCCATCAATATTTGTCTCGGTAATCCAATATTTTAGGGCATCTATCATTGTTTTGATATCGGCATTATCGTAGTTTAGGTCAGACATTTGCCCAATCGGCAACAGGTGGTTTCCATATTGCCTTTTTCGTCTTTGCTGTACCAGTCGGGGTGTTAGCAATCCAAACATTGTCGAAGCTCGTATGATTGGCTACCCAATCAATAATAACATACATGCCCAAATCGTGTGCTTTTTTTACTAAATGTTTAAAATCGTCTAAAGTGCCATAATCAGGATTAACGCCTTTGTAATCTTGTACCGAGTAATGGCTACCCATGCTACCTTTGCGGTTTGTGGCCAATTGGATGAATGGGCATCAGCCAAACAATATCTACGCCCGATGTCTTTAAGTCGGGGCAACTAGTTTTCGAAGGCTTTAAAGCGCGCTTCTGCCGAAAACTGCCTTAACGTTTTACTTCTTAAATATTACTGCTTGTAAAATCTTGTGCTTTTTTGCTGCTACTTACTTTTGAGCTACTAGTACAACTGCCCCAAAATAGCAAAATGCTTATGGCAAAAATAAGAAGTGTGTTTTTTTTACAGTACATAGTAATTTTGTTGTTTTTGTTTAGTGCAAAGGTAATGCGTAATGGGCAAAAAATGGTAGTTTGTGACATTTTTTTTTGAGAAAGGCAATTTTTGCAACAAATACTATCTTTTTTTTACGCTATCTACAATAAGACTAACAAAAATATAAAAACAGTAAAACTAACAAACTTATCCAATCAATTGTTTTATATTTTAACCACTGCTCCACAATATCCGAACCGTGCCCGTAAACTTGTTGTACAAACAATACTGTAAAAAAATAAATAAACCATATAGGGCGTTTTAAAAGCCCATAAATACACAATAAATTTATGCCCACAAAAAGTAGTGCTGAATTTACAGGATAAATACCCCAAATAAAGTGAACATGAGTGTTTTTATCTGCCCAAAATATTTTTGCCAAAGGTTTGGGGTTATTTTTTTTGCAAATTTGTTGTTGGTGTCTTTCATTATGTGTTGTTGTGCATCTATAAACCAAACGGCGTAATAGCCTGCGGGCAGATGTGCTACATCTATCCAAAACTCGCTTTCGTTTTGTGCTACGGTTTGTTCGTAAACAACAGCTCCTTGCATATTGGTAATGTATAGTTTAGCGGCTTGATAGTTTCGGTCGGTGTCTAAATGTAGTTGTGTTTCGGCGGGGTTAGGCGATATGGTAAAATCAAAAGGCTCAAGCACTCGCTCTATTTCGGGCGACCAAAGTGGGGTTTCTGTCCAGGTTAAAGGTTGGGTTAGTATTTGTCTTCTTACGGTTTTATATTGCGCTGGCACCTCACCCAACCACCATATTCTGCATTTTTCAGGATCATTTGAAAAACAACCGCAGTATCTATCAACCTTTTTCTTTGTCCACTTTTGGGTAGCAGGGCTTATCAACATCTGCCACGATGCATCGCGTCCCATTGGAGGAAAATATTCAACCTCCACATAACCCTTCGAGGTTTTTACGATGGTTTTGTAGGGTTGGGTAAATGAGGCGTAGTAAGGATGCTCCGTTTCTGTTTCTTGTGCTTGGGCTGTAAGTGTACCATATAATAGCACAACAACGAGTAGGGTAAAGTGGTTCATAAAAGGAGTGAAGTGGTGAATGAGTGAAATGGGGAAAGTTGGTATTACGCTATTGGTTATCTTACAAAAGTACAACAAAATTTCGAGTTTGTCTGTTTTTTATCTGCCCAAAATATTTTTTGCCAAAGGTTTGGGGTTATTTTTTTGCAAATTTATTGTTGGTGTCTTTCATTATGTGTTGTTGTGCATCTATAAACCAAACGGCGTAATAGCCCGCGGGCAGATGTGTTACATCTATCCAAAACTCGCTTTCGTTTTGTGCTACGGTTTGTTCGTAAACCACGGCCTCGTATATTGGTAATGTATAGTTTAGCGGCTTGATAGTTGCGGTCGGTGTCTAAATGTAGTTGCGTTTCGGCGGGGTTGGGCGATATGGTAAAATCAAAAGGCTCAAGCACTCGCTCTATTTCGGGCAACCAAAGTGGGGTTTCTGTCCAGGTTAAGGGTTGAGTTAGTATTTGTCTGGTTATGGTTTTGTATTGCGGGGAAATCTCACTCACACACCATAGTTTGCATTTTTCAGGCTCCCACGAGTGAGAACAATACTTGCTGTTACATTTTGTCAACTTTTGGGTAGCAGGGCTTATCAACATCTGCCACGATACATCGCGTCCCATTGGAGGAAAATATTCAACCTCCACATAACCCTTCGAGGTTTTTACGATGGTTTTATAGGGTTGGGTAAATGAGGCGTAGTAAGGATGTTCTGTTTCTGTTTCTTGTGCTTGGGCTGTAAGTGTACCATATAATAGCACAGCAACGAGTAGGGTAAAATGGTTCATAAATGGTGGAGGGTGAAGGGTGAATGGTGAAGAATTGAAGGGTATGGTGAAGGAGTGAAGGAGTGAAAGAGTGAAAGTTGGTATTACGCTATTGGTTATCTTACAAAAGTACAACAAAATTTCGAGTTTGTCTGTTTTTTATCTGCCCAAAATATTTTTTTGCCAAAGGTTTGGGGTTATTTGCCTTTGTTTGCAATTTTGTTGTTGTTTTTGCGTTAAACTTTTGGTCATGTTTTAGGTCTAATAGCAATCTACATCACACAAAACACACACTCATGATGAAATTATCAAAAATCAGTTTTGGCACTTTGTTTGCCATTTGTTTGTTTTTATCGGCTTGTACCCATACCCGACAAGTTGTTAGTACGCAACCTACGCCCAATCAAACGGGTGTTGCCCAACAACAAAGCAACCAAACGGTGCAGCAAAATCAACAGCAAACTAATCAGGTAAATAACTTACCTTATCAGCAGCAAAACAATCAGGTAGTACCTAGTTGTAGTTTCAACCAATCCACCTAGTTTTACTTGCCACCGCCGCCTTCTATTCCGTCGGACAATACAACGGCTAAAATTCAGGTAGCTGTTTTGCTTGATACCAGCAACAGCATGGACAGTTTGATTAACCAAGCAAAAAGCGCCATTGTGGAAATTGGTGAACGAATTGGCTTTGGCACGCGACAGTAAAGGCAACATACCAAGCCTTGAGTTGGCATTGTACGAGTACGGCAACGATGGTTTATCGGCAGAGGGCACTTCATTCGTCAGGTGTCGCCATTTACCAACGATTTAGATTTTGTGTCGAGCGATTGTTTTCGTTGACTACCAATGGCGGCTCGAGTATTGCGGGGCGGTGATAAAAAATGCCACCGAACAGCTAACATGGAACGGCAATGCCGACGACCTAAAAATTATTTTTATTGCTGGCAACGAAGCCTTTGACCAAGGTCCGATAGATTATCGTCAATCGTGCAAAAATGCCATTAGTAAAAGTATACTTATCAACACCATTTTTTGTGGTAATACCAACGAAGGTATCAACACACACTGGAAAGACGGTGCCGACCTTGCAGATGGTAAATACATGAATATAAACAGCGATGCTACTGTGGTGCATATTGATGCTCCGCAAGATAGTGTTATAAATAGGTTAAATTTAAAACTAAACGATACCTATATTGGTTATGGCAATTATGGTAAATCGCAAAGAGATGCAAAGTACCCAAGACTCCTAATGCGGCTACTTATGGTACTGCCAATGCGGCACAACGTGCCATGACCAAAGCGTCGATGAGTTACAAAAACGATACTTGGGATATGGTAGATGCTGCCAAAGAGCGCGGTGGTGCAGCAAAAATAGCTGCCGAAACCAAAGACGAAGATTTGCCCGAAGAAATGAAAAAAATGACTAAAGAAGAAAGGGTTAAATACATAGACGAAAAAGCCAAACAACGCGAGGCGATACAACAACAAATTAGCCAACTTAGCGAAGAACGCCGCAAATATGTTGCCCAAACAGAAAAAGAATTGGCGGCACAAACGGGCGATAATACCCTAGATGCAGCTATTTTAAACAGCATTAGAGAGCAAGCAAAAGCAAAAAAATACACCTTTGAGCAAAAATAACACCCGTTGCTAAGTAGATTTATGCGCATAAAAAATCCCTCTTTTTGTTAAAGAGGGATTTTTTATGCCTAATTTGCAAACTATCAATTCCAAACAATTGATTAATTAGTTTGGTGGATTACCAGTATCTTGATTTATTAGTTGTTTTAAGCTATCAAGTTGTTGTTCGCTTAGTTTGTTGTTTCCGTCAGACATTTGGTCGTCGAAATTTTCGCTGTTTTCTTCGTCACCTCCGTCGCCAAAGTCCATAGCATCGCCGCCAAAGTCTGCTTTTTTGAGTACTTCGTCGCGCAAGCCGCTGCTAATTTTCTGTTCGCCGCAATTGTCACAATCTTTGGCGGGCTTAGTTTGTGGTGTTGCTGCATCGGAGTTTGCCTCGATACTTTCGATGTTTAGTTTGTTTTTTTCGCTTGGTTCTGAGGGTGGAGGCGATGCTTTTTCGCTGGCTTTTTTTGCAGCCTTTTTACTCAGTTTTTCGGCGGTGCTTTCGGGTTTGCCTTTGTAGGTTTTGCTGTTTTCTGCTTCATTAGTACCCAACAAAGGCTCCTCGTTTTTTACGGGTACTTTTTGTTGCATAGCAAAGTTATTATCTGCTATGGCATCAACTTGGTAACCTATCGAAAGTAGCTCGTTGGCAACCGAGCTTTGGTTTAAAATAGCTTTTATATCGGTACCTTCTTCAAATACCAATACAAATTTGCGGTTTTTCAAGTCCGATTCGCAGCGCTGTACACCCTTTTGTTGCATAAACAAACGGGTTAGGTTTACAGCCTCAGAGGTGCTGAGTGAAGCTGGAGAATTGGGAGAATCTGCTTTTGTTAATTGTATACTTATTTGCTCGTATTTAACCGATTGAGCATTTGTGGATATAGATAGTGCAAATAAAAGCAAATAAGCAAGCAATAGACTTGTTTTTTTCATAACTTTATATTTAGTGTACATAGCACGTTTATGTGGCTTATACTATGTAAAGTTAGCACAATATGGTGGAACAAAAAAATTTTTTGCCATTTATCAATACATTTTTTTAAAAAAATATTTCATGTGATTACTATAGCACATCAACAAAGTAATTTAAGGAAAATAGAAAGTGCAAATAGCTATTTAAAATAGTTACTTGCACTTTTTACAATTCTATAAGTTGCTGATTGTCTTGCACATAAGTACATTAACTACAAAAGCATATATTTATATCACAATCAACCTTTTACTTCTATCTTATGTGCTTGATTAGATGTGTTCATTATGCTTGTTTGGTGCCGTATAGACTCTTTGTGTACAACATTATATAGGTCAAACATAAATTCTTCCGTTAAACCTTCTTTAATACCTGCTTGGCTACGTTCGCGCACTATTTCGTCCCATCTATTTGGTTGCAAAATGGTAATGTTATTTTCTAATTTATACCTACCAATTTGCTCGGCAATGTGCATACGTTTGGTTAATATAGCTAACAGTTCTTTGTCTACATCGTCAATCATATCGCGCAAATCTTCCAGGTTATGCAAAAATACAGCATCGGTACTTGTTGTTTTGCGCAGCACAAGGCTATCAATCAAACGTGCATAATTTTCGGGGGTTACTTGTTGTTCGGCATCGCTTAGGGCGCGGGCAGGGTTAATATGCGACTCAAGCATGATACCATTAAAGTTCAAGTCCATTGCTTTTTGGGCTACCTCTTGCAGTGTATCTCGTCGTCCGCAAATATGGCTGGGGTCGCAGATAATAGGCAAATTAGGCATACGTCGCATCAACTCAATAGGTATTTCCCATTGGGGTTTGTTGCGGTATTTGCTTTTTTCGTGCGATGAAAATCCGCGATGAATGGCTGCCAATTTGGTGATGCCTACTTTGTTCATTCGTTCAAAAGCACCCATCCACAGCGACAAATCGGGGTTGACAGGGTTTTTAATCATCACCGGAATATCTACCCCTTGCAGTGCGTCGGCAATTTCTTGTATCGAGAATGGGTTAACCGTTGTGCGTGCTCCAATCCAAAGTATATCAACGCCCATACGCAAAGCTTCGTATACGTGTTTCACATTGGCTACCTCTACAGTTACGGGCAAACCCGTTGCTTTACCTGCTTGTTTTAGCCATTGCAAGCCAATGCTGCCAATACCCTCAAAACAATTGGGGCGGGTTCGGGGTTTCCATATACCAGCACGTAATATATGTACTCCTCCATGTTGTGCCAATTGTTGGCAGGTTTCCATAACTTGCTCTTCTGTTTCGGCGCTACATGGACCTGCTATCATCAAAGGTTCAGTGTCCGAAAAACCAAAACCCCATTGGCTAAGTGGCGTTAGCTGTAATTTAATTTCTGATGCCATACAATAAAATAATAATGATGTGATAAGTAATAGAAGAACAAAACATCGGAGAATCTAGATGCAAAGATAGCGCTTTTTTTGCAATTTTGCGCATTTAAGGCTAAACTTAACACTTTTGCCCCGCTCAAACTACCCACACAAAGCCCCACTTGACGACACCTCTGTGTCTCCGTTGTAAAATAAAAAACAACAAGAGGCACAGAGAAAACAGAGAAAAGAAAAACTCCGTGTTCTCCGTGTCTCCGTTGTAAATAAAATGACCACATAGATACATAGAAAATCATAGGGTCATAGAAAAATCACCACATAGGCAGTCTATTAACTATGTCTCTATGAAAACCTATGCTACTATGTGTCAAAAAAACTCCGTGTTCTCTGTGTCTCCGTTGTAAATAAAATCACCACATAGGCAGCCTATTAACTATGTCTCTATGAAAACCTATGCTACTATGTGTCAAAAAAACTCCGTGTTCTCCGTGTCTCCGTTGTAAATAAAATCACCACATAGGCAGCCTATTAACTATGTCTCTATGAAAACCTATGCTACTATGTGTCAAAAAAACTCCGTGTTCTCCGTGTCTCCGTTGTAAATAAAATCACCACATAGGCAGCCTATTAACTATGTCTCTATGAAAACCTATGCTACTATGTGTCAAAAAAACTCCGTGTTCTCCGTGTCTCCGTTGTAATAAAAAAACAACAAGATGTGTTGCAAAGTCAAACCCATCTAAAATACTACTTTTTTTTACTTAACTTAATAATAGGTGTTTGTTGTAGCATAATGGCTTTGTTTAGTTCGGGGATTTTTTCGTTCAAAATGGTTTTAAACGATGTTATTTCTTTATCCACCAATACAACAATATTATCATAAGCCTCGTAGCTTTGTTTGGTAGGTGGCGCATCTGCCGACCTAACGGCATTGCCAATACCTGCCAATTTGTCGTTTAGTTTTATGGGGTAGTTCAACAAATCCTGAAACGCTTTTGCTCTGTGTTGCACCAATCTATCCTCCATACGATTTAAAGTATCTAAAATAGGTTTGGTTATTTTTTTAAGTTTATTGCTTACTGTTGTATCTTCTAGGCTACCCATATAGGTGTTTATTTGTTGGCGTATTTTGCGCAAATCGTTAACAGTTTGGTGCGTTTCGGACAGTTTATCGCGTATTTTTAGGGCAAGACTAAGTTGTTCTTTAAACTCGGCATCGGTGGTTTGTATGCGTGGGTCTTTCACAATCTCGAAAGGTTGTTGCATCAACAGCGAGTCGGCGAGTAACAATTTTACCACATATTTACCCGGTATAGCTTGCGGTCCGCCAACCGAACCTGTCCACATAAAGCTACCTTCGCCTTCAATTTTGGTAGCATCGGCATAGTTCATGTTCCAAGAAAACATATTTTGCCCTACTTTGGTAGGTAAGGTATTGGGTTGTGTTTTGTCTTTTTCGGTGTAGTATTCTTTTACTTCTTTTATTGGTTCGCCTTTGGGGTCTTTTTTGCTCGAAAACGTAGCAATGGTATCGCCTTTTTCGGTCAAAAATTGCATACGTAGTTCTTTGGTAGGTGTTTGTTTTAGTTTATAAAAAACTTGCACACCTGCTGGTGCATTTTCGCCTATTTGCATGTTTGGATTATAATAGCTACTACCTTCGGTTCGGTAGGTGTGGCGTGGGGCAAACAACCAATAATTGGCGTTGGCTATTTGGTCGGATAGTTGATAGATGGGTTCTAAATTATCTAACACCCAAAACGACCTACCATGCGTGGCTACGACTAAATCTTTTTCGTTTTTTTGGATTTGTAGGTCGTGGATAGGCGACAAGGGTAAATTTAGTTGCAGCGGTTGCCAATGTTCGCCTTCATCAAACGAGATAAAAATACCTCGCTCGGTACCGGCATACAATATGTTTTGGCGATTGGGGTCTTGGCGCACAACACGGCAATAGGCATTTTGTGGGATACCTGCGGTAATCAATTTCCAAGTTTTGCCATAATCGGTGGTTTTTAGCAAATAAGGTTTATCATCTGCCCATTTATAACGGTTAGCTGCCAAAAAACAAGTACCTGCGTCAAACTCCGAGGGCGACACCATGCTCATCAGTGCCCATTCGGGTAATAGGTTGGTGGGTGGCGTTACTTTTGTCCAGTCTTTACCGCCGTTTTGGCTCACATGTATCAAACCATCGTCGGAGCCTGCCCACAAAACGCCCGTTTTAACTGGCGATTCGGCAAAGGTAAAAATGGTGCAATAAGTTTCTACGCTGGTATTGTCTTTGGTAATAGGTCCGCCGCTTGGTTGTTGTTTGGTGGTGTCGTTGCGGGTCAAATCGGGGCTAATTATTTCCCAACTCATGCCTTCGTTGGTGGTTTTGTGCACATATTGCGAGGTTGCATACATCGTTTTGGGGTCGTTTGGCGATTGCACAATGGGGTATGTCCATTGAAAACGGTATTTTTTGGTGATAGCTCCATGCCCTATCGAGCCTTCGGGATAAACCGATACGTTTTGTGATTGCCCTGTTACATGGTTGTATTTACTCATGTATCCATCATATTCGCCGCCAAAGGTAATATCGTCGTTGGTGGGGTGTGGCAAAATGTAACCTGCTTCGCCGCCTGCTGCTGGGTACCAATCGCTTTTGTCAATGTTATTGCCAACGGTTCGGCTGGCGATGCAAATAGAACTATTGTCCTGTTGTGCGCCAAAAATGCGGTACGGAAACCTATTATCCAATGCTACGTGGTAAAATTGTGCGGTAGGTATGTCCAAATCTGTCCAGGTTTTACCGCCATTTGTTGATACTTCGGCTCCGCCATCATCGCCCAAAATCATGCGTTGTGGGTCGTTGGGAGCAATCCAAAGGTCGTGGTTATCGCCATGGTTATTTCTGATGATATTGAATTTGGTGCCGCCATCAACCGATTTCCAGAACTGTACATTTAGCACATAAATGCTGTTGGCATCTTGTGGGTCGGCAAATATTTGGCTAAAGTACCAAGGTCGTTGGCTTAGGTTTTTATCTTCGCTTGTTCTGCGCCAGGTGTCGCCGCCATCATCGGAGCGGTATAATCCGCCATTTTCGTTTTCTATCATTGCCCAAACGCGCTTGCTGTTTACGGGCGATATGGCAACACTTATTTTGCCCAAAATGCCCTTTGGCATTCCGGGTTTGTCCGAAACAAATTTCCATGTTTCGCCGCCATCGGTTGATTTGTACAAGCCGCTGCCTTTACCGCCGCTGCTCATAGCGTAAGGGTTGCGGTAGCATTGCCAAAGCGATGCAAATAATACGTTAGGATTTTGTGGGTCGAAAACTACGTTTACGGCTCCTGTGCTGTCGTTTTTAGCCAATACTAATCGCCAGTTTTTGCCGCCATCGGTTGATTTATACAAACCTCGCTCGGCATTGGGTTTAAAAACGTTGCCCAAGGCGCAAGCAAAAAGGGTGTTTTCGTTGGTTGGATGCACGGCAATGGTGCTAATAGCAAACGATTTGTCTAAGCCAATTTTGTTCCACGATTTACCTGCATCTTCCGATTTATACATACCATCGCCGTAGCTAATGTTGCCGCGTATTTCTGCCTCGCCTGTGCCTACGTACACTACATTGGGGTTGCTAGGTGCTACTGCAATTGCCCCGATAGACGAGGCAGTGAAGATAGAGTCGGAGATAGATAGCCAAGTGTTGCCGCCGTCATCGGTTTTCCAAACGCCGCCGCCCGTAGCTCCAAAGTAGTAGGTATTGGGTTGGTCTTTATGCCCTGCAACTGCCAACGAGCGCCCTGCTCTAAACGGACCAACGCACCGCCAGTGCATGGCACGGAACAAAGATTGGTCGTATTTTGGGGTAGTTGATGAAGAAATGTTTTGTTTTTTTTGGGCGAAAACAAGGGTGCTAATTAAGCATAAAAGGCAGATGAGGTAAGTGTGTTTTTTGTTCATGTTTATTATTTGTTTTTTGTTGTGTGTAAATTGTTGTGTGGTGTTTGTGTGGCTGTGGTGTGTTAGGGGAGGCGAGTGTTTTTTGTTGTGGCTGCGCCTAAAGTGTTGTGGGGGTGCCCGCAACTGTGAAAAGTGTGGAAAGCTAACCATCACCCCCAAAAAAGACATTTACCGCGTCAAGCGGGACGGGCGCAAGCTGTTGGCATCAATGCTTAAAGTGATTACTGCTTAGTGCCCGCTTGTTGTGCAAAGGTAAAAACAAATTGGTTGATTTTGTAGAAAGTGCATAAAAAACACCCGTAAGTGCAGTACTTACGGGTGTTTTTGGGTAATAGAGGCTCACGTTACGCAGGTATAACTCAAACAAGGTACCTATTAAGTGGCATGGGGCTTTGTTAGTAGTTTGTTGCTGTTTTGCTGCTGCTTACCATTTATTAAAAGTTTGTTACTTTTTTTCTTGACAAAAAAAGTAACCAAAAAAGTCAAGGCTGTATAGGAATTGGCTAAAATGGACAACATTACGCTAAAAGATATAAACTTGCACGCCAAACGGTTTGTTTGTCGAGTTTATTTCTGGGCTCGGTGTGGCGTGCTTCAAACAGTATATCTTTTTTAACGCTCCATTTTTGTCCATTTCTTAACGCCAATTCCTATAATGCCGGTCTCTCCCTACAAATAATGCAAAGCACAGCTAAAAATACCAAATAGTTAATTATAGAAATGTGCTGCGTAACGTGAGTTAATTACTTTAAGACTGCGAAGTTGTAGCCCAATGTAATTTCGTGCGAGCCATTGCTGACGGTGTTTAAGCCCGATGTGGTGATGTCGTAAGAGTAAGCAAAGTTAAAGCCATTGCCCATATCTAAACCTAACAAAATACTTGCTGCGTCTTCGGTGCGATAAGCTACGCCCAACCAGTAGTTGTTGCTGTTAAGTTTATAGATACCACGTGCGTTGAGTTCAAACTGTGGTTTGTTGGCTCGTACAAATTTGCCAATTACGGCTGGGGCAAGCGAAAAGCTTTCGCTAATGTCGAAGGTGTAGCCGCCCATTAGGTAAAAGTGGCGGGCATTTTGGATACTTTCGGCATTACCTGCAAATTTGTATTTGCTGGCAAATAGTTGGTTTGCCGATAATCCTGCGAAATAGTTTTCGCCTTTTAGGTAAGCCCCTAAGTTGGCATCGGCTCCAAATTTACCGCTTGTGCCGCTACCTATTTGTGGGTCACCGCTGTCGTCAAGTATCAAATCATCGAACTTGATGCTGTATTGCATCAGGTTTGCCGATATACCAAAGCCTAGATAAGTGGTGCGGTCGAGGCTAATAGGTAGGTGATAGGCATAAGCCAACTGCGCACCCGTGCGGCGTGTTGGACCTGTGGCATCGGTGTAGAGGATAGCACCTAATCCGATTTTCTTTTCGGGACTTAGGTTGCCATGCACACTTATTAAGCCTGTGGTAGGTGCGCCTTCAACGCCTGTCCATTGTTTACGGAAAGCAAATTTAGCCATAAACTTGTCCGAACTACCTGCTATGGCGGGGTTATACGCAAAATCGTTGGTCATGTATTGCGTAAGTTGAAATATTTGCTGGGCTTTTAATTGGCTAAATGTGCCAATAAGCAGCAAAAATGCTATAGAGAAATGTTTTTTCATTGTAATTTAATTGAATGATGTTGGTTGTTAACTTTGGGCTACAGGCTACAGTTTGTTGGCAATAGGCTTTTAGTTTAAAACTTTGGGCTGATGATTAATAACCCACAGCATTGGAACAAGCTGTAGCCTGCGGCTTAAAGTCAAATTTTATCGTATAACCGTCAAAGGTCCGCTCAAAGGGCTATTATCTACCCCTTCGATAAGGTAGTAATAAGTACCTTCGCTAAGTTCGGTTCCGTCCATGTTAGTACCATCAAAAGCGCCCGATGCGTTGCTGTAGGCGCTTGTGCTCCACACCAATTGTCCCCAGCGGTTAAATATTTGTACGCTTATATTTGGAGTAGTATTAGCTTGTGGAATTTGCCAAGTATCGTTAAATCCATCGCCGTTGGGTGTAATGGCGTTGGGTAGTTCGCAATTGTCATCTACCTCAATAGCTATGCTATCGCTTACAGAGCAGTTAAATTGGTTGGTGGCAACTACGGTATAAACGGCATCGCGTATGGGGTTAACGGTAAGTGGCGAGCCTGTGGCACCAATTGGTGTGCCGTTTTCGAGCCATTGGAAACTGCTGGCGTTGGTAGTAACGGTTAGCACAACGGGGTCGCCCGAGCAAGTTTTGGTTAGGTCGGCGGTTACATCAATAGTTGGAGCCGATGCTACCGTTACAACACTTAGTTGTTGGCTGTTGGCAGTAGCCGAGCCACAAATGGCGCTAACCACCAAGTTTAGGTTATACGTACCATCGTCGGATACCGAGAAGTTTGGCTCGGGGTCGTTGCTGGTTTGGGTAGCTCCGTTGGTAACATTGGTTAATGTCCAAAGGTAGGTATCGGCATTTACCGATTGGTTGGTGATGTTTAAATTGCCACTACTACAAAGTGTTGTGGCACCTGTAACGGTAAATGCCGCCGTTGGTGTTGCTTGTGCCGATTGAGCAATGGTGATACTTTCGGTAGCTTGGCAGCCGTTGTCGGTAACAGTTACGTAGTAAGTACCTGCTGCATCAACGCTTATTTGTTGGGTAGTTGCTCCACCTGTCCAAGTATAACTATCGTAAGCACTACCTACGGTTAAGGTAACGGGGTCGTTACAAATTTCGGTAGCCGAAGCACTTACTTGTGGGGCATTAAGGTTGTTGTTTGTTACCTCGAAACAACTAACCGCCGAACATGCCGCGCTGTTTGTTACTGTTACACAATAGGTATTGGCTTGTGTAATAGTAATTTGTTGGCTTGTTGCGCCTGTACTCCAGTTATAGCTAGCATAACCTGTACCAGCATCTAAGGTGTTATCGCTGCCGCCACAAATACCGGTGTTGGTTGTTTGTCCGTTCAACGAAACAGCAGGTTCGGTTATAGTAGCTTGTGTTATGTTGATGCTTTCTGACCATTGGCAGCCAGTTGCATCGGTAGCAGTTACGCTGTAAATACCGGGTGCCGTTACCACCACTATAGAGGGGCTACTTGGCGAGCCGCCACTCCAGTTATACGCTTGAAAACCAGCAGTAGCACTTAAGGTTAATACTCCACCTGCACAAATTTGATTGAAGCCACTTGTTGGTGCAATATCTAAGGTAGGCTCGGTAACAGTTGTTACAATTACATTATCTGCTGCACTACAACCTGCAGTATTGGTAACAGTTACGGCATAACTACCTGCTGTGGTGACAATAATGCTTGATGATTGTGCGCCTGTTGACCAAATATAGCTATCAAAATTGTCGGCTACACTAAGTGTTTGGCTAGTACCTGCACAAATGTTGGTTGCACCTGTAATTTCGGGAGTGGGTGTGTCGTAGATATTAATGGTATAACTTTTATCGTATGCACAATCGCCATCAATATAATCTACGGTTACAATATGAGTGCCTACACCAAGTAAAGCGGGTGTAATGCTAGTTACGGTATTACCGTCTATGGCAAACACGCCACCTGTTGGGTTAGAGGTAAGTGTTACTGGCGATTCGTTTTTACAAAATTCGGTATTGCTTTCTAAGGGGGCAATAGTAAGGTCAATGCTTGGGCAGTTTTGAGCGACACAGGTTTGTGGTGCCGATTGTACGCTATTGCCACAAGCACCTATACCAACAGCTACTACGGTAAGGCTTACTTGCTCGCCTTGGTCTAAGCCAGGTATAGTAAAGGTATTGGCTGATACGTTTGCTTCCGATAAGGATCCGTTGGCATACACATCATAAAGTGTTGCGCCAGCAACGGGTGTCCAGGTAAAAGTAACCGATGATAAAGTAGTTGATTGACAACTAACGGTGGTTGGCAATAATGGTGCTTCGACGGTTACGGGTATGCTTTGGGTTCCGGTACAGCCATTTTTGGTTACGGTTAAAGTTACTGTTTTGTTGCCGGGTGTGTTCCAGGTAGCTACTTGGTTTTGTTGTGTGCCACCGCCTATTCCGCCGCCTAAGTTCCAGGTATATGTTGCACTTGGGTCGTAGGCAGTTACATTAAGGGTAATGGGCGTGCCTACACAAGTAGCCACAGCAGTGGGTACAAATTGGGCACTTGGCTGTGCGTTTATGGTAATATTTTTAACCGCAAATACCGAGCATCCGTTTTCGGGGTATACATAGGTATAAGTAATGGTGTAAGTATTGGGTGATAAACCACTTGGATTAAAGGTATTACCCGACACACCTGTACCACTAAACGTACCGCCAGCGGGTGTTGCCGATAGCGTAACAGGAGCAGCGTTGGCACAGTAGCTATTGGCAATGCTATTGCTAATTACCGGAGGAGCCAAACCTGCACACGAAGAACTTTCTACGTTGGCTGATAATACCACTTGGTTGTTATCTTCACAATCTTCGGTGTATTGGTTGTTGCAATCTATCACTACAGTAAAAATATTGTTACCCGAGTTGGTGTTTGCATTAACCGGAATGGTGAAGGTGTAGGTATTTTCGGTGATAGGGTTAGGCACTAATTGTTGCACTACTGTTTGGGGTGTTCCAGCGCCTACTTGTCGTTGAATACAAATTTGCACATTGCCATTCAATATCTGACCAATATTGGTTAGATGTACCGTAACATCAATGCTATCTACACTATTAGGTATGGTAGTGGCTAATAATGCGTTTGTTTCGCTATCGCGGATTTGCACATCGGTGTAGCTGCCATTATTTTGGATGATAAATTCGGGTTTATCATAAGAGCCTGCTAATACAATAGCGGGGTCGCCCACAAAAGTAAACTCTTCGCTGGTCACTTTAGTACCTTCAAAATCGGGGCTGGTGGGGTCGTTATTATAAATTTCGTTTAATGTTTCGAGCATCGATGCACCCATTGGTTGCCCATAATCGGAGTTAGCAAAATGCTCGTAGTATCGCTCCGAAAAATCATCTAAGTACGATGGGATACCAAAGAAAACAGTAGCTGCATAAGCAATAGCTCCTAAGTTATCGGCTAAGGTATAACGCTCGGCAAGCGAGTTATTGGCATCAGTAAAACTGTATTGATGCACATTGCCCACAAAACACGAGTTAGCCAATATAAATGGATATTTACCAAAGTTAGAGTACGAAGTAGGATATTCACTCATGCCATCAAAATCCCACTGGGTCGAACCTAACGCATGTCCAAAGAGTGTTACCAAAGAGGATCCTTGATTAAATGCATTAATAAACGGAGTTGTTGGATCGTTAGGTGGTGTACAACCATTAGCGCAATCATCGAAGGTAGTTACATTACCGCCGTATTGCACACCTTCTATGGTGTTTTCAAAATTAGCAAGGTTTGCCAAAAACTGGGTTTGCTCGGCATTTGACCAAGCTGTCGAAACGTGCAGTACGTTTTTAGTCCATTCGCGTGCTTCGCGGGTACAAGGCACATCGGTTTCGTATTCGATGAGTTTTTGGAGATATGCACGCACGGCATCGCCATTGGTGGCACTTACGCGCCCTACTGATAAACGAGGCAGATAAGAGTTTACATCGTTTACAGTTAGCATATTATCCGATGGGCTAAAACCAAAGGTTGGCACTAAATTATTCTCGAAATAAATACTGCTAAAATTATTGTAGCTAATAGATTTACCCAAAAGAAGTACAAAACGTGGGTCGACAGACCATTGGTCTATGGCGTAACTCAAAAAGTTGCGGATAGACATGGGGTGTTTGGGGATACCTGCTGCAAATTGGTCGTATAGTTCGTCAATATCAACTACTACTACATTGTAACCACCACCATCTGCCGATTGGCGATAGGTTTCGTATTGGGCAACCCAGTCGGTAGCACCCAAACGCAACTTGTTGTTGGTAATCATAATGTAATCGCCTTGGTTGGCAGCGGCACCAAAGTTGGTAAACTGTTTAGACTCTAAGGTTGGCACAGTATAAAAAGTACACTGTGCAGGGTTACATTCGGGTATGGTACAACCAACGTTACAAGGTGCATCGGTGGTACTAAAATATAGCTTACGCGTCGAGAATGGGTTAGTACCCGAGGGCAACAAAAATTTATAAACACCACCTTCTAATACTGGGGTGAGGCGCAATTTGTTGGTCAAATCGTATAAAACGGGGTTTGAACCGCCATTGAAATTGGTAATTTCGAGGTACTTTTGTCCGTTGCTTTCCAAGGTAAAACCAAAAGTTTTTTGGTTAGCAAAATCAAAGGTGCGCGGATAAGTCAATACTGCATACGGAATGGTGTTTTGGTTTAAATAGCCCAAGCCACCTGTTGCTTCGAAATTAACTACGGTGGTATTGCCAATATCGGTCAAAAACACGTCAGAGTTATAGGTGTTAAAATCGTAACCTTCAAAGCTTTCGCTCATATAGGTGGTGCTATTTATCTGAACGGTAAAGGCGTGGTCGGGTAAAAAAGCCGCATCGTTAGACACCCCTGCTACTGCTACTGTTAAATCGCCAGCAGGCGAGCCGGGTCCTACGTATTTGGCAGGTGTGTTAAAATCAATGGCAAGTGTGCCGCCGCTAGCAACGGTTAAGCTACCCAAACCTTCACCGTCTTCAAAATCGGCGAACCAGTGATTGGCTCCACCCAAACGAAAAGGTTTGCCATTAACCGCCACATTTTTATACGATTTTACTACCGTATGCATAAAATAGGTTTCGGCAGCAGGCGGGCTGCTAATGTTATTGTTTTGATTGGTATAACGCAAACCGGGTGTGGTATTATCCCACACTAAATAATAAAACGAATTGTCGGAGAACATACTATTGTAGGGGTTCAACTGCCAATCGGCTTGTTTATACAATTGGGTATCAAACGAACCGTCGTTTCGTTCGCCAAATAGCTCAATGTAATCGTTAACACCTAATGTGCCACCTGTTGTTAAATAAATCGGTACCTCAATACCTTTGTGAAATACTTTGAAACCCGCACCCGATAATGTACCCAAACCCGAGGCTTGTAACGTACTGTACGGGATACGATATAGGGCATTGCTCCCTACTTTAAATTTGTAATAGGTTTTTGAGTAGTTTATCCACTCATTACCATACGGTTGAGCCGATGCAACTTGTAAAGCAAAGCTGGCAAGAAGAACGGAAAATAACCATAAAAGTTTCTTCATGATGAAAATTATTTTTACTTGGTATTAATTATTATATTTATTGAAAACCTTGTGTATTTTAAGCGTTATTAGAAGTTGGGTTTGTACCAACTAACACCATGACGAGCAAAAACACCAAAAGATTGCATGGGGTATGCAAGAAAGTGTGTTTTTTTGCAAAAAAAATCAATTTTCGCACATTTGTCAGTTATTTTACCCCAAAAAAGACATATTGACATAGCCGTGTGGCAAAAAATGACTATCTTTCAGCCCAAATTTGATTATCCTACAATGGTACGCAAATTGTTAGTGTATTAGCAAAGGCTATAAGCTACCTCCATCTGACTTTTTTAATTAACCTAGCTATTAGTATTGCCCGCTAAACACAAATTGCAGGTTTCGCGGGGCAAAGTTACGACAATTCTACGAAAAAAACTAAACTATTGCCTCAAAAAGGCAATGCTTGATACACTTATCATTAACCACCCATATTCAATTATCCATTAACATGAACTTCGATAAATTCACCATCAAATCGCAAGAGGCGGTATCGGCAGCGCAAGGCGAAGCTATGAACCGACAAAACTCAACCATCGAATCGCTGCATCTACTAAAAGGTTTGTTAGATGTTGATGAAAATGTGAGCAACTACCTGCTCAAAAAAAACGGGGTAAATGTGCCTCGTTTACAAACCAACATCGAAAACACCCTACAACGCTTACCTCGCGTAACGGGCAATGCCGCACAACCTTATCCGGCAAACAACTTTACACAAACCATTTACAAAGCCCAAAACTTTGCCAAACAAAATAAAGATGAGTTTGTGTCGGTAGAGCATCTGCTAAAAGCCATTTTAGAAACGGGTGGCGATGCAGGGCAACTACTAAAAGACGAAGGACTAACCGCCAAAGGATTAGAACAAGCCATTACCGAGCTGCGCAAAGGCGAAAAAATTACCAACCAAAGCGCCGAAGAACGTTTTAATGCCCTAAGCAAATATGCCCAAAACTTCAACGATTTGGCACAAGCGGGCAAACTCGACCCCGTTATTGGACGCGACGAAGAAATACGACGTGTATTACACATCTTATCGCGCCGAAACAAAAACAACCCCATGCTAGTAGGCGAACCGGGCGTTGGTAAAACAGCCATTGCCGAAGGTATCGCCCACCGAATTATACGCGGCGATGTGCCCGAAAACATAAAAGACAAAGTTATTTACGCCCTTGACCTAGGCGAACTAATGGCAGGAGCAAAATTTAGGGGCGAGTTTGAAGAACGCCTAAAAGCCGTTATCAAAGATATTGAAAACGCCGACGGCAAAATCATTTTGTTTATCGACGAGATACACACCCTAATTGGTGCAGGTGCCAGCGAAGGTGCCTTAGATGCCGCCAACATCTTAAAACCCGCTTTGGCACGCGGCGAACTAAGAGCAATTGGCGCAACAACCCTAAACGAATACCAAAAATATTTTGAGAAAGACAAAGCTCTCGAGCGCCGCTTCCAAAAGGTTATCATAGACGAACCATCGCCCGAAGATGCCATATCTATACTACGCGGCATCAAAGAACGCTACGAAACACACCACAAAGTAAACATCAAAGACGAAGCCATTATCGCCGCCGTCGAACTATCCAGCCGATACATCACCGACCGCTTTTTGCCCGATAAAGCCATTGACCTAATTGACGAAGCCGCCGCCAAACTGCGCCTCGAGATGAACTCGCTGCCCGAAGAACTAGACGAAACCGACCGTAAAATTAGACAACTAGAAATTGAACGCGAAGCCATAAAACGCGAAAAAGACGAAGCAAAAATTGCCGAAATTAACCAAAAACTAAGCAAACTAAACAGCAGCCGCGACCAATTTTTAGCCAAATGGAAAGCCGAAAAAGAAATCATAGACGGCATACAGGCACAACGCCGAGCTATTGAAGAGCTAAAAAACAAAGCCGAACAAGCCGAGCGCATGGGCGATTATGGCGCCGTTGCCGAAATTAGATACGGTAAAATTCGCGAAGCCGAAACTAAAACCAAAGAGCTAGAACAACAGCTAAACGACATATCCAACAAACAACAACGCACCATTAAAGAAGAAGTAGAAGCCGAAGATATTGCCGAAATTGTATCGAAATGGACACACATACCCGTAACAAAAATGTTAGAGGGCGAACGACAAAAACTGTTGCACCTCGAAGAAGAACTACATAAACGCGTAGTAGGGCAAGAAGAAGCCATCACCGCCGTTGCCGATGCCATACGCCGAAGCCGAGCAGGTTTGCAAGACCCCAAACGCCCCATCGGTTCGTTTATATTTTTAGGCACCACAGGCGTAGGCAAAACCGAGCTGGCAAAAGCCCTTGCCGAATACCTATTTAACGACGACAACGCCATCACCCGAATAGATATGTCGGAGTACCAAGAAAAACACACCATATCGCGTTTGGTGGGTGCTCCTCCGGGCTATGTAGGCTACGAAGAAGGCGGACAACTAACCGAAGCCGTGCGCCGAAAACCCTACTCGGTGATACTGCTCGACGAAATAGAAAAAGCCCACCCCGATGTGTTTAACATCCTACTGCAAGTACTCGACGACGGACGACTAACCGATAGCAAAGGACGAATGGTTAATTTCAAAAACACCATCATCATTATGACCTCTAACTTGGGTAGCCACCTTATTCAGGCTAACTTCGACAAAGTAAGCAACCCCAAACAAGTGGCAGGTATCTACGAAACCACCAAAATTGAAGTGTTTAACTTACTACGCCAAACCCTGCGCCCCGAGTTCTTGAACCGCATAGACGAGGTTATTATGTTTAAACCCCTCATGAAATCGGAAATTGGCGGCATTGTAAAACTACAATTGGCACAGGTCGAAAAACTATTGGCACAGCAAAATCTATCCATCAAAATAACCCCCGAAGCCATCGAATGGCTCGTAGATTATGGCTACGATTTGCAATATGGCGCACGCCCACTAAAACGCCTGATACAACAAGAAGTGGTCAATCCCTTATCAAAACGCATCTTGTCGGGCGATTTTACCCCCGATAAACCCCTAACCATCGATGCCATAGAGGGTAGCTTGCGGTTTTATGTAGCACAAGTTTGATGAAAAGTAGTTAGCTTATTGATAAGGACATCTAAATAGTTACAAAAATTAACCGACAGAATTTCAGGATTAACAGGATTTAGTAGCCCTACAATCTAATTGTGTTGGGGTAAATAGTTGCAAAGTTTTTCTCAAATTTACCGCCCTTGTTTGTGTCTGTGTCTCTGTTGTAAATTTTAAAAAACAAGCTGGCATAAATTGAGCAGCTATTTAGTACTTTTTAATGTCGGCATCAAAGTGTAAATTTTGCTGTTAGTAGTGGTATACCAGCTTGGGTTGCCCCGCTTAACGCGGAATAGGTCTTTTTTGGGGGTGATGATTAGCACTCCCTAACTCGACAAGTGAGTGGCACCCCCAAAGCACTGTTCGCGCAGCCTACCCTCCTATCCGCTATAACCATATACAAAAATAAATCCCCAAACAAAATATTTTGCTTGGGGATTTATTTTTACCTCCATTTGCAAATTTTGTCGTAACTTTGCAAGCAAAAACACACATTACCAACACTTAGGCAACCCTTAACATCTTTTAAACGTTTTGTTAATTAAAGCCCTAAAATGCGTTTAAATCATTTAACCCTTGTTTAATCATAAATTAAAAAAATCTTTACCATGAAAAAATCATTTCTTACCTTTATTATTTTCTTAGCATTTGGCTTATCTACCAAAGCCCAAAACTGCGAGCCTGCCAACCTACCTTGGCTGCAAACCTTGTTGCAACAAACCTGCGACCCATTTTCGTGCGCCTTGCATTATTACCAAGCCGACTACAACGGTTCGGTGGTTTTTTACAACGACCTAAACCCTATATGCGCCGATTTTCCGGTAACAGTATACAAATGCGATGGTACTGTTTTTTGCCAATCGGGTGGCTTTTTTCCCGGCGATTGCCCACCTAATTTATTCAGCGAGTTTACCAATATCCAACAACTACCCTCGCCTTGTGGCGGTTGTATCGACCCAAGTCTTATCAACCCCACCGCCATCTGCCCGCTAATATATGCCCCCGTTTGCGGTTGCAATGGCGTAACCTACGACAACGACTGTTTAGCCACCAATGTAGGCGGCGTTACCTCCTGGACACCCGGCGAATGTGGCAGTAGTGGCGGTTGTATCGACCCAAGTCTTATCAACCCCACCGCCATCTGCCCGCTAATATATGCCCCCGTTTGCGGTTGCAATGGCGTAACCTACGACAACGACTGTTTAGCCACCAATGTAGGCGGCGTTACCTCCTGGACACCCGGCGAATGTGGCAGTAGTGGCGGTTGTATTGACCCAAGCCTTATAAACCCCACCGCCATCTGCCCGCTAATATATGCCCCCGTTTGCGGTTGCAATGGCGTAACCTACGACAACGACTGTTTAGCCACCAATGTAGGCGGCGTTACCTCCTGGACACCCGGCGAATGTGGCAGTAGTGGCGGTTGTATCGACCCAAGCCTTATAAACCCCACCGCCATCTGCCCGCTAATATATGCCCCCGTTTGCGGTTGTAATGGCGTAACCTACGACAACGATTGTTTTGCCACCAATGCAGGCGGCGTTACCTCCTGGACACCCGGCGAATGTGGCAGCAGTAACTGCATAAATCCTGCACAAATAGACTCGACGCAAGCCTGCCCCGACATTTATATGCCCGTTTGCGGCTGCAATGGCGTAACCTACAGCAACGAGTGCGAAGCTACCTATTACGGTGGCGTTACCGCTTTTACATCGGGTGCTTGCAATGGTGGCACTTGCCAAGCCGCCTTTGCTATCTCCGACTCGTTGGGCTTGTTCTATTTCACCGACCAATCAACTAGCACGGCTAGTATTGCCGAGTGGAAATGGGTAATTGGCGACACCGTTAAACAAACACAAAATGCTACTTATTATGCAGGCATATCGCCCATTGCTTTTCAAATAAATGTTTGCTTAACCATTACCACCACCGATGGCTGCACCAGCACAGCTTGCGATGTTTTCTCGCCGCCAAGTTGCTATTTATACCCCAATTTTACCTACACCGCACAAGGTAAAAACGTTTATTTCACCGATGCCTCGGTAGGTTTAGGCGGTCCTACAAACTACGAATGGACTTTTGGCGATGGAGGTGTTATATCCTCGTTACAAAATCCCATACATGTATATGCCAACTACGGAACCTACAACGTTTGTTTAACCATAAGCGGTGGCATACAAGGTTGTGGCAGCGAGCAATATTGCCGCCAAATAACCATAGACCCCGCCCAAAGTTTGACAACTATCGCACAGCAATACAACATACGCATTTACCCAAGTTACCTAACCGAAACCTTACAAATTAACTACCAACTAAAAAACAAAGAAATGGTAAGCATTGATTTGTACGACATAAATGGCAAATTGGTGCGTAACATAACCCACACCGAGCAAAACGCAGGCACACACAACACCCAAATAAGCCAATTAAGCAATTTAGTTTCGGGGATTTATTTGGTGCGTATCCAAACACCTACTTTTAGCTATACCCAAAAAGTAGTGAAATAAACACACCGTTTTATAAAAAAAACAGCCCTGAGCATTTGCTTAAGGCTGTTTTTTTTTGTGGGTAATAAATTGGAGGTATGTCCATTTGAAATGAAGCGTCCAACAAAACATTCATAAAGGTAGATAATCGTTAAAATGATCGATAGGTTGGTCAAAATCTACTGCCATTTTAAATTTGCCTTTTGCACAGCCAAATATGGGAGTTTTGGGCGTTATGGGTATTTGTGTAGCAAATTGTTTGGCTAATAGGTAATCCAAAAAACTAGATAGTTCGTTTTTGAGCTGCTCGGTGTTTAGCAAACTAATTTTGGTATAAATTTGTTGGTCGGTCATAATATTGTTTTTATTTTGGTAAAAATGTAGGTTTCTGACACAAAGATACTGCTAAATATTAAAAGTGCCAAATATTTTGCCACTTTTACAAGCACAAACTAAGTAATCACGATTAAATAACGTACCAATCTATACAGCCGTCTGTGTTAAATAAAATCGTTTTTTTTGAGCAAAAAGTGGGCTATCTAATTGACAACTAAATACTTGCTTTTTTTATAATATCACCCCTTCGGGGTTAAAAACACAGGCATTACCTATTTTCTATAACAATGCCACCCCTTCGGGGTTAAAATACCTTGCGTTAAACCCCGAAGGGGTGATATAATTATAGTCCAATGGTTGCACATCTTGTTTATCAAACCCCAACGGGGTGACACTATTTTTGTGTAAATGGCAAAGTGGCAAATTAGTACTTTATTTTTATTGCGTTACTAAGCTTAAAACGCCCACACAAACAAAATAGTATGCAGCCTGCTCAAAACTTTTTGGGGAAGCGATGAGCGGGCTGCGGACTATATTAGAGTGTTACAAGACTGTTGCACTAAAAAACTAATGCCTTTTAGTATTTTTAGGTAACGGCGATATTTCAAAATTGAAATTTAATGGTTCATCATTACCCATATACCCTTTGGGTTTTGAGTAATTTTCTAACTTAATGTCGTTAAAAGAAACACCAAATTTTTCATTTTTTAATTCCCCGTTTTGCAAAGTACTTAACGAACCTATATTAAATGACATACTGTACGAAATCTTCAACCATCCATTTTCTTCTTCGTAAACATACAAGTGTATATTTGATGCAGTAATAATAGTATTGCGAAAAGACAATGAAACTTGTTTATTATTACAAGGAACAATAAATTCTTCTTGCGGTAATACAAACAAATCTAAATTAAAGCTAAGCCAGATACTAGTTGTATCATACCGACTTTCTAGTAAAAAAGCCGTGGCATGGCACGATTTTATAGTAGGTTTATTGAGTGTTATCGTTTGTGGTACTACATTACAATTAGTTTTCTTGGGACCACAACGTAAAAGATAACAGCAAGAGGAAGAAAAAACAGTAACTAAAAGAAGTAAAAAAATATAGCTTTTTTTCATTTTAAAAAATATGCACATTTATTTATTTTATATTATACAACCTAAATACAGTATCGTAGCTTATATAAGCGTTGTAATGACTAGACCAGAAATGACCGACCACACCTAATGCGTACAATTCGGCACTAAATTCGAGGGTACCTGGTGTCTCGTATAACCCAGCAATATGAAACCAAACTTCTGAATATTCGGTCATTGTTTTTCCGTAGAACTGTACAAAGCCCATATCTCGTTGTTCTGCGAAATGTCCCATTTCATGAGCCTCAATATATGCCAAATAATCATCTTTATCTGTATAATTAATCATACAATTTCTGCCAATAGTTATACCATTTCCTGCGTCATGACTACCCCAAAGAGGATGCCTAAATATAGGTTTATAATTGCCAAAATTTGCAGTACTAATATGAGGTTGATAACCATACCCAAGGGCAGCTATAGTTAATCCAGAAAAAATAGCCCCAGATACAGCACCTGATTTCATACCTTGCAAAATTCCTGCTCCAATATACGTACCATTAAATGCAGCAGAAATGCCACCACTAACTCCCCTATAACAGCTCATTAGAAGCAGAAAAAGCAATCTCGCCAAAAATATTTTCGACTGCTCCGCCTGAAGTAGGATTATACCCACCAATAAAACCGCCTAGGACACCACCAATAACATCTGCAGTAAGGTTTCCCATCGAATAATCCTGCCCATTTGCTATTGCACGAGTACTTCTTATCAGTATATTTGAGAAAACATTTGTAGTAATACTATTGCCAAGTGAAGTAGGTATAGAGCCTCCAATACTTCCAGCAACAAAGCCATTAACAGCCCCAATAGCTAAAGATTGTCCTAATCCATACCAACTAAAATTGTGATGAATTAAGGCATCAACAGTATATACCGTTCCTGATATTAATGAAGATATCAATATCCCTACTAGTAATGGGGTTTCTCCATCGGGGTCAACAAACTTTAAAGGGTTGTTGTGTGCATACGAGTACCTATTAAAGGTTTGTGCATAAAGGGCATCTTGTACGTAGTTGTCGGGGCTTAACATGCGCCCTACGGTGGGGTCGTAGAGCCTGCCGTTCATGTTTATGAGCGCAAATTGGTCGAGGTGCTCGTGGGCGGTATAGCCCCTGTATAGCCATGTTTGGGTGGGTGGCGTGGCACCGGTATATGCCCATGTTGTAGGGTTGCGGCGGCGTCCCCATGCATCAAAACTTTGGTCGGCTTCGGTGGTGCCTGACGCATTTGTTACGCGCAGTATCGAGCCTAAATGGTCTTTAAATACATAGTGATAGCAAAACGCCCACACAAACAAAATAGTATGCAGCCTGCCCAAAACTTTTTGGGGAAGTGATGAGCGGGCTGCGGACTATGTATGTGTTCTATGTGTCTTTAAAATACGAAAAAGCAAAGCAAATTTGTTTTCTATTTTAACCCCGACCACATAGGATAAGCCTGTATAAATTGCAGTAAGTGTTTTTCGTAACGAAACACATAATGTTGTTCAAGCTCTACTTTGTCTTGATAAAAAAAATCGTGTACCTGTTTTATCGATAACACACATTGTTTAAAGTCTTCTTTTACTTCAGCATCTACCCCGACAATAAGTATTTCATAGTCTGTGTTATGATAAATAAACCAACTTGACAAGGTGCCATAAATTGTTCCTTCTACAGCAAAAGTAAAATAATACTCTTCACACTCTGGTTGTAACGATTTATTGTACAAAACATCAGCAAATATTTCTGTTGGGATAGTTTTTTTAAAGTTAGGGTAATTCAGTTCTTGTTGAGCCAGCCCGCCATTCAAGGGCTTTCGCCATACCTTTAATGCCCCATTATGCTCAACTATAAACTGTGTTTCTCCTATAGTTTGCCCAAATTCTTGCAATGCTTCAAAAAACAAAGGCGTATCTTGACAACTAAGTATATCGGAGAGAAATACATAAACCGTTGTAAAAAGTTTAGGTAAAACGTATGCTGGAAATTTTGGCTTTACTTTTACCATCTTAATTTAAGTGTAGCTACCTTGTTTAATTAAAAAGTGATTGTTCGTCCGCCTTTGTTGAGGTTGCATTGATAAATTTGCAAAACGCCCACACAAACAAAATAGTACGCAGCCTACCCAAAACTTTTTGGGGAAGTGATGAGCGGGCTGCTTACTATGTAGGGTAAGTAAAACAAACTATTTTATGTACCACAAAATGCAGGGCATAAAATGAAAGTTTAACGCTTTGTTCTTGGAGGTATTTGAATGCGTAAAGTATCCGTTAGTGTTTTGCCATTACAGCTAATGTAGTTACAGGGTAATAGGTATACTGTATTTTTAGCTATTTTATTGATAGGTATCATAACAGTAAAGGAATTTTGCGTTAGTGGTTTGACAGCAATACATGGCTTATGTTTGCAATCATATTTTACTATGTTTTGCCGTGTTCCTTCTGCAAACAATTTTAGTGAGTCCACATTTACTGCCCATTGCCCTTCTTGTAGCTCATGTGTTAAACGAACAAACCGCCCAAATACACTTGCTTTTAACAAAATGACATTATTTGATTTTTTAAGCGTATACTCTCGCGTTTGATTAATTCTTAATGGAAATTGTGCTGTACAAGCTGTTATAAAAAAACAAAACAACAACAAGCCAATAAAACGCAAGTTTATTAAAGGTGACATAATGTTTTGGTAGTTTTAACAAATTATTGATTACTAATTGGCGTTACATTAAAACAGCCATTGCAAGTTTTTTCTGGTGTGGCTTCCTCCTCTAAAAGCTCTTCAACTTTTATATTGTCCATTAGGTAATAGTTATCCGCCCCATCAGCAAAATTATCAGAAAATTTATGCACAAAAAGACTTTTGTTGCTTGTAATGAATTTAGTGATTTTTTCAACATACGGGCTCTGCCTTAGTTTTAACATTTGTTCAATAATTTTTTTATCATCTTTATAGGCAAATTGCCCAAAAGTAATAAACCGCTCACCACCTTTTGCTGTGTAATAGGTAGTATAATTATGCCAAGTACTGTCTGTCATGTACTCTTGAAAAGAAAAATCGGCATACACTTTTTCTGTTGCAAATAAATCGTAGTAAAATGGCGAATTTTTCCCTCCATGTAACGACCTAACAGTAAGTTTTTTGGAACGAGGTGATAAACTTTTGCTTAGAGATAATGGGTTATCTGTGTGAAATAAGATAGAGTCGTTGTTAAATTTGTATCCGAAACCCTTACTGGCAATAACCACATTGTTCTGAATAAAAAATTTCATAGCAAACGAGATTTTGTACTTTTTACCCGCCTCTAAAGGTTTAGACAGTTTACCTGTAAGATGCTCCATATATCCAAAATAATCAATTCCATATAATCCAATACAGTAATTACCAGAAGCACAACGTAGGCAAAATTGAAGAGCAGAAGTAATACTCATTACATTGCTTGAATTACAAACTTTGTGGTCTCTATAAATATCCACAGAACAATCGGTGGGCTGATACCAGTGTTTTGCGTAAAATGTATCTAAATATACCTGATAATCTCCTTTGTTCGGCACTACCTCTTCAAAATCTCCGTTTAACAATAAATTTTGAGCAAAAACATTTTTGGTAAAAAAAGCAAAAAAAAGTAAGAAAATAATTTTTATTTTCATGAATTATTGAATTTAATTAAGTAGATGCGATTTACTGTTTTTTAATAACACAACTACCCCTATCGAAGATGAATTTTTAAAACACTTGTGTTTCAACAAGCAACTTGACAATGGCAAGTAGTTGTGTTAAAAAAAGTGTTGCTACCAAAACAAAAAAGATCCCCATGTTCGATATGGCTGCCAAGCCGTCGGCTCCACCGACAACCATGCCTATCTACACTACCTTCGCCTACCTTAGCTAAATAGTAGGCAAAGGTGATATAAAGAAACCTCAATAACTCAGTTGGCAAAATTTACATTGAACTGCTCATAACACACTCATAAAACTCCCGATCATTAATAACAAGAACAAAGTCTATTTTTTTATCATTGTTTGTAATGCTTAAAAACAGATAGTTTTGGTATCTATTTTCTGAGATGTATGACTTTACCCTAAATGCAATTGGCTGCTCACCAAAAACAGAAAGAATCTCTTTGTTTATGACACTTAATGAATTAGGCGTAAAATGCAACACATACTTTACATGGAGAAAACTTATGCCTTCTATTAATGCCTTATTTGCTTGACAGTAGGTTTTAAGCATGCCTTTTGCCTTTATCATGCCTTTTCCTTTTGCTTTTATCTTTCCGTTGAAAATGGTGTAAAACGTCCAACTAGCATGTCCATAATTACTTGTTAGTACATTTTTAGTACATTTTGTTTCGTACTCATATAGGTTTTCGTTAGCACCTCCATGAAGTATAGAAAAAACATCTTGCTTAATGGTTTCGTCTTGCAGTTTATCTATCGTAATTGGATTTATTACGGAATCGTACTCACCTTTGTTTGGAGTTTTATGAGCAAAAAGAAAGAAAATAACCAAAAATAGGTATTTCATTTGTTAGTTGTTTAATGGTTTACCAAACTTTATTTTTCTTCGCCAATTATTGCTGTAATTACGCCTTTGCCAATAAGATATCTCGCCCCTTCTGCAATAAAAAACTCTTTGCCTACAAAAAACTCCTTGTTTACATCAAGGTCTTTGTAAAAGTACAGTTTTAGCAATCTGTTTTTATAGGCATTATCCATTTGTAGCATTTCGCCTTCATCAAGTATAAACAAACCAGAACGTACTACATTATTGCCAAAAAAAAGTAGTGGTCTATAAGTGTTGCCTTGAATGGGTATTTTTCTAAACTCATTGGTAAGTTGAATATCGGCTTTAAATGCAAACATATATATTTTTTATCTTATTTGATTGTAGTATTGCTCCGCAAACATACGTCAATATATCCAAATTACACACCAAAAGTGAAAAAAAAGTAAACATGTTAGCTAATGTTACACAGAATTTGAAATTTTGTTAGCTCTTTTTAATTTTCTCAAAAAATTGTCATAGTTTTAGCATTACTCTAATTGTAGCATTCTTGCACACAAAAGCAAAAGTGTTTTCTCTTTAACATGCCTTACCTATCAAAATTGGCACGGTTTTAGAAGTATTAAAAGTAAGTTTAAAAAGTAATTTTTTTCATAATTTGGTTTGTTGTAAAGTAATTTGGTTTAGTGCTGTCCTCCGCTGTAATGGCGGAGGCACACACTACCAAACAATCATCAACCCAAACACCTACACTAAAAAGTAATTTTTTTCATAATTTGGTTTGTTGTAAAGTAATTTGGTTTAGTGCTGTCCTCCGCTGCGATAGCGGAGGCACACACTACCCAAAAATCATCAACCAAAACACCTACACTAAAAAGTAATTTTTTTTCATAATTTGGTTTGTTGTAAAGTAATTTGGTTTAGTGCTGTCCTCCGCTGTAATGGCGGAGGCACACACTACCAAACAATCATCAACCCAAACACCTACACTAAAAAGTAATTTTTTTTCATAATTTGGTTTGTTGTAAAGTAATTTTCATTTGTAATTTGGTTTAGTGCTGTCCTCCGCTGCGATAGCGGAGGCACAGCCCCCAAATTTTATCCAAGTAAAAACCAACAACTATTATCATCTGTTTTATCAAATACCTAAGCTTTTCCGTAAATGGAGAAGTTTTTTTTGTTTGTTGGCATCAAAACAAACTTTTTTTGCACAAATTGGGTATTTTTTTGCGTGTTTAGTAAAAAGTTTCTGCCAAAACCTTTACTTTTACCGCTTAAACAATACCTGTTCAATTTCATGGCAAATAACACCCAAACATACGATTACATAATAATAGGCTCGGGCTTTGGCGGCAGTGTATCGGCTATGCGCCTTGCCGAAAAAGGATACAGCACCTTAGTGATAGAAAAAGGTAAGCGTTACGAATCAAAAGATTTTCCGAAAACCAACTGGAACTTTGCTAAATATTTATGGATGCCCGCCATTAAATGGTTTGGCATTCAAAAACTTACTTTTTTTAAACAAGTGTTTGTGATAAGTGGAGTGGGCGTTGGTGGTGGCAGTTTGGTGTATGCCAATACACACATGGTTCCGCCCGATGCCTTTTTTCAAAACCCTGTTTGGGCACATTTGCGCGATTGGAAAAGCACCTTACAACCATTTTACGACCTTGCCCAATTTATGTTAGGCAGCACCAAAGCCCACAATAACCACAAAGAGGACGATGTACTGCGAGAAGTAGCCCGCGATATGGGCAAAGAAGACTCGTTTAAAAACGTACAAGTAGGTGTTTATTATGGCGATGCCGTACATGCACAAGACCCCTACTTTAACGGTTTGGGACCCGACCGAACAGGCTGCATACAGTGTGCAGGTTGTATGGTGGGTTGCCGATATGGAGCCAAAAATACCTTAGACAAAAACTATTTGCACCTTGCCGAGCATTTGTTTGGCACTACCATATTGCCCGAAACCGAGGTTACCCGCATCGAACATAAAAATGGTATTTATTACATACATACACAATGTAGCACATCGTGGTTTAACAAACGCAAAACGGTGTACCAAGCCAAGGGTTTGGTGGTAAGTGGCGGTGTATTAGGCACCCTCGATTTGTTGTTAAAACAAAAACACGAGTTAGGCACCATGCCTAATTTGTCGGATACATTGGGTTTTAATTTGCGCACCAACTCCGAGTCTATTTGTGGAGTAACTTGTGCCGACCATAAACTAAACCATGGCGTAGCTATTAGTTCGGTGTTTAATCCCGATGCCAATACCCACATTGAGGTGGTCAAGTTTCCGGATGGGTCGGGGGCTATGGGCAAATTAGGCACCTTGGCAGTAGGCGACGGCAGTGGCTTAACCCGCACCGCAAAACTAATTGGCAGCATGTTGGCACACCCTATTCAGTTTTTAAAAACAACCTTAAATTTCGAGTTTGGCTCCGATTCGGTGATTTTATTGGTGATGCAAACCCTTGATAACTCGATGCGAATGGTTTGGAAAAAAAACAGCTTGGGTATGGGTAGCCTACAATTGGCAGGTAACAAAGGCACTGCCGAGCGCATACCCGTATACATACCCGTTGGGCAAGAAGTAATGAAACGGTATGCTCAAAAAGTAAATGGTATACCGATGAATGCCATCACCGAAATTACGTTTAAAATGTCGACAACAGCACATATTTTGGGCGGCTGCCCCATGGGCGAAACAACAGAACAAGGCGTAGTAAACGATAAATTCGAGGCACATGGCTATCCAAATATGTACATTTTAGATGGCTCTATAATACCTTGCAACTTAGGCGTAAATCCAAGCTTAACCATAACGGCACTTGCCGAATATGCCATGTCGAAAATTGCCGTAAAAAAAGGCAGCCAAACAACTACTTTAGCCGAACAAATGACCAAAACAGGAAAATGATAATTAAATAACCGCTAAATTTGCAAAAATCAAAAACATGTTGTAATTTTGCGCAAAATCAAGCACAATATAACAAAATAACACAATGCGTTTAAACAGCTATCCAAAGCCTGTCGACCGCAAACGGACGCCATTTTTACGCTTACAGCAATACATTTTTATGAAAAAAGCGGTTATTTATTCAATTTTAACCTTATTTGTTACCTACCATGCCATAGCGCAAAATGTGTGGGAGTACGATGCCATACCCAACGATACAAAAACCATTGTATTTCAAGATTCGTTCGATGATAATCGTCAGAATTGGGATTTGAAAAGTGTACTAAGTGCCAATCAAAGCATCGAAGGCGGCAACTTTAGGTTCGAGACCCTTAGCCCACAGCATGGCGATGTGGCAGTGCGTAATATTTATTTACTACAACAAAAAAACTACGAAATAGAAACCAAAGTTAGGTTAGAAAAAGGCGATAGCGAAGACGGTAACGGCTTGGTCTGGGGTTCGGCTATCAACTACGAAAAATTTACCTTTGGTATACGCCGCGATGGTTACAGCATTAACCAAAACGCCACTTCGGTATGCGAGCGTATCCCTTGGATGCCCTCGGAGTTGGTTAACATTGGCGATTATAACCTGCTAACCGTCCGGAAAGTAAACGGCATGTGTTATTTCTTTTTAAACCAACACTTGGTGCATAGTATGCCCTTTAACTATTTTTTAGTTAATAATATTGGTTTTATGGCAGCTCCAAACTCTATTGTATCTGCCGATTACCTAAAAGTAGCCTACCTACCCGACAACCCCGATGCCGCCTTAGTGCCTCCGTTAGTAACAAAAGCGCCTGCCAATAGCGCCTTGCAAATTGTGCCCAAAAACAATGTACCTATATCCGATGGCACTAGCAATCAGCCAACGGCTAATTTGGTGATAAGCTCAAAAGATGCTGCCCAAACTGCCGAAAAACCTAAACCCGCTGTTAAACCGCCCGTTAAACAAACCGCCACTAAATACGCTAAAACCGAAACCGAATTGCCACCCTTAGTAAGCAAACCTACAGTTACTAAAAGCAATGTTAAATACAGCGAGCCATCGCAAAATACAAACGGCGAAAAGCCTATTCTCCGAAACTCGGATACTATACCCGCTGCCAGCCGTATGCAATTAGCCTTTAATCAACGAAAAATGCCCACTGCCTTTGGCGATAGAAACGTTATTGTAGACAGAGGCATGACCGTAGACCGCAATATTATACGAATAAGCGTTTGGGACGAAGAATACGACGATGGCGATACCATATCCTTATTTTTTAATGGCAAATGGATTTTGCGCGACTACCGCCTACAAAAAGCCGTGCTAAACCTTCGGGTAGCACTCGACCCCACCGCCGATAATTACTTGGTGATGTATGCCCACAACGTAGGATTACGCCCACCTAATACCGCCGCCGTAGTTATTTACGATGGCGTAACATCACGAAGGGCAATACTTACATCGGACTTAAAAAACTGCGAAGCCGTAAAACTTCGGGTTAGAGAACAAACACCTTAGCTCAAAATCTTTCTATAAAACACACGTAAAACAACAAAGTGGCTGCCTCGTAAAGTACGAGGCAGCCACTTTGCTGTTGTTTGTAGTAGTCTATCCATTTACTATCGGATAGAATCAGCATTTTTAGCCCCGTTAGGGGCGTGATATGGGTAGTAAAGATGTGGATAAACGTATTTTTAGCCCCGTTAGGGGCAATGTCAAAAAGTTAAGGAAATTGGAGTCTTTAGCTCCGTAGGAGCTCAATATGGGTAGAAAGATGAAAGGCGATTTTTTTACATGTTATGGTTTGAGGTCTTTAGCTCCGTAGGAGCTCAATATGGGTAGAAAGAGGGTAAACACGGGCATTTTCGCTCCGTAGGAGTGATATATGGTTTATATCTTGCCTAAAAACGCTTGGCAACGTTGAAAATACAACCGTCTTATCTTATGCCATCAAAAATTACGCTCCTAAACCGAGCTAAAAATGCGGTCTTCTATACCCAAAGCTACCCATATTTCACTCCTACGGAGCGGAAAATGCGGTCATCTACGCCCAAAGCTACCCATATTTCACTCCTAACGGAGCTTTTTAGCCTTTCCCTTAACTTTTTGACATTGCCGTTAGGGGTGTGATATGGTTATTTATCCATGAAAAAACGTTACCAATTTACCGATAATGGCGAGTTTGCCGAAAACTATAATACCCGACAATATTAACTTAAAGAACTACTGGTTTGGTTGATTATTTGATAATTGTTTATCAAAATCCTTTTTTGAGGATTATTTCGCGGGTTGGCATGTAGTGCGGAAACAAACCTGCACTTAACACAATTCTTTGCCCACGTTCGCTGGCAGCAAAGGCAGCAAAGCCAGTAGCTAATCCTGCTCTAGATTCTCGATTAATCAGCATTATGGGGCGTTGGAGGGGGTAGTTTTGTGCCACTAAGTTTTCTTGGGTAGGTTGGTAATAAATGGTATCTTTGATAGCATCTTTTTTACCTATTGCTACTACATTTACATCGCTATAATATTGGTTAATACTATCGTTGCTATCATCGCCAAGCCAACAAAGGCTAGTTATACCCAAACCATTCTGATTTTTGGCTACGTAGGCTATTACTTCGGTGTTGGTTTTTACAGCATACGAGTTGGCAGGCAGTTTAGCGGTATTGGTTAGTTTAAGCACGTTGTTAACAATGCTCGAGCCAGCATTATCAAACACCAAATTTATTTTACCTTGTTGTTTATTATTTAACTGTTTCCAATCGGTAGCTTCGCCCGATAATATTTGTAGCAATTGTTTGTAACTGAGGTTAGCGTTTGGGTTATTTTTGTTGATTAATAACACCAAAGCATCGGTGGCAATAGGCGTAACAACGGGCTTAATTTTTCTTTCTTCCAACACTTTATTTTCTTCGGGTGTTAGTTGGCGGGTTAGCAACGCGGTGCTTACATTATTACTCAATAAAGCTGCAATTATTTCGGCTTCCGATTTATATAGTGGCATCACTTGGGCATTTTGATAAGCCACCTTAAACACATCAATTTCGGCATCGCCAATAGGTGCAAGGGTTTCGTCTATGCCAATATTTAGCCCGCCCGATGTAGCAGTTTCGCCCAAACCGCTTCCGCCACACGAGTTAAGCAGCAAAATAGAGCTAATAGAAAATAATAGACTGATGAGTTTGTTCATAACAATATAATGTTTGATATGATTAGTGAAGCCTGCACGCATTAACGGGCTAACAGTTGATAGCCCGATTAAAGTTCGCTTTCTTCTTTATTGGTAAATTGTTTATAAGCTCGATAAAGGCGATAAACACCATATATTATACAAAGCCCCCCAAAAGCAATTTGTGCAGCAAGTGGCAAATCCCATAAATTTTTTGCGCTCAATATAACCACTCCCATTATTATATAAAGAGCAGCTAATAAGATAAGTATTGACGCATGTAATTTAGTCATTATCGAAGGAATGATTTTTTTGGATATGGTTAAACAAGTTCCAGACCGAGTCGTCGGGAGTTAAGGCAGTTATGGTCAAGCGTTTTTTGGTAACGGGGTGGTTAAAGCTCATTTGGCGGCAATGTAGGTAAATAGATGCATCTTCGGTAAAGTCGGTTTGCCCATATTTTTTATCGCCTTTTATTACGCAGCCAATTTTTGCCAATTGCACCCTAATTTGGTGTTGCCGTCCAGTTTTGGGTCGTACTTCTAATAAGTGTTGCGAGCCAATAGAGGCAATTAGGCGATACTCAAGGATAGCTTCTTTGGTGTTAGCACTGGGTTTTTCGTGGGCGTGTACAAAATTTTTGTTTTCATCTTTTCGTAGATGATGCACTAAAGTACCTTCGAGTTCTTGGGGGCGTTGATTGGTGATAGCCCAATATACTTTTTCTACTTCTCTGTCGTGAAAAGCTTTGTTCATTCGCTCAAGGGCTTTACTGGTACGAGCAAATATATTAACCCCGCTTACGGGGCGGTCAAGGCGATGAACAACACCCAAAAATACAGCACCAGGTTTATTATATTTATTTTTTATGTAATCTTTAACATAATCTCCCAATGTTCTATCTTTGGTTGCATCGGCTTGTGTAATATCACCCGATCGTTTATTTACTATTATTAAATGATTGTCTTCGTATAAGACGCGTAAAGTTGCCATTTGTTTATTTTATTAATTTGATTGATTTTAGGGTGCAAGATACGACTTTTTAACGTAAAATTGGCTTTTTAGAGGCATTTATTAGTTGAGTGAAAAAAAAATTTCTTTTTTTTAGTACAAATTATTGTTGTGTGTTGTGTAGGTACAATTTTATGTAGTAATATTGTGCTTCCAAATGGACAATCAATGAAATTTACATCTCTATATATATACACATTCTTATTTCTTAACCTAACTTTTTCATTTATCGGCTGTAAAACCAAAAACGAACCACTTGACAAAAACCTTCCTATTTTAGAAGGACGCTGGCGCGCAACCCTTAAACTAAACGAATTTGAGGAATTGCCCTTTAATTTTGACCTACAATACGCGAACAAAACCTATACCATGACAATAATGAATGGTAAAGAGCGCATACCCGTTAAAGATTTTACCTTTGACGGCGATTCCGTATTTATCAAACTGCCAGTATACAACTCCGAATTTAGAGGAAAGTTCAATCAGCGGCGCATTTTGGGTGTTTGGAACAACTATAGCAGCAAAACCGACCGTCAAGTGCCGTTTTATGCGGTATATGGCGATAGTAGCCGATTTGTGGTTAACATCATCGACTCGATACCTAACGTAAACGGGCGTTGGGAAGTGTCGTTTATTTCGGCTGATAAGACCAGCCGAAGTGATGCTATTGGCGAGTTTAGGCAAGATGGCGAGCATCTCGAAGCCACTTTTTTAACCCCTACAGGCGACTATAGGTACTTAGAAGGGCGTGTTGGCAACAAAGATGTAATGCTTTCGTCGTTTGATGGCGCCCATGCCTACTTGTTTATGGCAACCATAGACGAGTTTGGTGACCTAAACGGCGATTTTTACTCGGGCGAGTCGGGGCATGATATTTGGTTAGGTTTCAGAAACGACACCATTTCGCTGCCCAATGCCGAAACACAGACACAGCTAAAAGACCCATCGAAACGAAAAATTAATTTTACTTTTTCGGATTTAGAGGGTAAAAACGTGTCATTATCCGACCCAATGTTCCAGAACAAAGTGGTTATTGTGCAAATAATGGGTACTTGGTGCCCAAATTGCATGGACGAAACGCGTTTTTTGACCGATTTATACAAAAAATACCATTCACAGGGCTTAGAAATAGTGGCTTTAGCCTTCGAAACCTCTAACGAATTAGCAACAGCACGCCCGCAACTTATGCACTTTAAAAAGAGCATGGGCGTGGAATATCCTATTTTGTTGGCAGGTAAAAACAGCAAAGAAGAGGCATCAAAGACCTTAGATATGCTTAAAGAGGTAAAAGCTTTTCCGACAATGTTGGTTATTGACCGACAAGGTTTTGTTCGCAAAACGCATACAGGCTTTTCGGGTCCAGCAACATCCGAGTACAAACGGTTTGTGATGGGTTTTTCGGGTAATATTGAGGGTTTATTGAACGAAAAAGGGCAACCTAATAGTTAAATAATGAGTAATAAATGATGATTGATGAATTATTGTTTAGACACCGCAAACGGCTTGTTTTACGAGTTATTTGTTCATCAATCATCATTCTTTAAGCTATTGTTGATTAAATTTTGCTTAGTGCATCTTTTAAGTAATCAATGACTACTACTTCGGTGGCATCAAAACCGCGCAATTGTGCCATATACCACGATGTCCAGTCGCCAAGATGGTTTAGATACATTTGGCGCTGTAGGCGCGTTGTGCCTTTTGCCTCCACATCGATGATAGTTGATGCGTATTTTGACAGAATTTCTTTGTTAATTTGCATTCTATACTCGCTGCGTGGCTCAATGTCGGTGGCGTGCATAAATATTATTGCCCATTGCTCGTCGGCGGTACGCCAGCCTACCAATTCGTTGTGATTCATCTCGGGGATAACGTGGTGCCAGCACAACATTTTGGCATTTTCGTTAAATTGTTGTCTCCAACGCACAGCTACGGCTCCGTAACCCTCGGGGGCATACAAAATAGGCAGTTTATTGTACAATTGCTGGGCTAATTGTTGTGCTTGTTGCTTAATAGCCTCGTCTTCGGTGGCTAACAACTGTACGGTTTGCTCAATATCGGCAATAAAACTGTTGTTAGTTAAGCCAAAGAAGTGCAAAATAAAAAATTGCTGCACAAACGAATACCCTAAAGAGGCGCGCGGCGGTCTACCAGCGGGTAAAGCAATAAAATCGAGTTGATTGGCTGTTGCAATTTCGCCCAATTTGCCACCTGTTGATACACATACGACCTTAGCTTTTTTAGCAATTGCCTCGTTGAGGGCAGTAACTGTTTCTTCGGTATTACCCGAGTACGAAGAAGCTATTACTAAGGTATGCTCGTTTACAAAGGCGGGCAGATGATAGTCTTTATTAACCATCATAGGCACTTGCAAACTATTGCCAAGTACATCTATCACTACATTGGCTCCCATACCCGAACCGCCTAAACCCGTTACCAACACATTGTGTATGCTAGCATGATGAGCGGTTAATTTTGCGTTTTTACCAATTTCTAGTGCTTCGGTTAATTGTTTCCCAAAACCCTGAATCAATACATCCATCATAAAAAATTATTTTGAGCGTGTTAAATTAATGATGCAAAGGTATTGTTTTTTCGGCAGATTTCCCCTCTCAAACGCATTTTTGTGAGGGGAATTTTGTTTTTGGTGCTTAATTGGTTCGTTTTTTGAGAAAAACACGTTTTAAAAGCTTATTTTTGTGCTATTTTAGTTTCTAAATCTACATTAAGTTACTAAACGTTTTTTTAGTTTAGCTAAAACTATTTACTAGTTATTAAACAATTTTTTAGTTTAGCTAAAAATTGCTCGATAAATCTAGCATTTTCAGCTTGAATACTAGCCTGTTTTTTAAGGTTTTTGAAGTATACCTTAATGTTTTTTTAATTGTAAAACTTTTTTTTAGTTTAGCTTAAACTATTTTTTAAACGACAAACTATTTTTTAGTTTAGCAAAGACATTTTATTTTCTCATCAAATCAATTTCATCTTTTTTATGGGTTTAAACAAGGGTATTGCTACCCTATCCGCCGAGCAACGCTCACTTGCCTTACAACGTCTTACTGCATTGTGGGCTTTTAACGAGTCGGGCTTAGGTGGCATATTACATGCCTTTAAATTGCCATTTACAGGCTTATTTGTAGGTGGTTTGGCAGTAGTGTTAATTTGTTTTATTGCTTCTTTTTCAAAACGCCCCTATCAGCAAATTTTTCAAAGTTTATGGATAGTGTTGGTAGTTAAAGCCTTAGTAAGCCCGCATAGCCCGCCAATGGCATATATAGCTGTTAGTTTTCAGGCGATTATAGGTTTTTTTTTATTTAATATAATGGGTGTTAATTTTTTCAGCATTTTATTGGTTAGTGTATTAGCCATGCTTGAGTCGGCTTTACAAAAACTGATAACCTTAACTTTGTTTTTTGGGCAATCGTTTTGGAAAGCTTTTGATAGTTTGGTAAACTATGCCGCATCGCAGTTTTACGTAACCGCCAACAATGTTAGTCAATGGATAGTAGGTATTTATTTGTTGGTTTATTTTTTAGGTGGCATTATTATTGCTTGGGTAAGTTATCACCTACTACATAACTTTGACATCAATTTTAAACCAAACATTACTCCTCTCCTACCCTATCCCGACACAAAAATCCCTGAATCTAAGCCAAAGAAAAAAAACAATTTCACGCGTCAAATTGGTGGTTTATTGGTTATACTTATTGGCATTGCGGCTGTGTTGTTTTTCTTTGCGCCCAACTCAAAAGTAGCCTGGATAAATGTGCTAAAATCGCTTAGTTGGACGCTGTGCGCCTTGGTTTTGTGGTATGGAATTATTAGCCCCTTGTTTATTAAATTGGCTGGACGTATTGCCAAACAACAAAAAAACAAGGCGGTAAGCGATATTATTTCGTTTTTGCCCGTTTTGCGCCAATTAAGTTGGGCAATTTGGCAGCAAAGTAAGGCACATAAGGGCAATAGAATTTTGTTTTTTGTTAGCACGCTGCTACACGCTACCCTAACCTATACCAACGAAGACAACCCAAACACAAAGTTATGAACATTGTTATTTTTTCGCGTGCTATTAGAAGTGGTAAAACCACCGAATTGCAACATTGGCTCATCGCCCAAAAAAAGGTTGCTGGCATATTAATGCCCGACATAAACGGTAGCCGAAAAATTTGGGATATTGACACCCAAAATGTTTTTGATATTGAATGTATCAATCCTCAAAGCAACACCGAAAGTCTTATTAACATTGGCAGATTTTATTTTTATACCCATGCTTTTGAACAAGCCAATAAAATTTTGCTGTCAGCACTACTTAGCAAACCTTGTTGGTTAGTGATTGATGAAGTAGGTAAATTGGAATTGGCAAATAATGGTTTTTACGATGCTTTGCAACAAATAATTGCCGTTTATCATCAACCAAATGCCGTTGGTAAACTATTGTTGGTGGTGCGCGATACTTTGCTTGAGGCAGTTGTCCAAAAATTTAATTTGCCACAAACAAACTATATTGTAGTAAATACACTAGACACATTGAACGAGTTTAACAAACAAAGCATTGAATAACAACACTTTGCAAAACAAAGTACTTTTAAATCATGAAAAATCTAAGCTCAACACCTGAAATCATCGCGAAGTATTCATCTTGACAAAAATAAAGCAGCATATATTTTATAAAAATATAAAAATACTAATTTTGATAGCAACTTGAGTAAGTAGCAAACATCTATCTTATATTAGTTATTTAAGCAATTTATATCTACCCCGCTTGACGCGGAATCGGTCTTTTTTGGGGGTGATTATTGGCTTACCCTATTTGCACAGCATCAGGCACCCCCAAAGCAAAGCAAGCTCAATCACCCCATCAAAACCTTTTAATGTTTGTATCAAATTGATACTTTCATATTTCACAAATTTACAACTTACAATTTAAAATTTAAAAAGTGCTTATTTATTTAATTGGTTTTATGGGCTGTGGCAAAACCACCATTGGGCGTTTACTTGCACAGCGTTTGAATTATACTTTTGTTGATACCGATACATTAGTAGCGCAACAAGCCCAACAAAGCATACCTACTATTTTTGAGCAATACGGCGAAACCTATTTTAGAACATTAGAACAAGCTGTTTTGCAAACAACCACTACGTGTACGTATACTATAGTGTCGACGGGCGGTGGCATGCCTTGTTTTGAAAACAATATAAGTTTAATGCAACAAGCAGGGAATACCATCTACCTAAAAGCATCGCCCGATGTATTAGCCAAACGTTTATGGCTTGAAAAAGATACGCGCCCACTACTAAAAAATTTAGGCGACGAAAATGCACTTAGCACCTTCATCGCCCAAAAATTATTAGTGCGCGAACCTTTTTACCTAAAAGCCAAACACATTTTAGAAACAGACAATCTATCGCCTAACGAAATAGTGGGGGAAATTGTAAGTTGTAATTTGTAAATTATTTATTTGTATTGTACAAGAGGATACGGATTTTATGGATTGGATACGGATTTTAAAAAATGATTATCTATATCTTGATTTAAAATCCAAACAAAAAATCTGTTTGTTTTTGACCAATAAATTGTTCAATAAAAATAGATTATTGGGATGATAAAGGAACATTTGACAAGTAATAGCAATTATACATCAGTAGGAAAAACTAAATCAATCCAATTTAACCTTCCTAAAAAAATCCATCTTAATCCGTGTCTAATCTGTTTAATCCGTGTCCTAAATAAATAGTTTCCAATTTTGCATATTTACCTCCTCTTATAAATAATTTATAATTAATAATTTATAATTAAATTACCACCAACTTTGGGTTTTAGATGTGTTATAAGCCGTTGGATATATGCGGCGCAAAAAACGGTCTATATCGGATACGGTTACTTTACCGTCTTTGTCTTCGTCTAAACCATTATTTTGTTGGTAGTTTATTTCGGGGCGACTGTATAGAGTGTAACAAGGGTCTTCGCCAATGGCATCGGGGTACAAAATACCCAAATATACATCGGTAAGCGATTTAAATGCTTGGCGGTCGTGTTGTACTTTGTTTAGGTATTGGTAGGTAAACTCCAACTGTTCGGTGTGGTTCATGTTTTGTAGGTGTTGGGTTGTCAAGTTCATTTCGCGCAAGGTGGCGGGCATAAACTGTATCAAACCAACGGCTCCGCTCCCTTTGTGGTTTTGTGCCGATGCATCAAAACGCGACTCGGCATAAATAACCGCCATTAGCCACTCGGCAGGAATTGACAGGCGATTACTTACCTCCTTCACTTTTTTTTCAAATCCTTGTACGTCATAAACGTATGCTTGGGCTTTGTCGAGCAAGTATAGCTGGTTGTTTGGGCTTTTTTGTGCCCTATTGTTTGGCTCTTCGTTGATACCAACCCCTAATCGGTAGGTAAGTGCGTTGCTAAACAAAAATAAGAGTACCACTATAGATATACTTTTGTAGTTTATTTGAGTGGGTTTGAAAGTGCCTATTGTTTTCATGACATGGCTGGTGTTTAGGTGTAAAAAAAATACTTTGGTGTTTGCAAGCGCAAAGATAGCGCTATATTTAGCCAAAAGCGTTTTTTTTTAGCAAAATGCTAAAATATTTTTGGAAAACATTTTATTATTGCAGATTATACAGTTTACAATATAGCATTAGCTTGCATACACACCACTAATCGACATTGTTTTTTATCAAAAAAAACGTTAAAAAGCGTACAATGTCCATAAAAAGCGCTATCTTTGCTATGAAATTTACATTAATCTTCAACCAAAATAAAATTTCTTACAAAATGAAACTAAATTTCCGCTCTCTTTTAATCGCTACCTTAGCTTTAGGTATGATGGCATCTATGAGTGCCTGCAAAAAAGACAAAAAAAGCAAAACCGAGTTACTAACCAACAACAGTTGGAAAGTAAAAGCATCTATCATCAATCCTGCCATTGATTTGTTTGGTAACGGGCAATTAGTCACCGATTTGTACGCCAACACTTTGTTCTATCCTGCTTGTAGAAAAGACGACTTTATGACCTTTAAAGATAGCGGACAAGTTGTTAGCGATGAAGGACCCACAAAATGCGATGCCGCCGATGTACAAACTACCACCCAAAACTGGACGTTTAATAGCGACGAAACAGTTGTTACTATTACTGAACTTGATGGAACAGACCCAGTAAGTATTACTATGACTGCACTTAGCGAAAACGAACTTAAAATTACCGAAACTGAATCTATTGATAACGTAGTTTATACTTTTACTACTACCTTCGAGCCTAAATAAGCACTACCCAAACAAAAAGCCCCACCAAAACAAAATTTTGGTGGGGCTTTTTTTAATGTCCATATTTTTGTACATTTGCGTTTGTTTTGTAAGATGTGTTTCACCATCAATTTTATAGCCATGCAAACAATCATCAAATTATTAGCTGCCTTATTAACCATTTGTGTCTATTGTACTTGTACCAAACCCAAAGTCAACACCACCGAAGAACTAACAAAATTATTGATAGCACATAATTGGCATATAACACAAGCCAGTGTTAGCCCTGCTTTATACTCGCCCATTTTGGGCAACACCACCAACGATTACTTCACCTATTTTGTAAGTACTTGCATTTACGACAATCAATGGCGCTTTTTTGACAACAACACCTATCAATTAGACGAGGGCGCAACCCGCTGCAACAGCACCGACCCACAAACCATTACCCGCAAATGGTCGTTTAGTCTTACCTTCGATGCCATTAACACCGCCAACGTCGACGGCAGTCAACCTATTAACTATCAACTGCTAATGCTAACCGATTATAGCCTAAAAATACGCCGCACCATTGAAGTAAACGATAATGAGTATGAAATAGAAGAAATGTATCACCCTCAGTAGCCTTGCAGGCTATCGGCTACAGGCTGTTCGCTATCCGCTTTAGTACAAAATGAGCTATTAGCGTATAATTAACACTTAGCCCTATAATAAGCTATGTCCCCTATGCCCAATCTATGCCCCTATGTGTCAAAAAAACTTTACCCAGCGGGAACTTTTTCACCACCCCAAACGTTATTAGTGTATAATTAACACTTAGCCCTATAATAAGCTATGTCATCTATGTTCCCTATGCTTCTATGTGTCAAATAACCTATGCCCTCTATGTTCCCTATGCTCCTATGTGTCAAAAAACCTTTACCCAACGGGAACTTTTTCACCACCCCAAACGTTATTAGTGTATGATTAACACTTAGCTCTATTAATCTATGTCCCCTATGCCTAATCTATGCTCCTATGTGTCAAAAAAACTTTACCCAACGGGAACTTTTTCACCACCCCAAACGTTATTAGTGTATGATTAACACTTAGCCCTATTAATCTATGTCCCCTATGCCCAATCTATGGCTCTATGTGTCGAAAAAACTTTACCCAACGGGAACTTTTTCACCACCCCAAACGTTATTAGTGTATAATTAACACTTAGCCCTATTAATCTATGTCCCCTATGTTCCCTATGCTCCTATGTGTCAAAAAACTTTACCCAACGCGAACTTTTTCACCACCCCAAACGTTATTAGTGTATGATTAACACTTAGCTCTATGCCTTCTATGTTCCCTATGCCCCTATGTGTCAAAAAAACTTTACCCAACGGGAACTTTTTCACCACCCCAAACGTTATTAGTGTATGATTAACACTTAGCCCTATTAATCTATGTCCCCTATGTCTAATCTATGCTCCTATGTGTCAAAAAATATTTACCCAACGCGAACTTTTTTACCACCCCAAACGTTATTAGTGTATGATTAACACTTAGCTCTATTAATCTATGTCCCCTATGCCTAATCTATGCTCCTATGTGTCAAAAAATATTTACCCAACGGGAACTTTTTCACCACCCCAAACGTTATTAGTGTACAATTAACACTTAGCTCTATTAATCTATGTCCCCTATGACAATCTATGCTCCTATGTGTCAAAAAATATTTACCCAACACGAACTTTTTCACCACCCCAAACGTTATTAGTGTATCATTAACACTTAGCTCTATTAATCTATGTCCCCTATGACAATCTATGCTCCTATGTGTCAAAAAATATTTACCCAACGCGAACTTTTTTACCACCCCAAACGTTATTAGTGTACAATCAACACTTAGCCCTATAATAAGCTATGCCCTCTATGTTCCCTATGCTCCTATGTGTCAAATAACCCCTCCAACATTTTTGTTTTTTTTGCCCCTACTTAGTGTATTTTTTACACAAAAATAAAGACCCTTTTTTTTACCCTAACTTAGTGTATTTTTTACACCAAAAACCAATACATCATCTATCACCAATAAATCACCAACACATGACAGCCAACGACCTACTCATCAGACTTACCTCTGCAACCACCCACAAAAACGTTTTTGTAACCAACAATCCTGCCAAAGAATACAAAGAGTACCTAAAACTGATACACCCCGATGTGTGTATGCTTGCCAATGCACACCACGCTACTACGCTGTTAAACCAGTTTTTTGATGCTTACCAAAGCAGCCTTACCTACCCCGACGATGCCGGAACTACCACCTACACCAACCACAGTTGTACCACCAAAGGAAACGATGCTCTACTTGAACTATCTTACCAAAACTACAAAAAATTAACTACCCTCAACGACCCCGCATCGCTACATTTTAAACAGTACTTACCACAATCGGGGCAGTTGGTAAATGGCTTGCTTACTTTTACTACCCCCAACCGCATAGTGCCGCTCTATAATTTGCAACTGCCTCAAAAACATGTTTGCTGGATTTTTAGCCGCCTAATAGAGTTTGTAGGTTGGCTACATCAAAACGGATATAGCCACAATGGCATCAACCCTGCTTCTTTTTATATTGTACCGCAAACGCATGGCTTAATTTGCACCTCGTTTTACCACCTCACTCGCCTCGATGCTAAACTAAACACCATTTCGGCGGCACACAAAAGCTGGTACCCAAACGATATTTTTATACACAAAAAAACTACCCAAAACATTGACCTAGAACTGGCACAACGAACCGCCATTTATCTACTCGGCGACCAGTCGGGCAACGGCATTAAACTCAAAAAATCGCCCGATATCAACCAAACACTGCTCGATTTTTTGCTTACCCCACACCACAACAGCTACGACACCTACACCGATTACCGACAACTACTACAAAAACTGTTCGGCAAACCACAGTTTCATGTGCTAGATCTTTAAGCAACTAACTCATGTTACGCAGCTTATTTTTATAATTAGCCATTTGGTATTTTTAGCTACGCTTTGAATTACTGTTTTGGAGGAACCGGCATTATAGGAATTGGCGTGAAGAAATGGGCATAAATGGAGCGTTAAGAAAGATATACTGTTTGAAGCACGCCACACCGAACCCAGAAATAAACTCGACAAACAAGCCGTTTGGCGTGCAAGTTTATATCTTTTAGCGGAATGTTGCCCAGTCCGCCAATTACTATACCAGCCTTGATTTTTTTGTTACTTTTTTGATCAAGCAAAAAAGTAAAAGAACATGATTGGGTGGTAAGCAACAACAAAAAAACAACAAACAACTAAAAAAGCCCCATGCCGCTTAATAGCCAACTCATTTGCGTTACCTCTGCGTAACATAAGCAACTAAATATCTATACCACCTATATCAACTTTGGATACCAAGCACAAGGCTTGCTCCGCCCCGCTTAACGCGGTAAATTTATTGGTCTTTTTTGGGGGGTGATGCTTAGCACTCCCCGACTCGACAAGTAGTCGTAGTGAGCTTGCCGAACTACACCCCCAAGAACACTGTAGGCTCAAGCACAACCCACTAAACAGCATCTTCATTACTATTTCGTTTTTATTCATTAACAATTAAAAAATCCATCAAAATGGGCTATTCAAATTGGTCGAGCGATGCATATTCGCATCTTAGAAAATCAAGAGCAGGTAAATCCGTCGACGACATTTTTACCAACAACCGTACAAACAGTGCTAGCAGCCGCATGTCGCCCCATGGCGTGGCGTTTCGCGAAAGCCGCGACTCCGACGCACACCCCGAATCCTTGGCTATCTCTGTTTTTTTAGACGTAACAGGTAGCATGGGCGTTATCCCCGAAATATTGGTACGCGAAAAATTGGGTACACTAATGGACACCCTATTGGCACACAACGTACAACATCCGCAAATTTTGTTTGGCGCTATTGGCGATCACATCTCCGACCGTTTTCCGTTGCAAATTGGACAGTACGAAAGTGGCACTGCCGAGTTAGACCAATGGCTAACCGAAATTTACCTAGAAGGCGGCGGTGGTGGTCAAAACAAAGAGTCGTATTTGCTTGCCTACCAGTTTTGCGCAAAACACACCAGCATGGATTGTTTTGAAAAACGCCAACAAAAAGGCTTTTTGTTTACCATGGGCGACGAAGCATCGTGGGATACCCTAAATACCGATGCCCTAAAAAACATCTTTGGCTACACCCAAGCCGATACCGTTACCGACCGCGAAATTCTAAACCAAGTATCGCGCATGTACCACGTTTTTCACATTCACATCAACCAAGGTTCGTACCACAACGACAGTACCATTTTGGGCTATTGGCGCAAATTATTGGGCGAAAGGTTAATTGTTTTGGACGACTACAACAAAGTTGCCGAAGTAATTGCATCAACCGTAGCAGTTATGTGTGGAGCTAACCTCAACACCGTTGCCAACTCGTTTGACAATGATACAGCTACCACCCTTAAAACATCGCTTAGCAAAATTGGCTCGTTAGTTACCTCCAGCAATGCCACCGATGGCGTAATTAGTTTGTAATTTGGCTGTTCGCTACTGGCTACCGGCTTTGAAACAAAAGCCCTTACTAATAAATCGCGTAAGGGCTTTTTGTTTCTTACCACGTCAAAACAGCATCATTTCGGCTTCGCTCAACGAACCTATTGTAATAGATGCATCACTTCCACCACCTCCACTTACTTTCCACTTCAGACGTATCAATGCTACAGTCTCACCTCTTAAACATTCACCATTTCACCACTTCACCACCTTCACCTTTTCACAACTTCACCCTTCACTCTTTCACCACTTCACCACATCACCACTTCACCACATCTCTATGACCACACAAATTATTATTGGGCTTGGCTTTGGCGACGAAGGCAAAGGTTTATTTACCGATTACTTGTGCCGACAATTGCCTAACCATAAAACCCTTGTCGTTCGTTTTTCGGGCGGACACCAAGCAGGGCATACCGTTGTTGATGCCCACAACAACAACCGACATGTATTCTCGCACTTTGGGGCAGGCTCGTTTTGCGGCGTGCCAACCTATTGGAGCCAATTTTGTACCTATAACCCCGCCGCACTATTGCAAGAATATACGGCTTTGCAAAGGCTTGGCATCTCACCCACCATTTTTGTAGATAACCTTTGTCCGCTTACCACCCCCTACGACATACTATACAACCGCCTGCTAGAAAAAATGCGCAACAAAGCCGCGCATGGCTCGTGCGGGGTAGGCATTGGAACCACCATACAACGCCACGAAGATTACTACAAATTGTTTGCGCAAGATGCCAAATACGAGGGCATTGTACGTGCCAAATTGCACAACATCTACCAATATTATGCCCACAAAGTAGCACAACTACCCGATGCTCAACAACAAGAGTTTAACGATTTTGACCCTCAAACCATTGCCAATTACTTTGTTGAACAACTGCAAGCAGCCAACAAAATAGTGCAGTTGGTAAGCGAAAAGGCTTTTTTTGCCCAAAACCGCTTCGATAACTATGTGTTTGAGGGCAGCCAAGGGGTGTTGTTAGATATGGACTTTGGCTTTTTCCCGAATGTTACCCGCAGCAACACCACCACTAAAAATGCGCTGCACCTAATAAAAACGTATCAGTTAGCCGAACCACAAATTAACTACATTAGCCGAGCTTACCAAACCCGACACGGCAACGGCTTTATGACCAACAACCATTTGACCCTACATCTACCCCAACCTAACCCCCACGAAACCAATGTATACAACCAGTTTCAGGGCAATTTTAAACAAACAGTATTAGATGTAGATTTGCTTAACTATGCCTTAACTGCCGACAACAATTTTTCGGCGGGTTTGCCAAAAAACTTGGTACTTACTTGCCTCGACCAAACAGGTAACGACCTTTGTTTTACACAAAATAACAAAGTAAAACACATTAATTACCAACAACTACACACCCAACTAAGCCTGTCTTTTGCTAAACGTTTTTATAGCTTTGGCGATACGGCACTCCATATCAACACCTAACTAAACCGCATCTTACACCATTTATAATATACCGCTGTTAAAGACTTTATGCTTTAACAGCGGTTTTGTTGGTTTGCAATTAACCATTAAGTGCAAAGTATCAGTAATATGGCAATTCGCATCTAACCAAACCCAAGTTTTTTATTTTTTACAAGTTTAGCACTCTACCAACAATTGCTTTGTCAATCGAAATATTATACCTACCTTTGACACAATTTTTTAAACAATCAGCCATCTATGAAAAACCATTTCTTGATTTTGCTCTGCTGTTGCTTTATGGGGCAACATGCGTGGGCACAAAATTTTGGGTTTAATTTAAAATCCATCCTTACGTTTAACCACATCAACAACGAAAACTTAAGTAACATTTGGGGCTATGCAGCCAATGGGCGCGAGTATGCCATTATAGGCACCGAAGACGGCACTACTATAGTAGATGTAACCAACCCTACTGCCCCCGACGAGTTGTTTCATATTGATGGCAATAACAGCATTTGGCGCGAGCCTAAAGTGTGGGGAGATTACGCTTATGTTGTCACCGAAGGCGGTGGTGGCATGTTGATTATTAACTTAGCCAATCTACCCAACTCGGCACCGTATACCTTCTGGACAGGCGGTACCTTACCCAACGGCAGCAACTATGCCAACAGTTCGTCTCACGCCCTTTTTAACGACAACAACGGCTATCTATACCTAACAGGTAGTAATGGGTATCAGGGTTTAGTTGCCTTAAACCTAAACGCCAGCCCTACCAACCCACCCATTGTAGGGGCATTTAACAACATTTATGTACACGACGGTTTTGCCCGCAACGACACCATCTGGAACGCCAACATAAACGACGGCGTTTTTACCGTACTTAATGCCACCAACAAGAACAATATGGTTACGATGGCTACACAATCTACCACCGACAACTTTACGCACAACACCGCACTAAGCGACAACGGACGCTATTTGTTTACCACCGATGAGTCGATGAATGGCGGTATAGACTCGTATGATGTGAGCGACCTTACCGACATCAAACGCCTCGACCATTTTGCAGCAGCAGGTACGGCGCATAATTGCTATTTTCAAGAAAACTTTCTTATCTGCTCGTATTATCAAGATGGTGTTCGGGCGTTTGATGTAACTTATCCGCAACAAATTATTGAGGTTGCCCACTACGATACCTCGCCCGGTTATGCGGGGCAAGGTTACGAGGGCTGTTGGGGCGTGTATCCTTACTTGCCGTCGGGCAATGTGCTTGCCTCCGACCAACAAGCAGGTATGTATGTTCTCGAACCAACCTATCAGCACGCTTGTTTTTTAACGGGCAACATTACCAATGCCAACACTAATGCCTCGCTTGCCAATGCCAACATACAAATTAGCGGTGTAGCAAGTGCCACTACCTCGTCGGGGTTTGCGGGCAACTATCTAACGGGTTTCCCTAATTCGGGAACATATACCATTACGGTGTCTAAATCGGGCTATGCCGCGCAAACATTTACGGTTACTTTTACCAATGGCGTAACCCAAACCCTTAATGTTGCACTTGTGCCTAGCACGCCTTTTACCCTAACGGGTCAGGTAACAAATGCCCAAACAGGTGTTGCGCTAAGTAATGCCAATGTGGTACTAAACGATGGCACTACCGACTATGCCGCTACCGCCAACGCATCGGGCAATTACAGTATTACCCTACCCGGTGCAGGTATATACACTGTGTATGCGGGTAAATGGGGCTATCAAACCATTGCTATCAACAATGCCAACATAAACAGTAGCATTAATCCGCTAAACATAGCCCTAACACCCGGTTACTACGACGACTTTTTGTTTGATTTTGGCTGGACAGTTGCTTCGACAGCTAATGCAGGCTTATGGGAGCGCGGCGAGCCAATAGGAACGGTGTCGGGGGGCTTTTCTGCTAATCCCGATTTTGATGTAACCAACGACCTTGGCGATAAATGTTATGTAACGGGCAATGCCAACACCACGGAGGCAGCATTAGATGATATTGATGGCGGAAATACCATTCTTACATCGCCCATATTTGACTTGAGTACGTACAACGATGCTAAAATCAATTTTTCGTGGTACTTTAGGTATTCGGGCGGCAACACCACCCCCGACGACCATACTTATATCCGCCTAACAAATGGCATAACCACCGTTACGCTGCGCGATATTGTAGAAACCACCGAACCCGAAGCCGCATGGTTTGCAGACAGCATTGAAGTGGCGGATTATATAACGCCTACTGCCAACATGCGTTTAATTATTGATGCCAGCGATACCGGCTCGGGGCATTTGGTAGAGGTAGCCTTCGACCGTTTTATAGTAACCGACCTTGCCCCCGATGTGCCTAGTTTGTTGGTTAAAGCCCGTGTTTGGTTAGAGGGAGCATACAATATAGGCACACACCAAATGAGCAACAGCCTAAAAACAGCCAACGTATTACCTATCGCACAACCTTACTTTAATATACCTTGGAACTACACTGGCACCGAAGCCGTAGCCAATGCCAACGCCATACCTGCTAATATCGTAGATTGGATATTGGTAGAACTTCGTAGTGCAACAAGCCCCACCACTATTGTAGCACGCCGCGCAGCATGGTTGCGCAACGACGGTGTAGTAGTAGATATAGACGGAACAGAAGGTGTTAAATTTTATGGATTATCACCAACCGGAGGTAATTATTATTTAGCAGTACGCCACCGCAACCATTTGGCTGTGGCTAGTGTTACCCCTATAGCCTTGCCCAATGCCGTTGCCTACGATTTTAGCACACCCACCAATGTTTATGGCGGAGTTAATCAGTTAAGCCGCCTTGAGCCAAACGTTTATGCCCTATCAAGCGGCGATGTAAATGCCAATGGCGTAATTAACTACACCGATTATAACCTTAGCATTGCTCAACAAAGTGGCTCGTTTCAATATGCCAAAGGCGATTGCAACCTAAACGGAACCATTACCGTCACCGATTTTAATTATTTTCAGCCCAATGCTGGTAAATTGGGCATAACATTGTTGAGGTATTAAACCGTAAACCATAACTAAATGCTACAGTAAAACTGCCCTTAAGATGATAGTATCTTAAGGGCAGTTTTGTTAGTGCTTTTTATAATTTAGCAATAGCAACTTATTTTTTCGTCAGTTTTTCTAACTCGGCAATACGATGAAGTAAGTCTTCGTTTTTTTGCTTTTCGGTTTCTAAATCTTGCTCTTTTTGTTGTAGCAATTGTTCTTTTTGCTCAATAACTAGTTCTTTTTGCTCAATAACTAGTTCTTTTTGCTCAATGATGCGCTCTTTTTCACGGAAAGCCTCATCGAGTGTTGTTTCAAAGTTTTCTTCGGCAACTACACTTTGCTGTACATCTTCACTTTCGGCGGCTATTGCCAAACGGCGCACAATTAGGCGTTGGTCTTCGTTGTCGTCGGTGTTGTCGTAACGCATTAGCCATTTGTTATTGGTATCAAACACCCATTTCTGGTTAAAAACCGACAATATTTTTTCCAACTTCGTCTGTGTTACTTCGGGCAAACAGGGTACTTGCACCACAAAACAATCGTGACTCAATTGCTCGATAAATTCGTCTTTGGCATTGTAAATTTCGCCCGTAGATACATCTTGGTATTGTCGTCCTATTTTTAGTACCGCTTTTTCGATACTTAGTTTAAAGCCCAAAATATAGATAGGCAACATGGGTAAGGGTGTTTTGATACCATTTACCTCGTCGGCTTTGCTGTAATTGTTGCCTATGTAGTGTTTAAAGCGCATAATATCGAACCCATTGTTGCTTTTTTGCAACTCTATGAGTACTTTTTTATGCCCACCTGATGGGGTTTTTATGATGGCTTTAAAATCGAGCCTAAAAACCGTAAGTAGGTATTTTGTGGATAAGGTTGTTTGTTCTTGGGGTTTAAAGGTTAGCTCTATTATTTCTTCGCCAATAATGTTCGATATAAATCGCTTGGCAACGTCTATGTCTTCGAGCAAAAACTTAAACACCGAATCGTAAATGGGGTTTGCTATTATCATCGGGGAGGAGTGGTTTATTTGTAAACTTACTTAAAGGTTGCCATGCCTATTTTTTAGTCCGCTTCTTCGTCGGCATCTTTTTCCAGGTCGTCGGCATGGCTTTCGCGCCATTCATATACCCAACTCGATTGGATCATTTCTAAATGACCCTCGTTTGATTGTTCGCGAGTGCCTGTAAAACTAGGTATTTGCAGCACCCACTCTAACAATTCGGTAAAGCGAATGCGGTAAATTTTTGATTCGTTGAAATGAGGACCAAAGCGCTCGTATAGCTTTATGGCAATGTCCTCGTAATCTGCCCATTCAATAGGCAAGTCTTCAAAATGGTGCATTTTTATAAATGATGAGTTATTGAAAAATGATGAGTTAAGTGATAGCTGTTTTGAGCAAAATATCTTGCCTTCAAACACTAAACACTTTAATGTTCGTGTCCAATAATACCGCTTTGGTCGGGTATAATAATTTCGATAAAGCCGTCTTTGCCTTTGGGCAAGTTGAGCAATAAACACTGGCAAGCAAGGCGCGAATTAAGTCGCGGATTGGTGGCTCGGTCAATATAATCTTCCTCTTTATCGCTAATTTCGTCAATATAATCCTCGCCTTGTTCAACATAAATGTGGCAAGTAGTGCAAGCACACACACCGCCACAGTTGTGATTAAGATGAATATCGTTGAGCAAAACCGCTTCGAGTAGGGTGTTATCTTCGGGGCTTTGTATAGTAATAGGCTCTTTATCCGAGCCTTCGAAATTTACTTTTATAGTGTACATACGCTATTGGGCAGATGATGTTTTGATTTGGTATACAAACACCTAATTACTTGTTTTGTTTAACCTTTTGTAAGAAGCGGCAAAGATACACAAAAAAACACAAAACAAAGCAATTAACAACCTGCAAAGCATAAAAACGCTAACTTTGTACGTTGTTAGCTAAACCTTGTACATTATGCCCTTTTACACCGCTATGTTATCTACCATCAAAAAGCAACTAAAAAAATGGCACACACAACTATTGTTGTTTGTGCAGCAAATCCGTCAACATCCTACTGTACAACAATATTTGGCATCTGCCCAAAAGCAACAACAACATTTTAAAGCACGTTTTCCGCGCCTATATAAATTGTTGATGATTATTTTGTGCACTGTATTGGTATTTAAAGTCTTAGATGTGGTTTTTCCGTTGCGTGTTGATGTTGGATATTCGCAAACCATCGAAGATAGAAAAGGACATATCTTGCATTCGTTTCTTACGCCCGACGACAAATGGCGCATGTATACCGAACTGCCCGAAATTAGCACACAATTGGCAGCGGCTATTGTTTTTAAAGAGGACAAATACTTTTATTACCACCTAGGCATTAACCCCATTGCGGTGTTGCGTGCCGCTTTTCTGAACATTTTTACGGGTCGGCGCACATCGGGGGCATCTACCATTACCATGCAAGTTGCCCGTATGTTGCAACCCAAACACCGCACCTACTACAACAAAATTTTGGAGATGTTTAGAGCCATGCAATTAGAATGGCACTACTCGAAAGCCGAAATACTGCAACTTTATTTTAACTTAGTGCCTTATGGCGGCAACATCGAGGGTATAAAATCGGCATCGGTATTGTTTTTTGGCAAATCGCCCGAGCAACTTAGCCCCGCCGAAATAGCTACTTTGGCTATCATTCCAAATCGCCCTACCTCTTTGGCATTAGGCAAACAAAACGACCGAACAGTGCAAGAGCGCAACCGTTGGTTACTCCGATTTGAAACCGGAAAGGTATTCACACATGCCGAAGTTGTCGATGCTTTGCTCGAACCGCTACATGCACAACGACGCGACACCCCTAGAACAGCACCACATTTGGCTAATCGGTTAAAAAATCGGTATCCACAACAACCCATCATTAAAAGCTACATAGATTATAATAAACAACGGCAAATTGAGCAAATAGTAGCCAACTTTATACAACGACAATACACCCAACGCATACGCAATGCGGCTGTTGTGGTACTCAATAATCGCACCCACCAAATAGAGGCATATGTTGGCTCGGCTAACTTTTTTAATACCGAAGACGGCGGGCAAGTAGACGGCGTGCGCGCCATGCGGTCGCCGGGTAGTACCCTAAAACCCTACCTAACAGCTTTGGCTTTTGACAAAGGATTACTAACACCTAAACTAAAAGTAAGCGATGTACCCACTAGTTTCTCGGGCTATTCGCCAGTTAACTACGACAAAACCTACAACGGCAGTGTAACCTACGAGTATGCCTTAGCACACTCGTTAAACGTGCCTTTTGTATTGTTGTTAGAGCAATATGGAGTTGATGAGTTTGTACAACGCCTATCGGAAGCAGGCTTTAGGCAGATGCAGCGCGAGCGTAGCACATTGGGCTTATCGGTTATTTTGGGCGGATGTGGCGTTAGCCTCGAAGAACTGACCAACCTATACAGCGTTTTTGCCAACAAAGGGCAATTTTTTACCGCACAACTTAGCCCAAACGACAGCATTGGACAAGGCACACCGCTTATGTCGGAAGCAGCAGCTTATATGGTGACAGATATTTTGGACGAACTAACCCGACCCGACCTGCCACAAAGTATCGAGGCAAGTAGCATAAACCTGCCACGTATTGCTTGGAAAACAGGTACCTCGTATGGGCGCAAAGACGCTTGGAGTGTGGGTTACAATGCCAATTATACAATAGGCGTTTGGACAGGTAATTTCTCGGGCGAGGGCGTACAAGAGCTGACCGGCTCGAACATTGCCACACCGCTTTTGTTCGAGATTTTTAACAGCATTGACTACTCGCCACAAAGCAATTGGTTTACTATACCCCGCGAGTTGCAACGCCGCTGGGTTTGTTCCGAAACAGGCTTGCCACCAAACGAACAGTTTTGTATCAACAAACAAATGGATGTGTATCTACCTACCATATCGCCCAACACCATTTGCGAACACCAAATTAAGGTTTTTGTATCCGATGAGGAGCAAATAAGCTATTGCACCGCTTGTATGCCAACAAAAGGATACAAACAAAAATGGTATCCTAACCTACCTCCCGAAATAATTGCCTACAACGAACGCGAAAAAATACCGTACCAAAAAATCCCGCCACACAACCCCAATTGCGAACGCTTTTTTGAAAGTGGCACACCGCCCCGCATCATATATCCAGTAAACAACCTAAAATACCTAATTGATAGGGCAGATAACGACCAACTAATGCTAAGTTGTAATGCCGCCCCCGATGTAGATAAAGTATACTGGTATGTAAACGACACCTTTTTAGGCGAAACAACACCCAACAAACGATTGTTTTTTGTGCCTAAAATTGGCAAAAACAAAATTGCTTGTGTTGATGATAAAGGCAGACAACAAATTATTTGGATAGAAGCCGAGTTTTTATAAACCACTGCAAAAACCTTCTTGTGCTAACCCACAAATGATGTATAACCGCCTATTTTCACCCTTATTTAATTGAGCTAAAAAAAAATTTCAAAAAAAACGACAAAAAGTTTGGCAAACTCCAATAAGCATCGTACCTTTGCGGCAGTTCTTTAGCATAAATAACACTTATCAAGAAAGGTGGAGGGAAATGGCCCTATGATACCTTGACAACCTGTTTTAACAACCGTTAAAATAAGGTGCCACATCCATCCTAAATACATTTTAGGATAGATAAGTTAGAAAGCACAACATAACATGCCCCCAATGGCATGTTACAAAAAGCTCTTCCAACTTATCGGAAGAGCTTTTTTTTTGTAAAAAGCCCGCCCGATAAGTCTTTTCTAGATAAGTGATTTGCTATGTTATTGTTTTTAAATTATTAATAACAACATAAAAATCACTAAATCATGCGCAAAACAACTGCCATCATCCATTCTGTTCCTGTCGATCCACAAACAGGCTCTATTAGCGTTCCCATCTATCAAACAGCCACTTATGTACAAGAGGCACCCGGCGTAAACAAAGGCTACGATTATGGTCGCAGCAACAACCCAACCCGCAAAGCCCTCGAAGACATTGTTGCCCAACTCGAAAACGGCGTAGCTGCTTATGCCTTTGCCACAGGTTTGGCAGCCATTGATGCCGTACTTAAGCTGCTATCGGCAGGCGACGAAATTGTAGCCGTTGATGATATTTACGGCGGAGCTTATCGCCTATTTACACACGTTTATCAAAAATTTGGCATTACGGTACATTATGTTGATACCACCGATGTCGAAAATGTGATTGACTACATCACCCCAAAAACAAAATTAGTGTGGCTCGAATCGCCCACTAATCCTACCCTAAAAATCTCCGACATCAAAAAAATTGCAGCTATTGCCCACGCACAAAACGCTTGGGTAGTGGTAGATAATACCTTTGCATCGCCAATAGCACAACAACCCCTTGAACTTGGAGCCGATATTGTAGTACATAGCGGTACTAAATATTTGGGCGGTCACTCGGATTTAGTAGCCGGATTGGTAGTGCTAAAAACACAAACATTGGCAGACCAAATCAAGTTTATACAAAATGCGTCGGGTGGCATTTTAGGTCCCCAAGATTGTTGGTTGCTCATACGCGGTATCGAAACGCTTACTTTGCGCGTCGAAAAACAATGCCGCACCGCCTTGAGCGTAGCACAATTTTTAACCACTTGCCCAGAGGTAGACAAGGTGTATTATCCCGGATTGGCATCGCACAAAAACCACCACATTGCCCAACAACAACAGCAAGGTTTGTATGGCGGCGTAATATCGTTTACCCTAAAAAACGATACCGAACAAAACGCCCTTAAAGTGGTTACCGCTACCCAATATTTTAAACTTGCCGAAAGTTTGGGCGGTGTTAAAAGCTTAATTTGTCATCCTGCCCAAATGACTCACAAATCTATCCCACAAGCAAAACGCCATCAGTCGGGTGTAGCCGATTCGCTAATTCGCTTGTCGTGTGGCATCGAAGATACCGAAGATTTAATCGAAGATTTGGAACAAGCTTTCAAAAAAGCAGCTTTATTATCTAACGTTCAACAAAACCAATTAGTAGCCGATGCCGTATAACAAAAAATTAACCATTGGCTTGTTTGGTTTTGGCACCGTAGGCGAGGGCATTTACAAAGTATTGCAACAAACGCCTACTTTACAAGCAAGTATCAAAAAAATAGCCATAAAACACGCCCACAAAGTTAGGCAAGCACCCGCCAAGTTGTTTACTACCAACCCCAACGATTTGCTCAACGACCCCGACATTAATGTAATTGTTGAGCTGATAGATGATGCCGATGCATCGTTTGCTATCGTATCAACAGCACTCAAAAACGGAAAAGCAGTGGTAAGCGCCAACAAAAAAATGATTGCTCATCATCTGCCCACTTTACTTGAGTTGCAAGCACAATACCAAGTGCCTTTTTTGTACGAAGCAGCCGTTTGTGGTAGCATTCCTATCATCAGAAATTTAGAGGAATATTACGACAACGATTTGCTAAACTCGGTGACAGGTATTGTAAATGGCTCGACCAATTTTATTTTAACCCAAATGATTGAGGGCGGTTTATCGTACGAAACGGCTTTGTTGCAGGCACAAGAACTAGGCTTTGCCGAAAGTAACCCCGCCTTAGATGTAGAAGGAAAAGATGCAGTAAATAAGTTGAGCATTATTTTACACCATGCTTATGGCGTTGCGGTACATCCCGACCAAATTTTGCACAAAGGTATTACTCGTTTGCACCCACAAGACACCCGCTATGCCACCGAAAAAGGCTACCAAATTAAGCTGTTAGCCAAAGCCAAACGCATTGGCGAACAAGAATTAAAAGCTTTTGTTTTGCCCAGTTTTGTAGATGCAAACAGCCAATTTTATAACGTAAAAAACGAGTATAACGGCGTATTAATTGGTAGTAAATTGGCAGACGAACAGTTTTTGTATGGCAAAGGTGCAGGTAGGTATCCTACCTCGTCGGCGGTATTGAGCGACATTGCCGCCCTGCGCTACGACTACCGCTACGAACACAAAAAAACTTACGGAGGCACAACTTATGCACTAAACGAGCATAGCCAAGTGCGTATTTATGTGAGCTACAACCGAAACGAAATAGTAGAAACCAACGATTTTGTAGCCATCGAAGAAACGTATCAAAGCCACGAACGTAGCTATCTGGTGGGCATTATTGAGCTAGATAAACTAAAAAACGCCTACTGGCTTGAGCAAGAAGGCGTTTCGGTGGTATCGCTCGACGAAATAAAATTGTCGCAAACAGCATTATCGCCAACATTAAACAACACAGCACTAGCACCAACAGTATTAGCTTGAAAAACTTAAGGGCAAACAAAAAACGGAGCAACCCATAAGGTTGCTCCGTTTTGTATTGTTTGGGAGATAAGATTTACTCAATTACCAATTTTTTGTTAACCAAGTTAAAACCTTGTACAATTTTAAGGAAGTAAGTACCTTTGGCTGCTGCCGGAATATTTACTTTAGATTCGTAAGTGCCTGTAAAATCTTCGATTTCTTCGTTTAAAATTTCGTTACCTGCTACGTCTAAGATAACAATTTTGGTTGTTTCTTCTTCGGGTAGGCTAAAACTAAGGAAATACGCACCATTTTGGAAATCGGGACCAAACGAGATGTCTTTAATCTCAAGGCTGTTGGGGCTACCAAATCCCGATTTAAAAGCTTCGCGAAGGCTAGCACCGCTTTTTGTGATGTCGCTCCAGTCAAGGTCTTTTACTGTAACCGAAACTTTAGCTTTGTTTTTGGGGTTTTGATACGTTTTTTGTTGGCTTTCGCCTACAACGGCTTTTTGTACGCGGTCCCAAATTTCGCTATACGACGACGACGATGAAGAGGCAGGAGCCTTGCTGCCTTGTGCAGATGCGTTAGCCGTTGAACAGGCAAGGGCTACTACAGCCAATAAGAATGAAAAAAGATACTGTTTCATAAAAAATAGTGTTTTAGATGTTTTTGTTGTTGAAACTGTCATGGCTAAAGCGTAAAACGGTTTCGGTTTATTGTGCGCAAAAGCATTTTTTTTGCTTTATCGCCCATTTTTTTTGTTGTGTGTTGATGTTAGACGGTAAAAGTACTAAAAGGTTTACATTATAACGCAAAAAAAGTGCGCTAAAGTTCGTTATAAGGCATTTTTTTTGAAAAAAATGTTTGCTAAGCAAACGTATTAACAATAATACCCAATCATCACACCAAAACCAAGTTGCATTTTTCTAACAGCCAAGGTTTTTCGGCAACGGCAACACAAGTACTTATTTCGGTTTTTAGCTGATGTAGCTCGGTGGCATCGGGTAGTTCGTGGCACTTAACCAACCGACGCACAAAACCTACTAAGTTTAAATAAAAAGGTAGGTGTTGTTTTAGCTCGTTTCGGCGGCGTTGCAATAGGGCGGTAAAGCTAACAATAAAACTGTCCAGTTGTTCGGTACTATCCCAATCGTGTTTTTGGTGCAGCACAAACAACTCAAAATACGACCTTAGCAGTAACGATTTAGCATCTAGCAACATCAACACATCGGTATATTGGCTTTGCGATAATAAATCGATGGTTTTGTCGTACTGTTTTTTAGTGAAATAAAATCGTGCCAAATTAACCGAAAATACTTCATCGCCAACCGTATTTTTAAAATCGTGGATAAACTTACGTGCCCATTCCCACTCGTTGAGGTGCAAGGCAATGGTAATTAAATTGCGGTACTGCGAATGTGGCATGGTTTCGGTTTTGCTAATTAGCTCGTGGGCTACCTCAAAGCGATAAATCTCGAACAATTCGCGCCAATATTTAGGCTCGCCTTTGTTTAGCTGTCTAACACAATAATTATGCACCATAGCAAACAATTCTTGGGCTTCGGGTCGGTTAATTTGGGCATAATGTTGCATCAAACCATTTTTTAGTTGGTTAAAATGATTTTCGTGTTCGGCATTATCTGTTCGCAAAATTTGCAGGGCATAGTAATGCAATTTTAAGGTCAGATGCGGTCTGTTGGCAATATGTTCGGTGGCTTGTAGCACCAAAGGCAGCATCGAAAAATCGTAATTGTATTGCTCAAATCGCAAATAATTGAGCGATTTGGCATAATAAATCAATTTGTTGAGCAAATAGTAGGTATCTAAAGTATCGGAAATGGCTTGCAAATTAGGTTCTTGTTCGCGTTGTTGTTGCTCTTCGATGCGGTTGTGCAGCAGCAAGGCACTTTGCAACTGATAATAGGCTTGGGTGGTGCTATCGGTGGTTTGTGCCACTTTTTGCAATGCCTCGAGGGTGCTGTCGGCATAATGGGGCAATTGATGTTGTTCGTAAGCCTGCGATAGGCGCAACAGGGTGTTTGGGGCATCGGTTTGCAGCGATTGGTGCTGCCAAAACTGCTCGACTAAACCTACTAATAAACTGGCGTATTGTTGCAATTTAATCTCTTTATAGGTTTCGTTGCCAAACAAATGTGCAAAAACCACAGTCCGCTGTAATTTGGCGGGCTTTTTTTGGTTTTGGTGCAGATATTCGCACAGTTTTGTTACTTTGTCGTTGGTGTTAAAATAGGGCGATTGTACAAAACGCCTAAATTGCCGCCATTCGTCGGGCAAAAAACGACTTAGTAGGTTGATAATTTTGGTGTTTTGCATGGGAGATGTGGGGAAGTTGTGATGTGGAGATGTTGTGATGTGGAGATGTGGTGAAATGGCGGCGAAGTGGTGAAGTGGCGAAATGGTGAAATGGCGAAGTGGTGAAATGGTGAAATGGTGAAGTGGGGCGAAATGGCGAAGTGGTGAAGTCACGTTGAGCGTAGCCGAAACGGAGGGATTGTAGAGACGTAGCACTGCTACGTCTTAACGGTGTATAATGTGTCACGTTGAGCGTGTCACGTTGAGCGGAGCCGAAACGCGAAACGCAAAACGCAAAACGCCCCAAATACAATTATTTTGGCAAAGGTAACAATTATTTTGGGCTAAAACAAATTTAGTTAAAAAAATACCTAACTCGCTGATAAACAACTACTTATCACACCAAAAAAGAATTTAATTAACCCCAAAAAAACAGTTAAACTTTAAAAAATGGCAAAGTGCGTATTTGGACAACAAACAGAACCCTTGTACCTTTGCATCAACAAATTTAATTTACCATTGTAAAACCTAGCATTATGAACAAGTTCATGCGCCCTTTCTTTATTTTTTGTTTGCTGTTTGTTTGCCTATACAACAGCAACACCCTCTCTGCCCAATGTTACTTTGATGATTTACTACCCGAAGAACAACAAAGCCTAATTGACCTCTACAACGCTACTGATGGAGATAATTGGATAGATAACTACGGTTGGTTAGATACCAATGTGCCAGTAGAGGATTGGATAGGTATAAACGTAGGCGTAGATTGCCATATCATAGGTATTGACCTTACATACAATGGGCTAAGTGGTACAATTCCGGATTTAAATTTACCTAATTTGGAATACCTTTATCTTAGTAGTAACCAACTAAGCGGCAATATACCCAACTTTACCAACTTGTCTAATTTGCAGAACCTTTCTCTTAGAGTTAACCAACTAAGCGGCAATATCCCTGACTTTACCAACTTGCCTAATTTACTATCACTTGATATTTACTACAACCAACTAAGCGGCAATATCTCTAACTTTACCAACCTGCCTAATTTGCAAGAACTTTCTCTTAACGATAATCAACTAAGCGGCAATATACCTAACTTTACCAACCTGCCTAATTTGCAAGAACTTTCTCTTGGCACTAACCAACTAAGCGGCAATATACCTAACTTTACCAACCTGCCTAATTTGAAAAACCTTTATCTTTACAATAACCAACTAAGCGGCAATATCCCCAACTTTACCAACCTACCTAATTTGTGGAAACTTTCTCTTAACGATAATCAACTAAGCGGCAATATCCCTGACTTTACCAACCTGCCTAATTTGCAAGTGCTTTCTCTTGGCACTAACCAACTAAGCGGCAATATACCCAACTTTAACAACCTGCCTAATTTGCAATATCTTTATCTTGGCAATAACCAACTAAGCGGCAATATACCTGACTTTACCAACCTGCCTAATTTGGGCGTTCTTGATATTAGCGAAAATCAACTAAGCGGCAATATACCTGACTTTACCAACCTACCTGATTTACAAAACCTTTCTATTATCAATAACCAACTAAGCGGCAATATCCCCAATTTTACTAATCTGCCTAATTTGCAACACTTTATCTCAACAATAACCAACTAAGCGGCAATATCCCCAATTTTACCAACCTGCCTAATTTGCAATATCTTTATGGCTAATAATAATCAACTAAGTGGCAATATCCCCAACTTTACCAACCTACCTAATTTAGCCAACCTAGTTGTATGCCCAGGCAACAACCTAGGTGGTTTTATTCCCAATTTTGCAAACTGCCCTTTTTTAAATGTCAATGCAATGGATTTTTCTTGTGTCCGCTCTGTTCATCTAATAGGCACTGCTTATTACGACATAAACAACAACTGCCAACAAGATACCGACGAACCATCTATCCCAAATGCTTTAATACAAGTAAACGGTGGCGAACACTATGCTTATACCAACAACAATGGCAACTATCATATAGGCGCAGATGTTGGCACGTATACATTAAGCGTACAAGCACCTAATGCACTTTGGGATACCTCTATGGTTTGCACCAACACATTTAGCATAACCACCGAAAATTATGGCGATACGCTATACCAAAACTTTGCTTTACAAGCCAATATTTTATGCAGTTTATTGAGTGTAGATATTGGCACCGCTGAATTACGCCCTTGTTTTAGCAGCATCTACAACGTACAGTATTGCAACCAAGGTACTTTGCCCCAAGATGCCGCTTATATAGACATTACCCTGCCCGATGCCTTAACTTTGCAAACCGCCGACCTGCCATACACACAACCCCAAGCAGGCGTGTACCGTTTCGAGGTGGGTGATTTAGCCATAGGGCAATGCCATAGCTTTACTTTTACCGTATTGGTAGATTGCGGTGCAACATTAGGTACAACCGCTTGTGTTTTGGCAAATATCAATCCAATACCCGATTGTTGGAGCAGTTTGGTAGATGGCTATCAGTTGGCAGTTAGTGGCGATTGCAATGGCAACGAAGTGCTTTTTACCATCGAGAATTTGAACGGAGATATGCCAGATAGTACGCAATACCGCATCTACCAAGACGATATTTTGAGCGCCGTAGGCAACGTAAAACTACAAAGTATGGAGCAAAAAAACATCAGCATTACAGGCAACGGCAGTTTGTATAGATTGGTAGTAAAAAACAATAGCACGAGCATTTATGCCTCCGACCCGCAAGCTTTGGTTGCCAATTGCGGGGGCAATTCGTTGTTTGGAGCGTTTTTATTGAACGTATCAGAGGGCGATGATAGCCCATTTTTTGAGCGAGATTGCCAAATAATTATTGGCTCTTACGACCCTAACGACAAACAAGCCGTGCCGCGAGGCATTGGCGAGCAACATATTGTGGCAAAGAACGAAGAAATAGAGTTTACTGTAAGATTTCAGAACACAGGTACTGCCGATGCCATCAACATCTTTATCCTTGATACCTTAGACCTCCAAAACCTCGACTTCTCGACCTTGCGAATGGGCATAGTTAGCCACGAATATACCACCGAGTTAACAGGCAATGTGCTACGCATCAACTTCGACAACATTCACCTACCCGACAGCACCACCAACGAACCTGCAAGCCACGGCTTTGTGAAATACCATATCCGCACCAAAAGCAACCTTAATGGCGGCGAAACCATTAACAACACCGCAAACATCTACTTCGATTACAACGCACCAATCACCACCAACACCACCCAACACACCATTAACCAAGCACCCACTGCTATTGACGATAATACCGAAGTATTAAAAGACGAAGCTACCTTGCTTAACCTCATTATGAACGACCTAAACGACGAAGGAACCCCACAAATAAGCGGCTTTACCGCTCCCATACATGGCACATTATCTGCCCTCAACAACCAATTGTTGTACCTGCCCAACCCCAATTACCTAGGCACCGATGTGTTTAGCTATTTTATCACCGATTATTTTGGCGAAACAGACACTGCTACCGTAGTTTTGCAAGTAGTTAATGCACTAATTGTTGGGGACATACCACAACAAACATTTAGCCTTTACCCCAATCCAACACAAGGGCAGTTGTCGGTAGTAAATATTGGTGCCTTACATACCAATGCCAATGCTCAGTTTTTGTTGTTCGATGCAGTAGGCAGACAGGTGTTTAGCACCACCTTATCGGCTCAAAATAGTACTATTTTGCAGTTGGGGCAATTGCCAACCGCATTGTACAGCTACAAAATAGTCAATCAACAAAACGAAACCCTCCAAACGGGTAAGTTAACCGTAATGAATTATTAGGTGGTGATTAAACCCAAAAATCTGCAAAGTTTGGGTTAAATTTTGCAGATTTTTTGTTGGTACTATTAACCCAAAAACGCTGTTGAAGTAAAACCTCAACAGCATTTTTTGCTATACAACAGTAATTTAAAGCCTACACGGGTATTGTTTTTAAGGCATCAACATATCCCAAAAACAAGTTCATGGCAGTTTGTTTTTCGGGTGTTAGGTCGTAGCTTATATAATCGGTTAGGTATTCTTTTATGTCAAAATGGGGTGGGTATATGTTTTTGTATTCATCTACCACCTCGTCGATGCTGTTTATACCTACGGCAAAAGCTTGGTTTAGTTGTTGTATCCAATAATCGGGCAGTGGTTTTAGGCTTACCCACACGGCAAACACAAAGGGCAAGTTGGTCATTTGTTGCCATGCTTGGCTTAGGTCGTATTGATAAGCAAAATGTTTTGCCCATTCAATGGTGCGGTCGCCTATAATAACGCCTGCTGTTGTACCCTCAATTTGGTTTTCGAAGCCCATAGCAGCGGGTAAAAAAGTTACTTGTTTGTGCCAAAAGTGTTTGCAAAGCACCTGCACCAAAGCCACCGATGTGCGCGAGTGATAATCTAACAAAATGTGCGTTATTTGCTCCATAGGCACTTGGCTGTACAAGGCAACTGTTTTTACAGCCCCTACAGCACCAATGCAATAATTGCTTACTAGGTGGTAATTGGGCAACTCGGCTAAGGTAGCAACAGGCACCAAAGCCAAATCTACCAGTCCATTTTTTAGTTTTTCTGCGGTTTTTGAGGGTATCTCTAACCACAAATCCATTTTCGATAACAAGCCGTTTTTTTCTAAACCCTTTAAAAACGGTTTGGTATTTAGGTACGACACTGCCGAAACTCGTATCATGCAATAATTATTTTACTTAGGCTATACAACAAAAAAAACTAGTTAATGTTTGTTTTGATTGGTACATTGAGCTTTATTTTTACTTTTTGTGCATAAATTGCAAAATTCATACACAACTGTTTTTAAATTAACTACGATTGGTTTAT
>JADKCK010000015.1 GCA_016718845.1 Sphingobacteriales bacterium
AAATATAGCATTGCCATACATGGCGGAGCCGGTACTATATCGCGCCGCCGTTTTACCCCCGATAAACAAATTGCCTACTACAGCTCACTTGCCCAAGCCATACAAACTGCCGAAAATTTGCTTGCTAACGGAGGCACTGCCTTAGCTGCTGTTGAAGCTGCTGTAATAATTTTAGAAGATTGCCCATTGTTTAATGCGGGCAAAGGAGCCGTTTTTACCAACGAAGGCAAACACGAAATGGATGCTTCTATCATGACTGGTCGACCTGGGGGCCGAGCTATTGCCTTTGTACATGGTGCGCGAAACCCCATTAGATTGGCTCGCGCCGTAATGGAACAATCGGAACATGTGTTTTTTTGGAACAGGCGCCGAACAATTTGCCTGAAAAGTTGGCTTGCCTTTTGAACCCGAAAGCTAATTTTACGCAAGATAGATATACGCAACTGTTAAAAGCCCAAAGAAGATACCATACAACTCGATCGCAGCGAAAACGACTGTAAAAACGACCCCTCTTGACAAAAACATGGAACCGTTGGAGCCGTAGCCTTAGATAGCTATGGCAATGTAGCCGCAGCTACCTCAACAGGTGGTTTAACTAACAAAAAATTTGGACGTATTGGCGATAGCTCTATTATTGGAGCAGGTACTTATGCCAATAACCTAAGTTGTGCCGTATCGTGTACGGGTTATGGCGAGTTTTACATACGCGGCGTTGTTGCCTACGATGTGTCGTGTTTGATGGAGCAAAGGTTTAAGCTTAGACGATGCCTGCCAAGTTGTTATCAACGATAAACAAGTAAAAATGGGCAGCGATGGCGGATTAATTGCCGTTGATGCACAGGTAAAGTGTGCCTTTCGTATAACTCAGAGGGCATGTACCGAGCCTATAAACGCCACAACAGCCCCTTATTTGTAGCCGTTTTTGACGAAGAACTGCGCATTGATTGATGATGTAAATCTATTTTTTACATTGATATACGTTTGTAAAACGATAAAGTCGTTATCATAATCATAAAAATCCCCTCTGTTTGCTAACAAACAGAGGGGATTTTGTTGTGGAATAGAGATAAAGCCTTATGGAAGATGCGCTATAACATTGCTTTGTATGGCTTGCATTTGCTGCCGCAGTTGTACCACATCGCCCAAAACAATAATAGCTGGCGATGCCATTTGCTGCTCGGTGGCAAGTTGTACAATGTTGCTAACGGTTCCAACAACTATCTTTTCGGTGGGTAATGTGCCGTTTTGGATAATGGCAACGGGGAGCATCTCTTTGCCCATTTGTGCAAGTACTTGGCAGATGGCAGCCAATTTGTTCATACCTATTAGCACAATAATAGTAGCGTTTGATTGGGCGGTAAGTGCAAATCGAGCTAAAATTTCCTCGGCGGTTGTAGCTGTTAGCACTCAAAACTAGTGCTGTATTGCCTATCGGTTAGGGTATGCCTTGTAGGGCAGGTACTGCCAAAGCACTCGACATGCCAGGTATCAACTCAACTGCAATACCATGTTGTAAAGCGGCATCAATTTCTTCGGTGGCACGCCCAAATACAAAGGGTCGCCTCCTTTTAGGTAATAACCATGGCGTATTGTTGTGCATACGCCACAATAAGTTGGTTGATAGATAACTGCGACACCGACGGTTTACCACCTCGTTTGCCCACATATACTTTTATGGCGTTTGCGGGGCAATCGGCTAACAAAGTTTCATCAACAAGGGCATCGTACAATACCACATCGGCACGTTGTAAAATACGCCAGCCGCGTGACTTATCAGGTCGGGCTGCGGACCTGCTCCTACCATGTATCGTTTTCCGAGCACACAATACACGATTTTTTGCAGCACAAAATCACCAAAATGTTCGTCTGGTGTCGCTCGGTAGCATATGTTTAAATAGCTGGTTTAGCTCTGTCGAAATGTCGGTTTCAGAAAGGGTTTCGCGGTATAGCTTGTTTAGCCTTGAGCCATCGAAGGCGGCTCCCCAACACAAATTGTAGTTGCCGGCGACCTGCCAACTAAACCAATTTCTGCCAGATAAGGTCGGGCACAGCCATTGGCACAGCCTGTCATCCGAATGGTAATTGCTTGGTTGTTGAGTTGATATTGAGCCATTAGTTGGTCTATTTTATCAATCAACGAGGGCAGGTATCGCTCGGCTTCGGCATTGGCTAAGGCACATAAGTTAAGGGCTACGCATGCCATTGAGTGTAAGCGCAATGGGCTTTGGGATAGCTGTTGTAAGATGCCATATTGCGTAAGTAGCTCCTCAATAGGGGCTTTGTCTTGCGGGCTAATGTTGCCAAGTATTAGGTTTTGGTTGCCTGTTAGCCTAAAATCGCAGCAGTTAAGTGCGGCAATTTGGTCGAATGCAGTTTTTAAGGCGTAGTTTTCGGTGTTTTTATCCGTCCGCCTTCGATAAATAGGGTAACAAACCAGTTGCCGTTTGTGCCTTGATACCAGCCATAGCGGTCGTCGTTGCTATTAAAAGCAAAGGGTTTGGCATCCGCCATTGTCAACCCAAGCGGGTGTTTAGTTCGGTTTTAAACCAATCTAAGCTTAACCTATCAATGGTGCATTTTAAGCAGTGTTTGCGGCTTTCGCGGTTGCCGTGGTCGCGTTGTATGGTAACAATGTTGTTCGCAAACGGCTATAATTTGCTCTTTGGGTACATAGCCAATCACCGAAGCCACACGCGGATAAGTGCTATCGTCGCCCAATGTTCGCCCCATACCGCCACCAATGGCTACGTTAAAGCCTGCCAATGTGTCGTCGGATTAGCATAGCTATTAACCCAATATCGTTGGCAAAAAAATGTCGGTATCGTTGTCGGGGGTATGGCAATGGCAATTTTAAATTTGCGGGGCAGATACGTTTTGCCGTAGATAGGCTCTCGGTTTCGGTTTCGGTTTCGGTGGTTTTGTTGATATGTTCGCCATCGAGCCAAATTTCGTAGTAGGCGGTGGTATGTGGTGTAGGTGCGCTAATTTGGCGGGCAATTTCTTGCGACTCGTGGTGTATTGCCGATGCAAAAGGGTGGAGCATACATTACATTGCGGTTTACATCGCCGCAGGCAGCCGACGTATCTAAACCCGATTGGTAATGCCTTGCATAACGGTTTGTAGGTTGCGTTTTAGTACGCAATGCAGTTCAAAGCTTGTCGGGTGGTTAGTTTTAGGGTATCGCTGCCCAATCGGCGGCTAATTTCGACATTGATAGCCATTGTTGGGCGGTAGCAATGCCACCAGGCACGCGCACCCGCAGCATAAACGAGCATATGGTTCGAGCTTTTGGTGTTTGGCTCGGCATCTTTCGCGGTCGGTTTGTTGATACGAGCCATGAAATTTAATTAAATGGGTATCTTGGGTAAATAAATCCGTAATTTCGTTTTTAGGCTTTCGACTAATGTACCTTTTAGGTAATTGCTTTTTCTTTGATGATTTCAACTTCGGATAGTTGAGGCGGTTTTGTGTCCATGTGGAGATATTGCGATGTGGAGATATTGCGATGTGGAAAGATGTGGTGATGTTTCGATGGGGAAGAGTGATGTGGTGATGTTTCGATGTGGTGATATTGATGTGGGGATGTGGGGAAAGAGTGAAGTGGCGAAGTGTGATGGTAGACAGCACTGCTACGGCTGAAAGACAAGGATGATAGTGAACGCGCCGCGGCAGCAAGTCGAAACGGGTGATGTTGCGATTGTAGAGACGTAGCAGGGTTACGTCTGCACAAGGTTATGATTATCAAAATCATAAGCGATCATGAAAATCATAAAAAATCAGCGTTCTATTTTGTGATGTGTTATGTTGGCAAAGCTGAAAGTGACTTCGCTCAGTGACCAGCCGCGTTAGCGGGAGCGAAGCCGAAACGATAAGGTCTATTTGATGGTTCGAACTTGATGTCGAACTCAATGCGTGCTTGTATGCCATTAGTTGCGAAAGGCTGCGGAGTTGTTGGTAGTATTTGTATTGGCTCCAATTGTTTTTGCAGTTCGCATCAATGGCACTTTGTTTTATGGCGGCACCAAAGTTTTGAATAACTTGCTAAATTTATCCTCTTGCTCCGGAAAACGGGCTACTTGATAGCTGCCATCGGCAAGACCTGCACGTTTGGCGGCTAATTTTATGGCATCTTCAACGCCGCCAAGTACATCAACCAAGCCATTTTTTTGTGCCTGTGTGCCTGTCCAAACGCGTCCTTGTGCTATTTCGTTTACTTTATCAACGGGCATTTTGCGTCCGTCGGATACGCGTTTTAAGAAACTTTGGTAAATTTCGTCGACACCTTTTTGTACAATGGCTTTGTCTTCGTCGTTAAAGGCGTGGCTAAGTAAGGGCGAGGTAGGAAAATCGGAGTGGCGCGTTGTTTTACGGTGTCGAAGGTCATGCCTAATTTCGATTTGTAGAAATCGCCTAACTCGGCAAAAAACACCAAAACGCCAATCGAGCCTGTAACGGTGTTTGGCTTGTGCAACAATAGTATCGGCGTTGGCGCAAATATAGTACCCGCCCGATGCCGCTACATCGCCCATCGAGGCAATAATGGGGATGCCTTGTTTTTGACCAATTCTAACTCTCGCCAAATAATTTCGGATGCCAAAGCACTACCGCCGCCCGAGTTGACGCGTAAAACAAGTGCTTTAACGTCTTTATCTTTACGAATATCCTGAATATATTTGATGTAATCGAGCGATGCAATGTTGCTATCATCGCCTTCGCCGTCCTGAATACCACCTTCGGCGTACAAAATAGCTATTTTGTCTTTTATTAGTGCTTTTCTTTTTGGTGTCGGGGACTTTGGTGTATTTTTCGATACTCACAAACTCCAAATCTTTGTCGGCTTTAATACCTGTGCGTTTGTGTAGCTCGTCCTGTACTTGGTCGTAGTAAAGTAGGTCGTCGACAATGCCATTGGCTTTGGCATCTTCGGCGTTTCGGACAAGTAGCTTGTCGATGATGTCGTTTAGTTTTTCGGGCGACATTTTACGGCTGCTTGCTATTTGGGTAACAAAATTTTGGTAAAAATCGTCGAGCAGGGCGCGGGTTTGTAGGCGGTTATAGTCGCTCATTTTGGTGTATCGCAGTGGTTCGGTGGCACTTTTAAAGTTACCGGCATAAAAAATTTCGGGTTCTATGCCCAATCTATCCAATGCCTCTTTAAAAAAAGTTAGCTCGGTGCTAAACCTTGCAATGCAATAACGCCTTTGGATTTAGGTAGATTTTGTCGGCGGTGCTGGCAAGGTAATAGGCTTTTTGGGTTCATCCTCCGAGTAAGCGATGATAAATTTACCCGATTCGCGAAACTTTAACAACTTGCCACGTATTTCTTCGGCAATGCCTAAGCCTACCGTTACGGTGCTTAGGTCAAGGTAAATGCCTTTTATGCGGTCGTCGGTTTGGGCTTTTTCGATGTTTGCCAAAATGTCGTTCAAGCCAATTTTTTGTCATCAAACGAAAACGAAGTGAGCGAGGGCATAGTTGTTTTGCTTCTATCTTCTATCTGATAATCGACCTTTATGTTCATTATAGAATTGGGCTTTACGTTTACCGCACCTTTGCTAGAGGCAAAAAAACCAATGACCGCCATCAATAAAATGGCTACAATAAAAAACAAGAAAATGCCAAAGACAGTGGCAAACAGATACTTTAAAAAACTTCCCATGAGTATGATATGGTTAAACATTAACGATGTGGAGATGTGGTGATATTGCGATGTGGTGAAAGAGTGAAGGAGTGAAGTGGTGTTGTAGAGACGTAGCACTGCTACGTCTTTATGGTGTGTGGTGAAGTGGTGTGGTGATTGTAGAGGCGTGCCGTTGATCGGGCTTGTCGTTTCGCAGACAACCTATTATACCAAAGACTATAAAAAAAGTGCCTATTTGGACGTTGCCAGATGCTTGCTGCTTGTGCGACACAACAACCGATACCCACACAATTTGTTATAGTACCCCCTTAGTAAATACACTATTGCGGTAAAAAGTTCAATTAAAGGGCAAAGTTAGCAAAAAACCACAATGCTTGTACATGGTTTTGAAAAAACAAAAGCAGGACTGTAAAAGCGGTGTTGAGTGGCTTAGTAGCCTTATGCGTTTAACGTAAAATAACCGCTATTAGGGTTTTGAACCCCAACAGCGGTTAAAATTTGTTGTTTTGTGGCAGCTAAATGATGCGTTCTAACTTTAATGCCCATTTGTTGTACCTAAACGATGCCTTTACTTAAATTAATCGTCCTTCGTTGTGCCCAAACGATGTCTTGCATTAACTTAATAACTACTTGTTGTGTCATAATTACAGCTTCGGCTGTCACAATTGCGTCTGCACTTATCTTTATTGTCATTTGTTGTGTCCAAATCGCGTCTTGCATTAACTTAATTTATACTTGTTGTGCCATAATTGCAGCTTTAGCTGTCATAATTGCGTCTGCACTTATCTTTATTGTCATTGTTTTGTCCAAATCGTGTCTTGCTTTAGCTTAATAACTAATGTTGTGGCTAAATGATGCCTATATTTAACCAAATACAAGTTCTGTTAGGGTTTAAACCCCCAACAGCGGTTAAAATTATTGTTTGATGCGTTCAAATGATAAAGTTTGTGTTATAATAACTGCCTTTGTTTTTTTACAGCAAAAAAAAAATCATAAACAGATACAAGTAACTTCCTTTTTTGTACTTTTGTGCCACGAAATTAGGCAAACTCCTAATCATGCTATATAGAGTTACATAACACCCAAAATAATTTTCACAATGCCAATTTGTAAAAAGAAAAATAACTTAGTGGACGCATTGCGCGACCTTAGTTTTTCGCCTTTGTTACTATTCCTAATGACAAGATTCAACCGCTTATAGTAGTTGAAAGCACGGAAACACATATCGTCGTACCACTTCCGTAGAAAGTTTGTTTGATTACGATGCTGATAAAAACCCGCTTCCAACCATACAACAAGGTGTGATACCTAACAGAATTAGCAAACAAACAACATCAAGAGTTGATGGCAAAATAGGTTTGAATTTGTTACAGACCTGGATTATACAATTAGCTGGCGTACAGTTTAGTTTCGATGCAAATTACCATAAGGCTAGTACTATCGAGATTGAGTTTTTGAATAATTCTCAGGACAAAACAGATATTCACGAAATTACTAAGTTTTGGAAAAAAGTAGCATGGCAACAACCGCTTCTTCGTACCAAGATAAAATCAAAAACGATGAAATCTATATCATCACATCGGTACTTAAAAGCAATTCGTTTAGTATCAAAGTACTAGATGGTAATAATAACTCGGTTGATTTAGGTGCAAAACAAGAACAAATAGGAGATGTAAGTGTGAAAATAGGTGCCGACAAGCAAAATCAAACGCTTATTACTTACGAAGGCAAAATACCTTTGGCATTTGGTGTTCAATGTTATCAGGTTTTTTACAATAACGGCAAATACTCGCTTAGCCCTGCTTCCGAAGCTATGGTAAAAGGCGATGTTTCTCCTGTTTCTCCTGTTTATCTAAACCCCCGAAGCATATTTTTGGATTTATGTACTCTATACCCCATTTTTATTGCCAAAGCTATCAACCCAAACAAAACAATTGCATAATTTGCATGCTTCCAAAAAAATCTGCCCCATGTCCACACACATTTACATTATTCACCACAACGAAGATACTGTATATTTAACACAACTCGAAGACCAGCTAAATCAGATTAAATCTATATCGTACTGGAGTACAAAAATTTGAAGGCAGGTGGAAGTATTACAGACCAAATTAACGTCAATTTTAACAAAGCTGTTGTAGTCATAAGCTTTGTTGAGTGCTGATTATTTTAATGACGACAAGTATTGTCTAAAATACCAATCCAAAGCATTGGAGAGTGGCAAAATCTTAATTCCAATTTTGTTGCGTCCATGTTTGTATACAGAAGCAGAGATTAACAACCTACAAGTTTTGCTCAAAGATACAAATGGCGATACTAAAGACTTTCTACAGGCTCAACAAAAACGATATTGGAAGCAGTTGGGTAGATATAGTTATGACCATAAAAGAAACTACAAAAACAAATCCGTCAACCAAAAAACAACCACAACATGCCAACAGAAAATGAAAACTTTTTACAATGGTTACGCCTTGTTAGTAGGCGTAGGGGGAGCCGATTTGCCTGTCACTGTTACAGATGCAGAATGTTTAGAAAAATACTGACCGATCCTCAGAGAGCAGCATATAAAAAGAACATGTATGGTGTTTGACCGAAAAAAAAGCCACACGAACCAATATTTTAGACACGTTTGCTAAACTTATTGAGCAACTGGAAGAAGATGCGTATGCCAATAAAACAGTCATCGTCTATTACTCGGGGCATGGCAAAATCATAAATGAAGATACCTATTGTCTTTGCCCTAACGATTTTGATTGGGATACGAAAGCAAATGGTATTTCAGCCACCGAATTTGTTGAACAAATTGACGAGATTGCGGCATTAGGGGTTGAAAGGATTTTGTGATTTTTAGACTGCTCCATGCTGGTGGCATTAAAGATGCCCCAAATGAGAAGCAGTAATCAACGGTTGCAAGAAAAATTAGAAAATGGCACAGGTAGAATAACTATTGCTGCTTGCTTAGACAACCAAATCCTATATCCTACCAAGTGCCACCAACAGCTAGTCTACCCAAGTGTTGATTGATGCCTTAGTCGGAGAAGGTCTTACTAACACCGATACCTTTGTGGGTGTTATTGATTTAATGGCTTATACCTCTCGCGAAGTTCCTAAACAAAAATAAACAAATACCTATTATTCCAGGTGCCACCAACCTAACTAATTTTCCTATTTGTTTCGCAATATTGCCAAAGGGCAAAGGTGATACAATAATCCCACCACCAACACCACCACCCATTAAACCACCCGTAAATAAACCTAATATGCCAAACATCACTGCCATACAAAACGCATTTAATCAAGCCGACTACCCAACAGTAATCGAGTTGCTCGATGAACATTTTGGCGATAACCCTACACCACAATACAGCACCCTAAAACAAACCATCGAACACTATTTGAATCAAGGGCTTCAACCTACTGTAGCCAACCAACAAGGTTTAAAAATGCTCATTAATAAACTCAAAAAGCAATCATAAACTCTCAAAAAGGGTAGCTTTTAAAAACTACCTTTTTCTGTTTCATCAATGAAATTCCAAAATTTAACGAAAATGTTAGATAAAAACCAAATAAAAAACCTTATTGCAAGGGGTGAGCTTAAAAAAGCCCTTGATTTGCTGCCCAATATCCAAGAGGGATTAGCTCTAAAAGCCCAATTTAGTATACCCGCCAGCATCACCCTATCTAAACCTAAAACCAGTTTCCGCCATTGAAACTGCTTATAAAAATGCCGATTATGTTACAGTACTCGAACTGTTAGATGAGCATTTGGCGATGCCCCAACACCACAATATAGCACCTTAAAACAATACATCGAAGGTGCTTTAATACAAGGAACAATGCCAACACCTGCTATTTTGCAAGGGTTGCGCCTATTGATTAACCAACTCAAAAAAATGTAAAGTTATGACCGATTTTGCCGCCATTGAAACCGCTTATAAAAATGCCGACTGGGCAGAAGTACTTTGCTTGTTAGATGAGCATTTTGGCAATACCCCTACACCACAATATAGCACCTTGAAAATCAACATCGAAGGTTATTTGATACAAGCTTTGATGCCACCCAATGCAGCTATACAAGGGTTACGCCTATTGATTAACCAACTCAAGAAAAATGACGAAACTACCACCCCCGACGAAAAACATCAAGCCCAACAAAGAGGAAATGACATGTCAGCACAAAAATACAAGGATTTTTATCACTATCTACTCAAATTCCCTTATCATTCTCATCATGAAACAATCCATAACTATTTTTGCAGTTGCCAACTAAAAAATAAATGCTTTGCTTAGACATGGTGTCAGTAAGGAAATATCAGACGTTGTACCTAAATTCAGCCCTTATTGTCCATTTTTTATTCGACAAGATTAAAAAAGATGATGACGATAAACCGCCTCATGTATTTGGAGTTACGTCTGCTGCTAACTGTGAAAATGGTGATAAGATTATTTACGAATTTTTAAACCAATTAGAAGTTGATAAGATACCTAATACCCCATTAGGTATGCGGCAGCAATTTGTTCGTAATGTAACAAAACTATTAGAAGCCCAAAGCGTCATTATACCCTATATTATCAAGTATGATAATATAGATAAGGACTGTACGCATTTTAAAACGTTTTTGGAGGACTATTGGGATCCAATAAACCAATCTATAAATGATAACCTTTCAGAGAAATTTCAAAATACACACTTGTTTTATTGCTAATTATTGATGACGAAAGGGAAGGAAAGCATACCTTATTCAATTTTTCGCTTTTAAACGATGAAATCTGCGAGGATAATTTTCCATCAAATGTAGCTGTAGAATTAGCTCCAGTTGAAAAACAAATATGCAGCCCTTGGGTAAATAAAGCAGGTGAGTTTTTTAAAAAAAATACATTTTGCGAATCTTTTAATGGAAAATGGAAAAACAATACTTTCTCGTTCCCAGATTGTGGAACTATGGAGGGGTTGTTTGAAAAATATCAAGGATATTTTCCCCGACCTCAACTTTAGCCAATTTCTAAAAAGTAACCATCCACACCATAAAATTTCAAAATAAACATGTTTTACGAAGGAGCACAACTTACCCCAATCACCCTCCCCAACGGCAAAACTGCCCCTTATATTCCAAGCAATGGTTTAAAAGAAGCCGTTAATGTAGCCCTATTAGTACAACGCCCCCTGCTTATTATGGGCGAGCCGGGCGTGGGCAAAACCTTATTAGCAAAAGCCATTGCCCATGAATGGTATGGCAATAATATTGAACCGCATTATTTTGAATGGCATATCAAATCTACTTCCAAAGCACAAGACGGTTTGTATCGTTATGATGCCCTGCGCCGATTGGCAGATGTGCAGTTGCTAAGGGTTAGTGAGGCAGAAACCGACAAAAAAATAGACAATACCCAATTGGGGCTAAAGATAGTTATTTCCAACATTGGCAAATTGAGGCGAAGCTATTCAGGCATCGAAAAACGGGCACGCAGTATTCTGCTCATTGACTGAAATAGACAAAGCCGACATTGATTTTCCCAATGATTTGCTCCATGAATTGGATAATTACAGTTTTACTATTCCCGAAACAGGTGAAAAAGTAGAAAAGCCAAAAGGCTTTATCACACCCTTAGTCATCATTACAAGCAACCGAGAAAAAGAACTTCCACCTGCTTTCTTGCGCCGTTGTATTTATTTTTACATTGACTTTCCAAGCCAAGACGACCTTTGTACGTATTGATGACGGGGCATTTTACAAACGTAGGTATAGCTGATTTGAAAAAATTGTAAAACTATTTATTTTCATCAGACAAGAAATGAGAAGTCGGCTATCGGCATCAGACAAAAAGCCTCACTACCAGCGCGAGTTGGTAGATTGGTACACACTATCATTGATGAGCCAAACCAACAAAACGACCAGACGAGGAGTTGAGGGAAAGCTAACTCCATTGGACAGAGAAGTTGAATGACAACATTACTTTTGAGGATTTAAAAACAATACCCTTTTATCAAGCATTGTTTAAAAACCTCGAAACCACTAAATTATTTGGCTTAAACCAATCTTGATATATGCACCTATTACCGCTACAAACTTTTTTTGCTTCATTACAACAGCATCGCGATTTTTCTTTGGGCATTGCCGAGTATCACGTATTGCTTGAGGTATTGGCACAAAAACCTGATGAGTATTTAAAGGCTGAAAACGGTACCCTTTTTCAGCTTTGTAAACTGCTATGGCTAAAACCCAACCAAAACGAGCAACTTTTAAAAAACTATTTGACAATGCCCAAAGCGATTTTCGCCAATGGGTGGAAAAACAAATAATTGAGACAACAGCAGTAGTGCCCTCCCCCCGATGGCGGAAATACGAGAAAACCTCCAACGCCTCCCCCTATTACTCCTGACCTTCCTATCCCTGAACCCAAAGACCCAATAGCACCTGAACCTCATCAGCCCACTACAACGACAAATGATGATTTACCGCCCTTATACCTCAATTTTCAGGAAGGCGGTGGTGAAAAACTAAGTGGGCAGCCATTAATAGACAAATCTTTGTTGTTGGTACAACACTACGTACCTTTTCAAAGGAGGCAATTGGTGCAAATTTGGCGAAAACTCAAATATCTACAAAACACAAGCTCAAAATACAGCATCGCTTATTCCCACTCATAGACCACAAAAGGCTCTCTAGGTGGCGTTTAACATTTAGCAATCAATAGCCGATACTGCCACCGAAGCAGGTATCAATAATCGTGTTTACTACTTTAGAAATGTACCACAACGCTACAATAGCGGCGAAAAACTATTGTATGTGTATGAAGACAGAGGGCAAATAAAACATTGCCCTTTGGTACAAATCCTGAAAAAACACCCCAATGCTGCCGTATTGATTATTTCAGATGCAGGTACAGCAAGCGGTAGCTACAATATGGATAGAATAAACGCTACCGAAATTTTTTGAAAGAATTTATACACATACACTAAAAAGTAGCATGGTTCAACCCCATGCCCAAAAATCGTTGGGACGGTTCATCGGCTTACATCATTCGTGAATTGTGCGATATGTTTGAAGCTACACCCGAAGGTTTGCAAAAAGCTATCTTATTACTCAATGGCAAGAAATCGCCGCGCAGTCCTATAGTATTTCCCGAACTCCTAAAACAATTATAAAACATGGCAGAAACAATGCTTGCTTTGGAAATAGGCGAAAAGTATTTTGAGGATTTTATGAAAAAAAATACGCCTCTCTTACTGAGCAAACCTTCTTTTGCCTACTATGCCTGCTTCCCTTTTGTATTTAGCCCCGATATGTTATACCAATTGTGGCTCAATTTTCAGGATTATAAAAAAGACGGCAAACTGCAATTATTGCCCATGGTTGTAGTGTCGGATTTGTTGCAATCAGGTTTTTGTCAAGAAGTAGCCTTTGAATTGTATGAATTAAATGGCGAATTAGCCGCCTATCTAAACCGCAATATCAAAAAAATATCGGAAGACAGAGAATTGGTGCTATTATATAGCCACAAAGACATTGCTGTTTTTACACTGAGCTATGCCGAACAGTACTTACAACACCCCAATCGCCGCAACCTATACAATATTTATTATTGGAAATCACTATTGAAGCCTACCCTGAAAAAGCAAGCAAGCATACAAGATGCTTTAAATGCTAATTCTACAGATACTGATGCCGCTATATTTTTGCAATTGCCGATAGCAAAACCTTTAACAAACACCCCAAACCCGCAAGAGGATTACAATAAACTGCCATTTTTTCTTACGACCCCGATAAAGATAAAACCATAAGGAAATAACCGACAAAAGTTTGGCGCAACCGTGCGAAGAGGTTGGGGTTGAGGGAAAGTATTGTAACGCGCTCCGAAAGTTACAAAAACGCCCCTACGGGTGCATACAACAAGCCAAAGCAACAAACGCCACTCAATTAGATTTGAGCGGCTAGCTTGACGGAAATACCTAGAAGAAATTGGGGAATTGGTAACGTTAAAGAACTTTATCTTTCAACAGGGATGGCAGGTGAATTAGTTAGTTTTATTACCGATATTTCGCCATTAGCAAACTTAACTAATTTAACTATACTGGAGCTTAGAGAGTGTCAAATTTCAGACAATACGCCGTTATCTAACTTAGCACATTAACCGGTTTACAAATTGGTCGCAATCTAATTTCAGATATTAGCCCTCTACTACCTCATTACAAACGAGGCATTAAAATTGATGTAACTAATAATCCTATAACCACCCCGCCCATAGAAATAGTAAATCAAGGTAGAGAAGCCATTTTGCACTATTTCGAAGGACAAGAACAAGCCCAACGCCTAATCGCCCAAGCCCGCGCCCAAAACCAAAACGCCTGGGACCGGGCAACTGCGGTTTAACCGACTCTAAAACCCAAGCACCTTTGGAACTATTTGAGTTAGAGCAGTTGGAGGAGTTGGTGTTGAGCAATATGTGGTGGGATTGGAATAAAAGAACTTGGGTACAAAGCAGCAACAAAGGCACTCCAAACAAACTAAAACAACTACCCAAATCATGGGAGAAACTCCGCAAGCTAAAAACCCTCATTTGGGGTGGCGAAATGGGCAAGGTTTGGCAAATAAGCGATATTAGCAGCGTTGCGCAACTATCCAACTTACAAAGCCTACAATTGCGTTATTGTATGGTTGCGGATATAAGTGTTATAGCCCAATTGCAGCAACTGTGTTATTTAGACCTAAGTGGTAATAAAATCAGCAATATTAGCCCCTTAACTCAACTTAAACAACTAACGCATTTGCGCCTAAACGGAAATAAAATTGCCGATGCACGAGTATTAACCCAACTAGAACAACTCACTTATGTAGAAATTGAACGAAATAAAATAGAAAGCATAGAACCCTTACTGCCGTTGTTGGAAAGATTAGATATTGTTTATAAAGCAAGTCCTAAAAACGACAACACAATAAGTGTTTACAACAATTTTATCAGTATAGCTGAAAAGAGCTATTGAAAAAGGAAAAGGGCTATTGTGGATTATTTTAAATCCTCTAATGTAAAAACTAAAATAGACACTTCAATAAATATTTTTGTTGTTTATGCGGATGAAGATAGAACATACTTTCGTGAATTGCAGACGAACTTAAGTCCCTTAGAACGCAATCATACCATCAAAATCAGGTCTGCTGACAATTTTTTATCGGATCGCTCAATGCAACAACTGTACGATGAAGCACTACATAATGCCGACCTCATACTATGCTTGATTAGTGCTGATTTTTTTGTCTCAGACGAACATTATGAGATACTAGAAAAAGCCCTCCAACACCACCAAAAAGGCGAAGCGATGTTGATACCTATTATTTTACGAGCCTGTGATTGGAAGAGATTTCCTTTTGACCAACTACAAGTTTTACCCAAAATGAAACCCCCATTAGGCAATGGGTAGATAGGGATGAGGCTTACAGAGATATTGCCTACGGTATTCTTGATGTAGTAGAAGAAATACACGCACGAAAAATCAACAAAGAAAAACAGGATTTAGAAATCCAACAACCCCCAACCCATACAACAACTCATCAACGACATGATAACCGTAGAAGGCGGCAGTTTTATGATGGGTAGCAAACGAATATGACGATGAAAAACCCATACACCAAGTAAGCCTAAGCACCTTTAAAATAGGCGAAGTACCCCGTAACCCCAAGCCCAGTGGCAGGCGGTTATGAACAATAACCCCAGTGGTTTTAAAGGCGAGCAAAACCTTGTAGAGCAAGTAAGTTGGGAGGATGCCGTTGAGTTTGCCACCGACTAGCCAACTAACAAAAAAAAACCACCGCCTGCCCACCGAAGCCGAATGGGGAATACGCCGCACGCGGGGGTAACAAGAAAGCCGTAGCTATAAATATGCTGGCAGCAACAACCCAGATACAGTAGCTTGGTACGAACAAAAAGGCGGAGCTACTACTCGCCCCGTAGGGGCAAAAACCCAACGAATTAGGTTTATACGACTTGAGCGGCAATGTATGGGAATGGTGCAACGATTGGTATGCTGCCGATTATTATAAAAATAGCCCCGCTAATAACCCTACTGGTCCAACATCGGGCTCCGGCCGTGTGTTGCGCGGTGGCTCGTGGGGCAGCGGTGCCGCCGGCTGTCGCGTTGCTTATCGCAACGACTCCACCCCCAGCTACCGCGCCGACTACGGCTTCCGCCTCGCAGTGAGGTAGCTTAGCTCGTTTCGGCATTTTTCATTGAGCACACAAGTATTTGTGGGGTAGGGTTGCGTAGCCAGGCGCAGCAGGCGGCAAGCTACCCTACCCACAAATACTCCCCCCATGGCGGAGCGGTTCTGGTAGCGGCGGTAATGTATCGCCTAACACACGCTTCGTTCCCTCCGGTACAAGTAGGTGGCAATCTACGGAATGGGGCATTCATTGTTGTAAAAATAATTTGCATCTAAAAAAACACCACCTAATTATTTTGGTTTAAAACCCCAAATGGGGGTTAAATGTAATTAAAACGCATTTCAAGCCCCGTTAGGGTGCAATATGGGTAAGCAATGTGGGGCAACGTAATAGGCAATTTTTCTACCATGCAACCCCCTCAAAAAAAATTTCGTCTTTAACACAATAAGTCATATACAGCCTGCGTTTTAGCACCATAAAACAAAAACAAAAAAAAAGTGCCGCCAATTAAACCCTTACTAACTAACCATATCTAAACACGCAAACAAACAGTACATTACCCACTAAACACCCAATAATGATAAGAAAACACTACTTTTGACAGTTTTTATTTTTTAATCAAAAGTTTTTATCCCATGACAGCGAATCAAGAGAACCGTTTGTCTATGATATTAGCCGTGCTAGTATGTATGGACAACAACACTGCCCTTTGGCAAAACACCTTTGCTATTATGCAAACCGTTGATGAGTTGAAACAAACAGAGCAAGCCATTAGAGGCATGCACATTACCCAAAGCAAAAAAACAACAGGCACTACCCGCAACAAAAAACAACAACGCACAGCACTTGCCAAGGCGCTAATTAGCCTTACAGGTCCCTTAGCCGCTTATGCCCGCCAAAAACAAAACAACGAGTTGCTTGCCGATGTGTATATGTCGCTTTCGGCAATAAAACAGCTACGCGACAACAACCTAAAAGATTACGCCACCAGTATCTACAATTTTACCCAAGCGCACCTTACCACCCTGCAAGCCGATTATGGCGTTACACCCGACGATGTAAGCAACTTGGCAACCCAACAAACCCTGTTCGATGGTTTAATTGCATCGCCCCGAACCCGCAAAACCATCACCAAAAACGCCACTACTCGCCTTGTCGATTTATTAGAAAATGCCCGCAACACCTTAGAAACACTCGACGATTTGATAGCACCCTATATCAACAAAAACATCGATTTTTATACCACCTACCACAATGCCCGCAGCATCATTGACCTACATGGCAAGGTAACGCACCGTTCAAAACCAGATGAGGACTCTGCCGATACCCAAGCACAATAGTATGTAGTTTATGCAATAGCAAAAAAGCGAAATTTTCTTTTTTAAAGAAAATTTCGCTTTTTTATTGCTGCTATTGGCATTTGCCTTAAATGTTTGATAAGGTACTCATTGTTAGCTGTTTATTTATTTTGTGCTAAAACATTACAGCACCCCCCCCAAACAAGCCAAAATGCACCTTGTTTGAACATAAAAGCTAGTTTATTTGTAGTTTTGTGGCAAATAAAATCCAAAATCTTTGAAAAATAAACTATCTTTGCTCGGTGGTTTGGAAAGAGCAGTTTTCGTTTGCACTACCTAACCTTAGTAAATGGCACATTATTATAGTACCACTGTTAAGCTTACCGCAGCTAACACACTATATCCTAGACGGGTTTATATGGAAAACCACAAAGCCTATTTAGTGCTTACACGCACCCAAGCTACTGCCAAGCAAAAAACTAGCTAAATTACCACACTATTTATCTCCAAAAAAATGCTTCACCACATCGAAATTTATGTAAGCGATTTACAACGCAGCCGCCAATTTTACAACTGGTTTTTTGCTTGGTTAGGATACGAACTTAGCAGCGACTGGAACGAGGGTTTTAGTTACCGCTTTGATAATAGCTACTATTTGGTGTTTGTACAAACCGAGCCACAACACCTACACCATATATATCATCGCAAACAAACAGGGCTAAACCATTTGGCATTTGCCGCAGCAAGCCGCGAAAAGGTAGACGAACTAACCCAATTACTAACCGCCAAAGGCATACCTATTTTGTATGCCGACAAGCACCCTTTTGCAGGTGGTAAGCACTACTACGCCGTTTTTTTTGAAGACCCCGACCGAATAAAACTTGAAGTTGCTGTTAAACAATAATCTTCTCTTCTAGATGGTTATCAGCCATCGTTTGTATCCACAAGTAATAAAGCCAATATTTTTAGGTAGGTTCTTAGCTCCATAGGAGCTCAATATGGGTAGAAAGAGGGTAAATACGGGTATTTTCGCTCCGTAGGAGTGATATATGGTTTATATCTTGCCTAAAAACGCTTGGCAACGTTGAAAATACGACCGTCTTATCTTATGCCATCAAAAATTACGCTGCTAAACCGAGCTAAAAATGCGGACATCTACGCCCAAAGCTACCCATATTTCACTCCTACGGAGCGGAAAATGCGGTCATCTACGCCCAAAGCTACCCATATTTCACTCCTACGGAGCGGAAAATGCGGTCATCTACGCCCAAAGCTACCCATGTTTCACTCCTACGGAGCGGAAAATGCGGTCATCTACGCCCAAAGCTACCCATATTTCACTCCTACGGAGCGGAAATGCGGTCATCTACGCCCAAAGCTACCCATATTACGCTCCTAACGGAGCGGAAAATGCGGTCATCTACGCCCAAAGCCTAAACGCCAATGGACTGCGCTTGGCACAAACTAAAATGGTAGTACAACACTAAACAAATAACATTTGCTCTATGCAAAAGCAAAAAAGTGGCTGCCTCGTAAGTACGAGGCAGCCACTTTTTGTTAGTCCAATTACTTGGGTTTTATCGCATCAAATCAAGTTTATAGGTTTTTACCTCGTTATTTGCGCTTATCATCTTCACCAAATACACACCTGCTGTTAGATTATTAGCATTTAGATTTATTTGGTAAGTTTCGTTAGTTTGAGCAAAGCCATTAAACAGTTCGGCAATTTGTTTGCCTGTAATGTCGTACAATAGCACTTGGGTGGGGCTGCTTTGTGGTACGCCAAAGCTAATGTTGGTGCTGTTGCTAAACGGATTAGGCTGTGCCGTAATAAATCCGTTTAGGTTTGTTGCGTCGTCTTTATAGTTACAGCTAATTACTTGCAAGTAAAACGACACGTTTTCGGTACAGCCATATTGGTCGGTAACGGCGGCGGTGTAGGTGCCTGTATAGGCTGTAGATGGCACATTAACACCCACATAAAAACTATTAGAGCTTGTACCGTTTGGTCCTGTCCAGTGTACGCTTTCGGCATCGTTATCATCGTTATCTGCCTGAAACTCTATAAAGTCGTACCTACAAATACGGTAGTTCGAGCCGCCTACATTCCACGCATCGCCACCTACATTAATATAAGCATGTACTTGGTTTACCCACACATTTAACACTTCGGTATCTGTACAGCCAAGGCTGTTGGTTGCTGTTACTGTCCAATCGCCTTCGTAATTGTTGGTGGCATTGGGGTAGCTTGGGTTTGTTTGGGTAGATGTGTTGCTGTTTGGACCCGCCCATTGTATGCTGCTTATGCTGCCTGTTGTTGGGTTGGCGGTTAGTTGTAGGGCAGCTCCATCGCAAACAACCTCGTTATAATAAGGGGCAATGGTAATAGTGCTAACCACCACATTGGTAGTAGCGGTGGCGGTTGTGCCGCTTGCTGTTGTTACCGTTACGGTATATACTCCTGCACGGGCGGCTGTCATAGCTGTTCGGGTGGGGTTTTGTGTTGTAGCCGTAAAACTTGCGGGTCCGCTCCAAGCATAACTAACCCCACCTGTTGCCGACAATTGTAGGGTAGTACCTGCACAAACGGGGCTGTTGCTAGTGGCTGTGGCTACAACCGTACTAACTGTTACGGCAGTGCTTGCTGTTGCGGTGCAACCTATGGCATTGCTAACCGTTACGGTATAAGCGCCGCTTGCGGCAGCGGTGGCATTGCTAATACTTGGGTTTTGGGCAGATGAGGTAAAGCCGTTTGCACCACTCCAAGCATAAGTTGTTCCGCCTGTGGCTGTTAAATTAACCATTCCGCCAACAGATACGGGGCTGTTACTGCCTGCTGTTGCGCTTACGGTACTAAGGGTTACACTGGTAGTAGCTGTTGCGGTACAGCCATTAGTAGCCGTTACGGTTACGGTATAAGTGCCTGCTTTGGCAGCCGACAAAGCCGTAATGCTTGGGTTTTGGTCAGACGAAGTAAAGCCATTTGCACCTGCCCACAAGTAAGTTCCGCCGCCTGTGGCACTTAGTGCTACTGTGCCACCTGCACATGCTGCACCACTGTTGCTGGCACTTGCTGTGGCACTATTAACCGTTACGGTTGTTGTTGCGGTAGCTGTACATCCGCCAGCCACCGTAACCGTTACTGTATAAGTACCTGCCATAGCTGTGGTGGCATTGCTGCGTGTTGGGTTTTGGGCAGATGAAGTAAAACCACTAGGTCCTGCCCACGAATAACTATTTCCGCCGCTTGCTGTTAGGGCAATACTACCGCCAACACAAACGGCTCCGTTGTTACCTGCCGTTACCGAGTTAGTACCCACCGACACCGTAGTAGTGGCAATAGCCGCACAAGTACCAGGCGATGTTACGGTTACGGTATAAACACCCGACATTGCCGCTGTTGCATTGCTAACAGTGGGGTTTTGGGCAGATGAAGTGTATCCGTTTGGACCCGCCCAAGCGTAAGTTAATACCGCTTGGCAGCTAATATCATCAATAGCAAAGTTATTACCCGATGTGCCAGCCGTTTCGTTGTTGGCAATGGCTATTACCACCGATGTAGCCGAACCAGAGTTAAACGTTACCGACATGGGTATCCATACACAAGGCGTAGTGCCTAAATTGTATTCGTTGCCTACCTGCACGCCATTCACACTAAAAAATAATCGGGGCGAAACGCCATTGTACACATTTTGTGCATAAGCCGACAGTTGGTAAGTGGTATTAGGCGTAACACTAATGGTTTGATACCACACACGTAAACCTGCTGTAGGCGAGCCGTCGGCAACTAACATATTACCGCTTCCGCCATAACCTGTGCAATTAGAGAAAAAGTTGTACCACGAACTAGGATTGGTAACAACACCATATTGTCCAGCATTACTTCGGGTATTAGCAAATGTATACCCCGAGCTAAAACCAGTGTTACCCGATGTAAACGTGCCATTTACCACCAAATTACCACTGCCCGATGCTGTTGCCGTAAGGTTAAAACTACCGCCTACACAAGCGGGGCTGCTGTTGCTTGCCGTTACGGTAATATTGCCGCCCACCGTTGCCGATGTGCTTGCTGTTGCTGTACAACCATTGGCAGCCGTTACCGTTACGGTATAAGCGCCTACATTAGCCGCACCAAAGTTGCTAATACTTGGGTTTTGGGCAGATGAGGTAAACCCATTGGCTCCTGTCCAGGCGTAAGTTGTTCCGCCAGTGGCTGTTAAGTTTAGGGTATTGCCTGCACAAATAGGGCTGTTACTAGCGGCAGTTGCGGTTGCTGTATTTACACTTACATTAGTTGTTGCTGTTGCCGTGCATCCGCCAGCGGCTGTAACCGTAACCGTATAAGTGCCTGCCATAGCTGTGGTGGCATTACTGCGTGTTGGGTTTTGGGCAGATGAGGTAAAGCTACTTGGTCCTGCCCAAACATAGCTTGTTCCGCCATTGGCACTTAGGTTAATAACACTGCCTGCACAAACAGGGCTGTTGTTGCTTGCTGTGGCAGTTACCCCACCAACACTTACGTTTGCAGTAGCCGTTGCAGTACAACCTGTTGTGGGTGTTACGGTTACGGTATATATGCCACTTGCCGCTACTGTTGCATTGCTAATACTTGGGTTTTGGGCAGATGAAGCAAAACCGTTGGGACCACTCCAAGCATAACTATTAGCCACTTTGCACACAATTTCATCTATAGCAAAATCGTTACCGCTGGCTGACGTGTTTTTATCCACAATAGCAATACTAACCGATGTATTACTACCCGAATTAAAAGTAGTGCTAATTAGTTGCCATTGGCAGTTGGTGGTACTTAAAGTAGTTTCGGTGCCTATTAGTACATTATTTAGCGCAAATTGTAGGCGTGCAGGGCTAGTATTGCTAATACTTGCTGCAAACATCGATAATTCGTAGGTGGTATTAGGCACTACCGTAATGGTTCGATACCACACGCGTTTATTAGCCGTTGTAGCGCCGTCGGCAACTAACATATTGCCGCCACCATTATAATCCGAGCAAACCGCTGCCCATGATGCCCATGTATTGGGGTTACTAACCACGCCATACTGTTGGTTTGTAGTGGGTGCACTTGCTTTGTAGGTATAATCGCTACTAAAACCAGTGTTGCCCGATGCAAAATTATTGTTGCTTACCAAATTAGTGCCACCCGTTGTTGTTACTGCCAAATTTACAACCGAGCCAGTACAAACATTGCTTGGTGCGTTTATTGTTGCCGTAATGCTGTTGCCAACGGTTACTACTGTGGTAGCCGTTGAGGTACAACCGTTATTGCTAACCGTAACGGTATAAGTACCTGCATTGGCGGTGCTAATGTTACTAATGCTTGGGTTTTGAGCAGATGAAGTAAACCCGTTTGCACCTGCCCACGCATAGCTTGTACCGCCACTTGCCGTTAGGTTTAAGGTAGAGCCTGCACAACCCGAGCTATTACTTGCCGATGCCGTTACTGTCACTACCGTTACATTAACGGTAGCCGTAGCCGTACAACTGCCCGATGTAACCGTTACCGTATAAACACCCGCTTTGGCAGCCGTTGCATTGGTAATACTTGGATTTTGTAAGGTAGAGGTAAAGCTATTTGGACCCGACCAAGCATAACTTGTACCACCGCTTGTTGAGCTTAAATTAATGCTACTGCCTCTACATACAGGGCTGTTAGCCGTAGCCGTGGCACTAAACTGCCCTACTGTAATACTTGTCGATGAGGTAGCCGTACAGCCATTGGCAGCCGTAACCGTTACGGTATAAGTGCCGCTATTAGCCGTTGTTGCATTGGCAATACTTACTACCCTAAGTGTAGAAGTAAAACTATTGGGTCCTGTCCATGCATAAGTCGAGCCAGTACCTTGGTCGGGGGTGCCTAATGTAAGCGTGCTATTGGTGCAAATAGGACTGTTGCTAGTAGCCGCTGCCGTAACTGTACCTACACCTAAATTAGTAGTAGCCGTAGCCACGCATCCTGCCGAGTTAGTTACAGTAACCGTATAAACACCCGCATTAATACTTTGTGCATTGCTTATGGTGTTGGTTTGTATGTTGGCGGTATAGCTGTTTGGTCCACTCCATGCGTAGGTACTTGGAGTGCCATTGCTGGTAGCCGTAATGGTAACATTGCTTCCTTGGCAAACAGGTCCCGAATTACTAGCACTTGCCGTAGGTGTAATCATAGTGGCTATAGTGGTGGCTGTTGCCGTACAAGCGTTGCCTGCAGCCGTAACCGTTACGGTATAAATACCCGTTTGTGGGGTGTTAATAGCCGCAATACTTGGGTTTTGGACAGATGAAGTAAAACCGCTAGGCCCCGACCAAGCATAAGTACCACCGCCCGATGCACTTAAATTTAACGTGTTACCTTTACAAACAGGGCTGTTGGTGCTAGCCGATACTGCGATATTGCCCACCGTTACACTAACCACCGATGTAGCCGTGCAGCCATTAGTGGCGGTAACTGTTAGGGTATAGTTGCCACCATTAGCTGTTGTTGCATTTAGTATGTTAGGGTTTTGGGCAGATGAAGTAAAACCGTTTGGACCCGCCCAAGCGTAGGTGCCTGTGCCTGTTGCACTTAATAAAATAGAGCCATTAGTACAAACAGGGCTATTGCTGCTTGCCACTGCCGATGCTGACCCAATAACCACATTTGTGGTAGCAGTAGCACTACAGCCCGTTGCTGTTGCCGTAACTGTTACCGTATAAACACCTACTTGTAAAGCTTGTGCATTATTTATAATTGGGTTTTGTAGATTGCTGGTAAAACCGTTTGCACCACTCCAAACATAAGTTACGCCTGTTGTAGTGCTGCTACCATTAAGGGTAACGGTACCACCTTGGCACACTGCTCCCGAATTGCTTGCCGATGCAGTAGTAGCCGTATTTAATATTACTTTGGTGGTAGCCGTTGCGGTACAACCATTGGCGTTTGTTACCGTAACCATATAAGTGCCTGCTTTTGCAGTATTGGCATTGTTAACAGTTGGGTTTTGTATAGCAGATGTAAAACTATTTGGTCCGCTCCATGCATAACCACTTCCGCCGCTTGACGATAAATTGATGGTTGCACCCGGGCAAAGAGGACCATTATTTGCAGCCGTTGCCGTTACCGTACTAATACTAACAACAGTAGTAGCGGTTGCGGTACAGCCATTGGCATCTGTTACGGTTACGGTATAAGTGCCAGCTTTGGCGGCTGTGGCATTGGTTATACTTGGGTTTTGTATTGCAGATGTAAAACTGCTGGGTCCTGCCCACGCATAAGTTGTGCCGCCACTTGCTGTAAGGGTAATAGTGCTACCCAAACAAGGCGTATTGCTACTTGCTGTAGCTGTTGGTCCGCCCAACGATAGGGTAGTAGTAGCCGTTGCGGTACAGCCTGTGCTGTTGCTAACCGTTACGGTATAGGTGCCTACTTTAACACTTGTAACACTCGTTACTACAGGGTTTTGGGCAGATGAAGTAAAGCCATTGGGACCACTCCAGGCATAGGTAGTGCCACCACTTGCCGATAAAGTAGCATTGGCATTTAAACAAACAGGCGAGCTATTACTTGCCAATGCACTTACTGCATTAACACTTACCACCGTATTAGCGGTTGCTGTACATGTTGTGCCACCATTAGTACCTGTAACCGTTACGGTATAAATACCAGTGTTTGCCGATGTTACATTACTAATACTTGGGTTTTGGGCAGATGAAGTAAAACCATTGGGTCCCGACCAAGCATAACTACTACCGCCACTTGATGATAAGTTGAGGGCAACACCATTGCACAGTGGGCTATTGCTATTTGCGGTAGCCAACAAACCTAATGCAGTAACATTAAACGAGCCAGTATTGCTGCATCCGCTTTGTGTAACCGTTACCGTGTAATTGCCTATTTGTGTAACATTAATGGTTTGTGTACTTGCCCCTGTCGACCATAAATAGGTTTTATTTGTACCCGCACCTGCATCTAAAATAGGCGCTCCGCAACCTGTTTGTATATTGGCAATTGTAGCCAACGGAGCAGCATTAAGGGTAAGTGTAACGGGTGTTTTAGTACTTTCGCATCCACCTGCATTTACCTGCGATACATAGTAGGTATAATTACCTGCTGTGGCAACAGTAGGCGTGAAAGTAGTAGCACTGCTAGCAGCTTGTGCTACAGTAGTTGTTGAGTTAGGTCCATACCAGATATATTGATTGCCTACTGTACCCGAGGCAGTAAGTGTGGTATTGCCACCTGAGCAAATTGTTTTGTTGCTGGCTGTGGGTGGCGTAACGGCTCCGTAGATGGTAAAAGGGGTAGACGTACCTATGTTACAAGCCCGCTCAAAACTTGGGAAAGTAACCTCGGCAACGCCTGGATAAACAACCGTTACTGTTACTGTAAAAGTAGCCGTTAATGCACCGCTACTGCTGTATACCCAAAAGCAAAACCCTAGTGCGGGGTCAAAACCAGTAAGTTGGCTTTGGGTAAAGGTAAAAGTACCTACGCCACCATTGCCATTGCTGTTAAGTGGGTTGTTGGTTAAATAACGTGGTGTGGTGCTACTACAGTTGTTAGCTGGGTGAAAATCGAAATTTAAATTAGTTTGATTTGTAGAGGTGACATTAATACTAACTGTAAAAGTAGGGGCTGGACGTGGATTACACACATCGGAGGTAGGCACACCTGCCAATGCACCTGTATTGTATCGGTGGGCGGCATTACCATTAAAAGTACCGTTGACGGTAGTGCCTGTGTTGTCGGTTAAGGTTACACTGGCTATTGCAGCTTTGGGACGGCGCGACACAAAGGGTGTCATGTAGTAAGTGCCAGGCGACAAAGAGCAATTATTGGTGAAGTTATAGGTAGCTGTTGTACCATTGCTGGTGGTAGAATTGCTAATTTGTGCTGCTTTTTGCGTAGCAGTTAAGGCATTAAAAGCGGTTTCGGCGGCGGCATAATTGGCAAAAGGGGCAGTTGTACGCCACCAAGCAACTACCTGATTACAGGTATCAATAGCAATGTTATTGCTGGTAAAGTTGGCTGTTTCGTTACAACACAAAGCATTGTCGGGCAATGAAACCGTACCTGGACGAGGCACTACATTAACCGTTACTTGTCGGCGACAAGCAGGTGCATGAAATTCGTTGACATCTTCTATCCAAAAATCTTGTAAACCAATTAAGTTGGTGTTTAGTTGCCCTGCAGCTGTGCCTGCTGTAGGTGTAAACGAACTGCCTGTAAATAAAGGTGTAGTACTGCTACCAGTGGCTTCGGCAAACCATTTGTAGCAACCATTTTTGGCAGTAAAAGTAGGAGGCGGGTCGCCCACGCAAATTTCTTTGTAGGGTGATTCTGCATTATTAAGCACTGTGCTGTTAAAATCGCGGGTTACATCGGGGTAACAAAGATAACTTCGGCAGTTAAGTAATACATCGTTTATTTTTCGATACTGGCAAGGTGTAAAAGCGTTACGACAACTACCGATTTGGTTGTAACTCATGTAGTTTTTTTCGAGTATCGTTGACACACCCGTTGTTATATCTACCCCCGACGCAGGGTTGATGGTTAGGCTTGCTCCGCTGTTTACGCAACTGTAGCCAGTTTCGTTAAAATCGCAGGTGTTAGGCGACGATACAAAACAACTACCACCGCCACACGATGCAGGGCAAGTAGTGGCAAAGTTGGGGTCGGGCCAGGTGTCGCAAATACCATCGCCTTTGGTTAGGCACTCGCAGTTGTTAAGGGGATCGCCGGGCACACCATTGGCATCACCGCCACTGTTAAGGCTGGGTAAGTTTCGGTGTGTATGAAATAAGCCAAAATAGTGACCTAACTCGTGTGCTACAATTGGACCACCAACAGCGGCATAGCGCATAATGGCAAAATCGCGGCTAGGTGGATAATTAGCATAACCCAAATAGCCACAGCAGTCGTGGTCGCCGGCTAAACCGCCTACAAAATAAAGTGTTAAAACATTAGGTGTATCGTAAGCAGCCGATTGTGTTTCGTCGTTAGTAGCATTTTCGGGGTCGCTGGTGCTACTATAAAAATTATACAAATCTGGGTTGTTTACCCTTTGTCGGGTTTTACACTCATAAAATTCTATTTGAGCATATTGATAAACTGCATTTAAGTTGGCAATCATGGCATTTAAATCGGCATCGGGCAGTTGAGCAAAGCCTGTGCCGCCTATATAATTGGCACCTGTCCAGGCGGTGTTTTCAAAAACTACAATGGCAATGGGTACTTTGTAATTGCCGCAACTGCTGTTCGGTAATGCAGGGTTATTACAAGCTGCATCGCGGTTCGAGGGTAAACCCGAGGTGGGGCTCCAACAGTTGGTACCATAACCATTGCTTACCTGACTACAGGCTGCACGGCTAGCATCGGCATTTACTGTTTCATCATTTTCGGGGGTGGCACACATAAACCCATCAAATTGATGATTGTTTATTTGCTGCTGAACCGCCTGGAAATGGGCTTCGAGGTTAGATTTTTTAGTTTCGGGTACACGTGTTTGTGCTAATGCCGTACTGCCTAAAAAGACAATAGCTAGCAATAGCACAATTGATTGATTGATTGTTTTGTTCATAAAAAAAATGGAATAGGTTGGTAAGATTTTTTTAGGTATATATTAAAATTAAGTGTTATATGTTGATAAGCTACCAAGTATAGATAATTTAAATTAAATAGTATAAAATGTATGCTTTTAAATGCGTATGCGAGTATATAAAGAACAATAGTAAGCGCATTTAGTTTAAGTTTCAAGCAATAGTTTCTCTTTTTACAAAACGATTACAAAATACGGCTAATAGTTGCTTTTCAATACTCATTTGGAGCTATAAAGTTACAAACTTGCGTAGCACATAAATTAGGCAGGTGCGTAGGTGGGTTGCAAAAGTAGGGATAACGATAGTAAAAAACAAGGGATTATGCAAGTAATCTTACGCGTTCAAAAAGAGGATTAGTAGATTGAAGGGTTTAGTAAATTATAAGAGATAAATAATTTTTTAGTGTTAAATGGCAAGAAATACGAAATTGAGGATTGTTTAAACAAAAAAAAGCCATTTTTTTCGCAAAAAAACATTTCTTGCGAACTATTTTAGGGTTTGTGTGTTATGTACTGTGTTTGTTTTCATGGTTTTGTTTTATAGTGGTTAAAGAATGTAATGAAAAAGTAAGCCCAGCCAACGTAAGTCGGCTGGGCTATACTGATTTTGGGAGCTTGTATGGGTATTTATTTAACTAAATCTATTAAATAGTTGCCATAGCCACTTTTGGTAAGTGGGTCGGCAAGTTGTAGCAACTGTTGTTTATTGATAAAACCTTTTCGATAAGCTACCTCTTCTATACAACCAATTTTTAGTCCTTGTCGGTTTTCAACAACTTGTACAAATTGACTTGCTTGCATCAACGAGTCGAAGGTGCCCGTATCGAGCCACGCGGTGCCACGGTCAAGTGTAACAACTTTTAGTTTGTTTTGCTCAAGGTAGATGCGATTTACGTCGGTAATTTCGTACTCGCCTCGGGCGCTTGGCTGTAAATTTTCGGCAATTTCTACCACGCTGTTGTCGTAAAAATACAAACCCGGTACGGCATAATTAGATTTGGGTTTGGCAGGTTTTTCTTCGATAGATATGGCATTGTGTTGCTCGTCGAAAGCCACAACGCCGTAGCGTTCGGGGTCGGATACATGATAGGCAAAGATAATACCGCCCTCGACATTACTGCACTGTTCTAGTTTTTGCCCAAATGTAGAGCCATAAAAAATATTATCGCCCAAAACCAAAGCTACCTTATCGTTGCCAATAAACTCTTTGCCCAATACAAAAGCTTGTGCCAAACCGTTGGGGTTGTGCTGCACTTTGTAGCTAAACTTACAGCCATATTGCGAGCCATCTTTTAGTAATTCCTCGAAAAAGTGCATGTGTTCGGGTGTCGAGATAATGAGTATGTCGCGTATGCCTGCTAACATGAGCGTAGACAATGGGTAGTAAATCATGGGTTTATCGTAGATAGGCATGATTTGTTTGCTAATGGCATACGTAATGGGGTAAAGGCGCGTACCCATACCGCCAGCTAAAATAATTCCTTTCATAAATACTTTTACAATTATAAATTATTGATTATAAATTATTTGTGTTAAATAAAATGTATTGACTGATTTTTTTAGGGCATTTGGCATTGTTTTGCAGATTACAAACCTATGTGTATTGCCAAAAATCATGCAAAAATAGTGAATTTTGTTAAAATAACAGGCTTTATGGTTACTAGATGTAACAATTAGCGTCTTGTAAATAAAATAATTGCCAAATTTAGACACAAACCTTTGTGTATTGGCATAAAAACCCTAATATTGCACCTTGTTTTATACCCTGATGACATTTTGATGATTAATTTAAGATACCCCTACATAACTATATTGTTTTTATTTTTTGCATTATGCTGTTATTGCAGTATTACATCTTGCAAAAAACAAGAACCGATAACGGTAACTACTTTTTTGCCACTTAAATTGCCTCTTCTAGACCGGGCCTTGCCCGATTCAAGCGTTTTGCGAACTACCTTGTCGTATTATGCATATACATTATACAAAGCAAACGAGATAATAGATAAAGAAGAGGATTTAGCAAAAATGTTTGAAACACGCGATACCTTATTATATAAATTACACCACGAGTTACTTGATTCTCTATCGGCAGATTATAGCTTACCGTATTTTAATGCTCAGGCTAACGAACTAGATAATGAATTGGCGTTGTTAGGTATGAAAGCTGTATACTCGGAGCGGATTTATGTTGGATTAGAACCCATACCCATGCTACAATTTTGGGTGCGACGATATGGCTACAAGCCTTTCCCGCAATATGTCGATTTTTTAAACCAAGGCGGTATTTCCGAGGGCGGATACGATTATCCGTATATTGATTTAAAAAAACGCATGGAGATGGTAAGCATTGGCGAGCAAATGCGCAAAGATTATCCCGAAAGCATATACAGTAAAAAAATAGAACCTTATTTTGCCGATGCCCTTAACTCGCTTGTCGACATACACTCGGTTTTAGAGTTCGATACCACTGCTACCACTATTATAGGCGCACTAAACACCGAATCGTACCCAACCGGAACCGATACGTTTTACCATACATGGTATGTAAAAAATCATGCCAAATCCAAATACACACCTGTTGTAAGTCGCATATTAGACAATATATCTACTATTCAGCTAAATTATTATTTTTTACCCCGCGATGTATATATGATTGTCACCGACTGGTACCCTTATGTGGTGGCAGATAACAAACCCATTTTTACGCCCGCCGATACCCTTTTAACTTGCTGCCCAACTGCCCTACAACAACGCAACAACTACATAGAGCAAGGTGTTGATGTGCCACATGTGGTGGTAGTATACAACGGAAAACAAAAAATGTGTGCCTTAGTGTATCGCTTTTATGGTAGCAAAACGCTTGCCGAAGATAATTTGGCAAAAGCACACCAAGCAGTTGGACGCGACGTAATGCTAGTAACCATTAAATGCGATATTGCTCATTATCTACAAAACCCTAAATGGACAATTATTGGTGTAGAACAAGGATGCTGATTTTGAATTGTAAATTATAAATTATAAATTGTAAATAGTGAACTATAAATTGCAAATGAGTTTACTGTAAAAGGGTGTCAATTCGCATTTTTTTATTTTTACAAGATGCTAAAAAAAACGATTTACATATTGATGTTTTAATCAAATTATAACTCAAATAACCTTTTATCAGTGAGTCCATAAATTGTAAATGGTGAATTACAACTTACAATTTATAAATTATAAAATAGCTATTTGGTATAAATAATATTTTCTTTTGCTTCTTCAACTACATGAAACGATATATTGCTTTTTCTTTTTTTTGCCTTTCTGTTTGGTCGGCTTGTAAGTTTTCGGACAATGAAAACAACACCACCACACCTACCCCAAATATAACTACACAAGCAGATACTTTGCAAATAAACAGCGAAGATATTAACTTATTTGCCGAACAATTGCCCATTTTAAGCCAATTGTTGCAAGGCAATGCACTGCACAACACCATAGCGGTTTATGCCAATAAGGTGTTGCGTGGCAAAGTTAGCTCGCAAAAAGATTTAGAAACACTGCTCGACAGCAGAAGTAAAATGATTACTTTGTTGCACGATAAGGTGCTAAACCCGTTTTTTAGCAAAGCCGATACCGAAGACTTTTACAACTCCGAACGCGGAGCATCGCTCGAAAAAGAACTAAACCGCATTGGCATACAAAGTATTAGTGCCGAGGGCATATATATAGGGCTTGCCCCATCTACAATGCTCGAAAAAGAATTTAAGCAATTGTCGGATGAACCATTTAAACTATACAACGAATTTTTAAGCCAACGGGGTAGCTCAATGGGTGGCGAATATCCGTACTCGAACCTCGAAAACCAAATGCAATTAGTTTGGATAGGCGAACAACTTATCGGCAAATACCCTAATAACCCATACACAGCCCGTATCCGCTCCGATTTTAGGTTTGCACTTGGCACCCTCACCGATTTTCATGAGGTAAAAACTCCTGCACAGGGTGTATACTATATTGTGTCGGATTTGCTAACCGAGCCGTATCCTACCATGACAAGTGTTGAGCAGTTAAATAACTTTGTTGAAAAATATCCACAATCAAAATATAACCGTTTAACTAAAAGCATACTCGAAAACACATCGGATATAAAACTAAACGAAGATGCATACCCGCAACCCATTTATTTGGTAGTGGCAAAATGGTTAGCTGCCGACTCGAGCGACGAAAATGCCGACTGCGAAAACGCCGAACAACTACGCAACAACTATTTAGATAAAGCTATGCCTATTCCGCACCTACTGCGCCTTAATAGGCAGGGGCAAACCCAATGCGCCCTTTGTTATCGTTTTTATAGCTCGGCTCAAAAAGCCACTACAGCATTATCTATCCTCAAAAAAATGGAGCCTGCCGCCGAAGGTATCTTTAAAGCCACCTACAACGCCAATACCAACACATGGACAGCCGAATAAAAAATATACTTACCTATCTGCCACTACTATCGGGTGTGTTTATAGCGGTTTATTTGCTTGGTTTTTTGATAGCTGCCTACTTGCCATTTATATTTGCTTCGCAGACAATAGCTCAAAATTTTTTTTGGCAGATGGGTGTCGTTAGTTTATGGATAGGCTTGTTAGGCACAATTGGTGCTTGGCTGCAATCAACATCAATTAGCAAAAAAATAACCATTACTGTAATTTTAGTGCTACTAAGCATTATGGCTTATATAATGAGTTATATGGGCGCAAAAGTAGCCAATAATGTAACCGTTGTATGCCGACACCGAACCGAACTTAATAAAGTTATTATACAAATAACCAATAAAGACGATGCCGTTACGGTAAATACCTACGAAGCCCAATTATTTGCAACCAACTACTATCGCATAAAACGCCAAATTTTTGTTGATACACCCAACCTTAACTTTAACGCCTATACTTGTTTTGGCGAAGTTTTTGATAATTATTAGTTTTTATAAGAAATCAATCAATGTAATATGTTTGTTTACATAATGATAGCTTCGGGGGTATGTTGGATTATCACCTATTTGTTAATCATTAAACAAAGCTTTGCACAACGTACTTATGGTATGCCAATGGCAGCCTTATGTGCCAATATATCGTGGGAAGCAATTTTTTCGTTCATACATCCACACCCAACACCTTATTTATATACCAACTATCTATGGTTTTTGTTCGATGCTGTTATTTTTTACCAACTACTTGCCCACTGGAACAACGACCACCCAACTTGGAAACCTATCCAGTTTTACCTAAATTTTGCGGTTACTTTGGTGTCGGCTTTTTGTTTGGTGCTGTTTATTACCCACGAGTTTAAAGACTGGTTTGGTCCCTACACCGCGTTTGGGCAAAACTTTATGATGTCTATCTTGTTCATCAACATGCTCAATCGCCGAAACTCGTTAAGCGGGCAATCGTTGGGCATTGCGGTGTTTAAAATGTTAGGTACCGCATTGGCATCAATCGGGTTTTGCTTTTTGTTCCCCGATAAACCACATCAATCACCCTTATTTTTATTTTTATATATAGCCACTTTTGTGGCAGATTTAGTATATATTAACTTGGTTTATCGTATGCAAACCAAATAAATGGCTATTAAGAATCAATTACCAAATCGTCTAATTATGCAAACTCGCTTACTCATTTTTTCTTTTCTTTAATGATAGGGCAAACCCTATCTGCCCAAAAAAATGCCGCTTTGGTGTCGGGACCTATGTTAGGTTATGTAGAGCATCGTGAAGTATTGCTATGGCTCGAAGTAGCACCTACCGTAAAAAAAGTAGCCATACGATACCACAAAATCAACGAACCCAAAAACACACAAACCATAAAGTATACTGGGCGATTAGGACAAACCTATAACCCATTAAAAATAGTTATTGGCGATTTAGATATGGGTACAACCTACCAATACGAGGTATTGTTAGATAAAAAAGCACAAAAAACGCCCTATCCATTGCAATTTAGCACCAAAAAACTATGGGAATGGCGACAATCGGCTCCCGATTTTTCGTTTTTGATGGGCTCGTGTGCCTATGTCAACGACAGTATCTACGACCGACCCGGCAAACCCTATGGTCAGGCAACCGATATTTTGGCTAATATGGCAAAGCAACCCTCCGATTTTATGCTTTGGTTAGGCGATAATTTATACCTTCGCGAAGCCGATTATAGCTCGGTGTCGGGCATACGATACCGCAACCAACATGTACGCAAACAACCCTATTTACAAGCCCTTTTTGCCTCGCGACCAAACTATGCCATCTGGGACGACCACGATTTTGGTCCCAACGACTCGAACCAAACCTACGAACTGCGCGATAGTAGCCTGCAAATTTTTAAAGATTATTGGGGCAATAAATCGTATGGCGAAACAGACAATAAGGGTACTTATGGTAAATTTCAATGGAGCGATTGCGAGTTTTTTTTACTCGACGACCGCTATCACCGCTCGCCCGAAGGATTACCGAATACCGATATGCAAAAACAATATTTGGGGGCAGAACAACTCGACTGGCTAAAACAAAGCCTATTGTCGTCGAGGGCTACTTTTAAGTTTGTGGCATCGGGCAGCCAAATGCTAAATGCCCTTAATACCTTTGAGTGTTTCCGTAACTACGAGCGCGAATGGAATAGTTTAATGGATTTTATTGTGGCTAATAAAATATCGGGTGTGGTATTTTTAACCGGCGACCGCCATTTTACCGAAGTTATTGCCTATCAACCAGCGGGCGGGTATCCGTTGTACGACATCACCTCGTCGCCGCTTACGTCAAGCCCATACACAAAAGTTGCCGAAAGCAAAGAAGGTAAAAACGAAAATAGGGTAGAAGGTACTATATTCGCCGACCAAAATTACATGAAACTAAGTGTAATAGGCGATAAAAAACAAAGAGCCTTAAAAATACAAACCTTTGATGCCAATAATGTAGAACAGTGGGTAAAAACATTTTTAGCCAAAGATTTAATATTTGCTAAATAAATAGTTAAAAATGCTGTTGAAAACTAACTTTTGTGGCGCAAAAATTAGTGGGTTTAGTTTTTGCAGATTTGTATGGCAAGCTTAGAAAAAGGCGGGTTTGTGGCGCATAAAATGTACTGGGGGTGCCACCAACTTGTCGAGTTAGGGAGTGCTAAACATCACCCCCAAAAAAGACATTTTCCGCGTCAAGCGGGGTGATTATAGGTATTTATTTTAATACTTAAATTATCTTATGTGATTTTGTTGTAGTTTGTTTTGCGAAAAAAAAGCTGGCAGTAAATAACTTTTTACTGCCAGTTTTTGCTGTTTAAAAGCAGCAGTAGCAATTGCTTTTTGGACAAAAAGATACTTAGAGGCGTAAGTGTTAAATAATCAGAGAATTATTTGTTACCTTTGCGCTTTCATTCTCTATTTATTTCGTTTTTTTTTAAAATTATGCAACTAAGCAAATCTAATAATAATGTTTGGCTTATTAATGCCTTATTAACTACTTTATTTGTGGTTATTGTAGGTATTATTATTTGGGGCATGAACAAAGGTTTTGACCTCAGCGACGAAGGCTTGCACATGCACCTGCTTACTTACCCCACCGAAGGGGGTAAGCGTGGAGGGTATCAATGGTTTTTCAGTTGGATGCACTTGAGTATTTTAGGTGCCAAAACGTTGCGTTTGCTATTGATGCTGTTGTCGGCAGGTGTTTTCTCGTGGGGCATGTGGTGTTGGATGTCGGCAAACGATTATTTTAAAGATAAAACCAATGTTTATAATTTATTAACACTATTTGCTTTTATTGGCATTGGCACGTTTGTAAATTTTGCACAACAACCCCGCACTTTATCGTACAATACCTTAACTTTGGTGTGTATGCAGCTAATAGCAGGTTTGTTTTTGTATGCAAATGCACTGTATAAACAACGTCGTGCTTTGTGGCAGTTAGCTGTTGTTGCTTTGAGTATTTTGCCTATATTATATGTTTTGTACGAAGCTAAATTTACCTCGGCAATTAGCATGGTATTGTTGTTGGTATTTGTGCAAGTGTTATGGCTGTTTAGCGAGCGTCCGTCGTTCAAGGGTTTATTGGTGTGGCTGATAGCTGGTTTTGCCTCGTTGGTATTTGTGGTTATGTTGTACTGCTTCTTAAAAAAAACATCTCCGTTTGAGTTGTACAACAACCTATACTACGAGCTTTGGCAACATTACAACGATTATGCACAAGGCAAAAGCCCAGCAAAAGCTAGGCATAATATAATTTATGTGTTAATTAGTTATTATAACTCCTCCTATAAAGCGATAAAAGCTACTATTTTTGACAATGCCGTTATTGTAGTTTTGTTTGCTATGGTATTTGGGTTGCATCGTTTTTTAAAAAATACTTTGGCTTTTCCTAAAAATAACTATGTTTATTACATTACGCCATTGTTTTTGTTGGCTATTTTAGGCTTGTATAGTAGCGAAATAGTAAGTGAAAAATGGCACATAAATGGCGATAAATTCAACAGAAGCGCTTTTAATTTATACCTTTTTACATTAGGTTGTTTGCTAGCATCGTGTTTGGCTTTGGTAAATGCACAAGCTATACGCCAATTTTTTAGCTCGCATAGCCGTCGCGAAATAATATTGGTTTGTTTTATGCTTTTTATGATACCCATTGGCGGAGCCGCAGGAACTAACAATCCTTTACCGCTACAATGCACACAACAAATATATGCTTGGTTTGCTATCTTTTTTCTGCTAACTTATTACCTAACCAAACAAACCGAATTTGTATTACCACAACGCATTTGGTTGATAGTTATTTCGTTATTTGCGTTTTCGCAGATATACTACGGCTATGTGTACAATACTTTCCGAATCAATGGCTCGTTGTTTGACCAGAAATACGAGATAAAAAACCTGCCGCGTGCCGAGGGTATGCTGTTTGATACACGTACCAAAACAATGGTACAAAAAATAAATAATTTATTGCACGAACGAACCAACTTTACCGAAGGCGACCCTATTGTTGCCTTAACTTACTCGCCGGGTTTGGTTTATTTGTTAGGGGGCATAAGCCCTTATTCGCCCTACTACAAAAACGAAAGCAGTTATGCCGACCGTAACTGCAACAATATTGTAAGGGCTTCGTTGCCAAACATAGAAAATACTATTGTAATGGATTTTAACGACCGACGCATAAAACCCGACCTTATCAACTGTTTTTTAATGCAAGGCATAGATTTAGCCTCCGATTATGTGCAAATTGGCTCGGTACCATTTTATAATGGTAAAAAGGGACGAAAATTAGCCATTTATGCACCCAAACACTTGCTAAAAAATGCGCATCAAAATGAAGAAGAGCAAAACGATAAAGCTAATGCCGACACAAATGTGCAAATAGATTCGTTAGATGTAGACAAACCCGAACCGAGCAGTGAAGAAGATGAAATTCATTAACGATACCAAATAAAGAACAAAAAAAATAGGCACACCTTGTTAGGTGTGCCTCTTTTTTTGTTGTGCTGCTTTGTAGCCAGTGTGGTTAGTATTTTTTATTCCAAATAACATTATACACCACAAAATCGCGCACATTAAAGGTGGGTTGTGGTGCTTTGGGAGCAATTTGTTTGGGTTTGGCTGATGGCTTGCGAGTTTCTGGTGTAGGCTCAGCCGCAGCTTGAGGTATTTGGGCTATTGTTTGCTCAATAGGGGCTGGCTCGGCGGTTTTTTCGCCAAGATATTTTTTTAGTGTTTGCTCAATGGTTTGATTATTGGTAATCATCTCTTCGGCAATAGACGGGCGGCGTAAACGAGCTGGATGCTGCCAAAAAATATAAATAAACACGCCAACAACAGCAGCTAAAAATACAAGTAGTTCCATAATTAAAGATTTATGTATTAAACACTAAAAAAGGTTTAAAAGTTCCGAAAGAAATAAAATAGTTACCGAAAAAAACAATAACACAAAAATTATTCAAGTTTACGATATTTTCGTGATATTTAAAAGATGGTGTACATCAATGTGTTTTTTTTCGGGTTTGTTGCACGAGCCATAAACGGCATAATCCGATTTAACAACTTGCTGCTGTACAACAAAGGTTTGTTGGGTGGGCAGGTGCAAAAATGTGGTTTGGTACAGATGCTTGTTTACGGCATCGGACTTATGAGGCAGTAATTGCAAATCGGCGAATTCAGTAATTTGTAGTTGTTGCCGTAAAAAATAATCGGCGGCTTGTTGGGCGGTGTTATAGGCGCATCTGCCGCGCAATTTGGGTAGCCAAACTTGCTGTTGCTCGGTGGCGTTAATTAAGTGAGGTAGGTCGGGTAGGCTTAGGTTGCCGTAGCACAAGTTATTGGGCAGGGTAATTAGGGTAGGAGCAAGCCTATGCCCACCAAAATGCGAACACTCCCATACCTGATTAGGTGGTACTTGGCTAGCTAAATTTTCGTAGATGGGCAAACCAAATTTAGCACAACATTTATCGCGTTTGCCATTGGTGCATACCAAATACAGCGGCTCGGTATGTGGTGTTGTGCTTTGGGTCAAACTAAACCAATCAAAAAGCAACTCTTGGTAGCTAGTTACTGTGTGCGCGTATACTATAGGTATACGAGCGGCGTTGTCCTACAAAAAAACACCTGATGGTTCCTTTTTCGGATTGTTTGTTTTTTATTAGCAATACTTTGGTATCGCCTAATAAATCGGCTTGTTTTTGCAGATGCGTTTTTACCTCTTCGGGTAATGTGCTAGCTAATAGAGCATCTTTGGCATAAGGTTCATCTACCTCTATCAACAATAAATAATGGTAATAGGGTGCCGAACCATACACCTGAATTTGATATTGGTCGGTTTGATGGCAGCAAAATTGGTCTTTAGAAAGCAATTTTTTGATTATTGATTGTTAATTATGGAACTATGGCGGACTTTTTCGCTCAACAAACTTCATTGATTGAAAAAACATATGTGTGGTATTGTAAAAACAACTCCCCGCGTAATGTTAGCAGCAATTTGCCCAATAAAAACAGGAAGTTGTTTGCACTTGAATTTCAGTAGCTATTGTTTTGCATATTTATATAAATACTAACGAGCTACAAATAATTTTTGAGTGGTTTGGAGGTTAGCGCTTCGTACTTGTACAAAATAAACGCCGTTTGGTAAATTAGTTATAGACATAGCAATGCTGTTATTGCCTGCCAACAAATTGGTGTTTTGGCTGCTTACAACTTGCCCCATATTGTTGTATATGGTAATAGTGGCTTGCTCGGTATTGTTTGAGCGGATAGCCAAATTTAACTGCCCTTGAGCCGGATTTGGATATAAACTAAGGGTGTTAGCCATTGGTTTGGGTGCATCAATACCTACTGTTGGTCCGGTTATGTTTAGATTGTCTAAAAACAAGTTATTACCTTGTTTGCGTGTTTGTTTAAATTTAATAAACACGTTTTGGGCTCCCACATAATTGTTTAGGTTAACCGTTTTTGTTTGCCAATCGGTGGTGCTGGGTGTAAACTCGGCATTGATAGGCGAGGCGGTAATCAAGTCGTTGGCTGTAAAGGTACCTACTACTTCGTAAGTTTCTTCGCAGTTTTTAGAGGCTAATACTTCTAAAATGTCCGATTCGTTGCCGCTGGCTTTTAGGGCATAAGCTACATCAAAAGTTAAGCTAGCAAATCCAACAGTGGCAAAGTTTAGTTTGGGTAATTTTAACTCATCAATGGTATTGGTGGTGTTGTAGTTAAAATTGTGCATATAAACAGTTTGATTATTTATTGCCCAAGTAGTGGCATTGTCGGCATTTATGGTAGTATAGCCTGCGGGCAGCGATGCGGCGGCAAAATCTTGTTGTATGGGTAATGCTGCACCTACGGCAATGGTAGCAAAAGTAACTACTTTGGTGTTGTTGATGGTATTAAAATCGGGCGAGGCATTGGGCAGTGTAACGTTTATATTTAGGGTATGTACAATACCATTTGCGGTAGTGTTAATGTTTGGCAGGGTAATGTTCATTGTATCAAGCGAGGCTAACGAGCCTACCCATTCGTAGCTTTGAGTAGTGCCTCCATCAACGCTATATTCTATTACTAAATAAGCAAGTGTTTGGGTGCCAAAATTTTGGATTTGCAAAATGGGCGAAATAGTAGTACAGTTGCCCGGTCCGCTGGGTTCTAATACGGCTAACAAAATGGCATCGTTGGGACCTTGCTCTACGGGTTGGCAGGCAATGGCGTTTTGGGTTACGCTATAATGGTAGCCGCCAAACGAAAGCGTAGAACGCATACGAGCTTTTTGCCCTAGTGTAAAAATATTTTGACAAACATCGGTGGCATAATCCATGTAGTTTTCAACCATATCGGGTTGGTCGCCGGGGGTGCCTGCCCCGCAGCTATTAATGCTAAACAAGCATGCAAAGTTGGGGTCTGATGTTTGTGGGGTATCGGTTACAAAATCGTCGTCGGTGCAATTACCTGCATCGTTGCCTGTAGCCCAAGGGTGATATAAGCCTAGCCAGTGTCCAATTTCGTGGGCGGCAGTGCGACCTATATTATAAGGTGGGCTAACCGTGCCTGTGGTGCCAAAATAATCGTAATCTATAGCCAAGCCATCTACTTGTGGGTTGGGTGCCTGACCAGGTATAAAGGCGTAGCCCAAAACCTGACCATCGCGTAGGCGGTTGCATATCCATATATTTAGGTAATCGTTGGTGGGCCAAGCATCTTTACCGCCAGTGTTGTCGCGCTTCATGGCATCGGTATAAAAAGTACTCGAGTCGGTAACTGTGCGTGTAATACCTGTTGTTGGGAATCCGTTAGGGTCGCGTTGGGCAAGGCAAAACTCAACTTCGGCATCGGCGGCTACATCTAAAAAAATAGCACGTGTTTGGTTGGCATTGGCATTTTGGCGGCGATATACTCGGTTCATCTCGGCTATTTGCGAGTTTATTTGAGCATCGCTAATGTTAGACTCGGGGTTGCCTGAATACCAAACCACATGTACTACTACCGGAATGGTTAGTACCTCTTGTGGTGCCCGAAGTTCGTTTTGGTGTTGGTTAACCCATTGTTGGGTGTGGTGTTCGGCGGCTTGCATGCGGGCTACTGTTTCGGGGTTTTGATAGGCTTGGCGCAGCAGGCGGTCGGTGCCGCATTTTTCGATGGTATTTTGTGCAAACGAGTACGAAGAAAAAAGAAACAAAACTATTAGCGAAATTAAATTGCTTTTCATTTGAATGATTAGGTGTAAATTATTTTATTTTTGTACAGATTTTTGAGGTGCTAAAGTTGCTATTGCAAGGGCTAAGGTAAGCCGTTGTGGTTTTGGGGGTGTTAAATTATTGAGGGGTGCTTGTATTGTCTATTAAAGTATACCCACGTGCGTGTACGTTTATGATTTGTATGTTAGTGTCTTTGGCTAAGTGTTTGCGCAATTTGGTGATAAACACGTCCATACTACGGGCGGTAAAATAACCATCGTTGCCCCAAATAGCAATCAGTGCTAGGTCGCGTTCCATCACATCGTTTTTGTGTAGGCACAACATTCTTAGTAGTTCTGCCTCTTTGGTGGTTAGCCGTATAGGTTCGTCGGGCGCGATAGTTAAGGTGCGGTTTAGGGTATTAAATTGGTAACGCCCAATCTGAAAGGTTTCGTTACTGCCGTTTGTGGTGTCGGATGAGGGTGCTATACAGCGGCGCAAGATAGCCTCTATGCGCATTTGTAGCTCTTCCATGCTAAAAGGTTTTGACATATAATCATCGGCACCAATTTTAAAGCCTTCTATTTTATCTTCTTTCATGCCACGGGCAGTCAAAAACATAATAGGTATTTGTTGGTTTACCTCCCTAATTTTTTTGGCTAATGTAAAGCCGTCCATTATAGGCATCATTATGTCCAATATGCACATATCAAATGTTTTTTGCATAAAGGTACTTAAACCTTCTCGCCCATCGCGGCATAGTGTAACATTATAACCTTTTTCTATTAGGTACTCTTGTAATATATCGCCAAGATTAGGGTCGTCTTCAACCAATAAAAGTTTATTATTAAGCATGTATTTGTTTAAAAAAAAGATGAACGATACCACTGAATTAGGGCGTGAAGTTACGCATTTATTAGATTTGGTGAAGAAAAAAAACTGCTTTTTTTTCGGACATGCAATTTTTAGGGTATTTGGAGGCTAAAAAACAAAAAAAAGCCTTTTAAATACACAATTAGGCAATAAAATTGTGGGCAATTAGTTGCAAAATCGCTTTTTAGCTGTACATTTGCAGCTAAGAATAAGGCATTGTATTTATTTTTACCAAAGTTTTAAAAAAAAATCTAAAAAAAGTATTACCAAAAGCTAAAAAATACCTACCTTAGCAGCCAAATTTGACCTACCAGTTAAGTTTAATTAACAATTTAATAACAAAACTTAACAAACTGTTGGTTTTTTGATTTAAAACAATTTATCATTCATAATAAAAAACAATTTTTTACCAAAACAAAAAATCGTAGTATGAAAAAAAGCTATTTACTCACTTTGCTCATGGTATTGTTGTGCTGGAGTACAACAACAGCCTTTGCACAGCGAATGATTACAGGTACAGTTACCGATGGTAACGAACCGCTTGTTGGTGCTGCCGTTAAACCCGATGGCGGTACAGGCGGATCAGTTACCGACATAGACGGTAATTATAGCATTAAAGTAGGTAACGATGTTAAATCTTTAACATTTTCTTACACAGGCTATACCACGCAAACCGTACAGTTAGGTACATCTAGCGTGTTAGATGTTACTTTGCAAGAAGACTCAAAAATACTTGACGAAGTGGTAGTTACTGCGTTAGGTATTTCTCGCGAGCAAAAATCGCTGCCTTATGCCAGCCAACAAGTGAACGTAGAAAATGCCTCGAAAGTACGCACCGACAATTTTGTAAACAACTTACAAGGTAAAGTTGCTGGTGCACAGGTGTATTCTGGCTCTAACATGGGCGGTTCATCTCGTATCATTATCCGTGGTATTGGTTCGCTTACTGGCGATAACCAACCTTTGTTTGTAGTTGATGGTGTTATTTTGGGCAACCAAAACTTTAATACTGCCGACCAAGCACGTGGTGGTGGTGGTTTTGACTACGGTAATGGTATCGGCGATTTGAATCCCGATGATGTTGCCTCGGTTAATATCCTAAAAGGTGGAGCTGCTACCGCTTTGTATGGACAACGTGCCGCCAATGGTGCTGTTATTATCACCACCAAAAAAGGTACAAGCCGCAAAGGTGTTGGTATTCAAGTAAATTCAGGTATAAGCTGGGAAAATGTATCATTATTCCCCGATTACCAAAATACTTACGGCGGTGGTACAATTAACGGGGACGACCCAAGTGGAACAGGCTTTACTACCGTTGATGAACTTGGCGGACAGCTAGTTCCAGATTATGGTACAGACGAAAGTTGGGGACCTAAATTTGAAGGACAACTGTACCGTCCGTGGAACAGTTTTGACGAATGGGATACCGAAAACTATGGTAAACTTAAACCATGGCAAGCATCTACTAGTGATGTTAAAGATTTCTTCGATACTGGGCTTACCTATAACAATAGTGTAGCTCTTGCTGGTGGTAACGATTTAGGAGCATTTCGTTTAAGTTATGCCAACGTAGATACCAAAGGTATTATGCCTAACTCTTCGTTGAAACGTAATACCGTTAGTTTTTCTGGCGATTTAAATCTTACCAAACGTCTTAATGTATCGGCAGGCATCAACTATATCCGTACAGGTGTTGTTGGACGCTATGATACAGGATACAGTGATGGCTTGTTGAGTAACTTTAACCAGTGGTGGCACCGCGATTTGAACTTCACAGACCTTCAATCGTACAAAAACCCCGATGGCTCGCAACGTTCTTGGAACCGTGGAGGTTGGGACGATGGAGCTCCATTGTACTGGAACAACCCCTATTGGACACGTTACGAAAACTATACCAACGACTCAAAAGACCGTTACTTTGGTAATATAACAGCCAAATACAAATTGACTGATTGGTTGACAATTCAAGGTCGTTTGTTACAGGATTTCTACACATTCCGTCTTAATGAACGTGTTGCTGTAGGTAGCGTTCAAGAGTCGTATTACAAAGAGCGGTTTATTGATATGAACGAATTGAATAGCGAGTTGATGTTAATGTTTAACAAACAATTGACCCGTGATTTAAGCTTAAGTGCTAACTTAGGTGGTAACAAAATGCGCAATATGCGCCAAGATAATACCTCAGAAACAGTAGGTGGATTAATTGTGCCGGGTTGGTACAACATTCGCAACTCGGCAAGCGCAGCCAATTCCTACGACGAAACGTTCGAGAAAAAAATCAACAGTGTATTTGCTAGTGCTTCATTCGGTTACAAAAGTATGTTGTACCTAGACCTTACCGCCCGTAACGACTGGTCATCTACACTACCCGACGATAACAATTCTTACTTCTACCCATCTGCGGGCTTAGGTTTTGTATTTAGCGAACTAAAACCATTGCAAAACAACAAAATTGTTTCGTTTGGTAAAGTACGTGCAAACTGGGCACAAGTAGGTAACGATGCACCCACTTACAGTGTATACGACTCGTATAGCTTTGTGAACAACTTCGATGGTACACCTATGTTTACGTTGCCTAACTCAAAAAACAACGAAAACTTAGAACCAGAAATTTCAACTTCGTACGAAGCTGGTTTAGAAATGAAGTTTCTTAAAAACCGTATAGGTTTTGATGTGACTTATTATACCGAAAAAATTAAAGGACAAATTTTGCCAGTTGCAGTAGATCCTGCGAGTGGCTTTTCAAGTGCTTTATTAAACGCTGGTGATATGTCGAACCGTGGTATTGAATTATTGTTAAATATTACTCCAGTGAAAACACGTGATTTTAATTGGGATATTAACTTTAACTGGGCTAAAAATACCAACAAAGTGGATACGCTTTATGGTACAACTAATCTACGTTTGGCTAGTATCTTCAATGGCTCGGTTAATGCAACCGTTGGACAACCTTATGGCACTATTATTGGCTATGCATACGAACGTGACGATAATGGTAAAATTATCGTAGGCGAAGATGGTATTCCTTTGCGTAATAACACACAAGTAGCATTGGGTAGTGTATTGGCAGACTGGACAGCAGGTATTACCAACACCTTTACTTATAAAGGTATTATTGCTAGTTTCTTGATTGACATGCAAAAAGGCGGTGATTTTTATTCGCTAACTAACATGTTTGGCAATTACTCTGGCTTGTTTGAAGCCACAGTATTTGACGAAAATGGCAACGATATCCGCGCAAACGGTTATGTAGTACCTGATGCTGTAAAAGAAGATGGTTCGGTTAACGACATAGCTGCTGATGCTCAGGGTTATTGGGAAAACGGTTATAACATCACCGAGCAACACGTTTACGATGCAAGTTTTGTGAAACTACGCGAAGCTCGTTTGGGATACACTTTCCCTAATAGCTTAGTTAAAAAAGCCCACTTAACTGACCTAACGCTTTCGATTGTAGGTCGTAATTTGTGGATTATTGATAAAAATGTACCTAATATAGACCCCGAAGTTACAGTAAGTTCTGGTAATGTACAGGGGCTTGAAGGTGGTGCTTTATTACCTACCCGCACAATTGGTATTAATCTTAGTTTTGGTTTTTAAAATAAACCCAATATGATAAATTTAATCGTATTGATATAAATCAATACTGTTTGTTTCATTCTTATTGTATAGCTAATTCTTTTAAACTATTAGTCTTTAGTTTATCTTTATTTCTCATATTAATTTATATAAATCAATGTGTTCAGAAAAATAATTTGTTATTTATAATAATAAATACTAAAGGCTAATAGTTAACTTGCGTCTTTCTCAATTTTCTTTACTCTCAAAGTATAATAATTACAATGAAAAACATACTGAAATTATCTGTTATCGGAGTGGGCTTATTTTTTGCCACTTCTTGCGGCGATTTTGGGGATACCAATGTAGATCCAAACAATCCTGCATCTGTACCTGCCGAGCTATTACTATCTACTGCCTTAAAAGAAACAATGGACGAGGTGGTCGACCAATGGGACAATGGTCGTTTGGGTATGGTGCACGCTCAATATTGGTCTCAAAACCAATACAGCGACGAAAGCCGTTATCGCCCTCGTACCGTAAGTACTAATAATTTTTGGCGTGCCTTATTTTCGGGGCAAGCCTTAAGTACCGCTGGTACTGGTGGTGGTGGAGGTATGATGGATTTTACAACCATCATTAACCAAGTAAGTGCATTAAAAGATGCCGAACCCGGAGCAACACAAAAAACCATCTATCAAAATCAAATAGCAGTAGCCCATGTTATGCGCATATATTATGCACAACTTGCTACCGATATTTGGGGCGATATTCCTTACAGCCAATCTTTTAAAGGATTAGACGACCTAAATCCTGCCTTCGACAAACAATCCGATTTGTATCCTGCATTATTAGCTGAATTGAATGCAGCTATTAGTTCAATTGATGCAGATCTTCCAGGTTTTTCCGGTGGTGGTGATATCCTTTATAGTGGAGATATGACACAATGGAAAAAATTTGCGAATTCGCTCAAATTACGTTTAGCTATCCGTATGTCGGATGTGAAAAGTGCAGAAGCTAAAACCGCTATCGAAGAAGCAGTAGCAAGTGGTGTATTTGAAAGCAATAGCGATAATGCTTATTTTACTTATGGCGGTTCTGCTCCCGATAATCATCCATTAAACGAAGATCGTAAAACACGTCGCGATTTTTCTTCGTCAACAACTATGGTAGATTATTTGAAAACAACAGGCGATCCTCGCTTGTTTAAATATTATGATCCAAAATCGGGTGGTACAGAAGGAAATGTAGACGATTATATTGGTCGTCCTTATGGTCAAACTGGTGGCGATGCAAGTGCTATGCCTCGTAGTGCTGTATCTCAACCAAGTGGTTACAACTTGTACTCAGTAGGTTCGTTCCGCCCTACCGATGTATTACGCCCCGATGCTAACGCCATTTATATGGACTATGCAGAGGTTTGTTTTATCTTGGCGGAGGCTGCCGCTCGTGGATACAGCGTGCCTGGCGATGCCCCTACTTGGTATGCCAATGGTATTGGAGCTTCAATGAACTATTGGGCTATCGATGATCAAGCCGCTATTGATGCTTTTGTTGCCGCTAACCCTTACGATGCTTCAAATTGGAAACAATCTATTGGTCGTCAAAAATGGGTAGCTTTGTATATGCAAGGCTTGCAAGGTTGGTTCGAGTATACACGTTTAGACTTTGGCTTACTTATTTTACCTGTTGGCGGTAGCTTAGACCCAATCACTACCGACAGAGTGCCTTTGCGCTTGTACTATCCAACAGATGCAGCTACACTTAACGGAGAAAATTATGCCACAGCAGTGGCTAATATGGGAGCAGACGATATGTCAACTCGTCTTTGGTGGGACGTTCAATAACCATCAGCGGCAGCAGTGGCTAATATGGGAGCAGACGATATGTCAACTCGCCTTTGGTGGGACGTTCAATAACCATCAATTGATACACTAACAGCCCCAAAACTCCCCTCAACCCCAAAGTTGAGGGGAGTTTTTTGTCCAATCAAAAAAAAAATCCCCTTTTTTATCCAACACCCAAAAAAAATCCCTACTTTTGCTACATTTATTACAACATAGCCAACGCACAAAGCCATATCCACTAATTACCAATAACCTACATGAACCTAACCGAGTTCCGCAAACGCTATCGCTACGACCCCAGCTACGACAAAATTGGCGAAGGCGGCTTTGCCAAAGTATACAAAGCCCGCGATATGTACTACAACCGCGATGTAGCCCTTAAGTTTTACTACGGCTCGCTTGGCGACAGATACAGTGTGCAAGCCGAGTTGGATAAAGTAGTGCGCCTAGACCACCCAAACCTTATCAAATATTATGGCGTAGAAACCCTCGACGCACCCGAAGAAGACTGGCGAGCCAACGACGGTAAAGTACAGGTAGGTATTATGGAGTATGCCAATGGCGGCGACCTCGACGACTTCATGACCTCTTTCCCAACCATCGAGGCTATCCAAAAAATAGCCCGCGAAATACTCGAAGCACTTGCCTACCTGCACGATAACCACATTATACACCGCGACATAAAACCGCAAAACATATTAATGCACAAAAACGGCAATACCTGGACAGTAAAAATTGCCGATTTTGGACTTGCCCGACAAACCGAAGATAGCCACTTATCCTCAAAACTACTCGGCACCGTTGAGTACATTGCCCCCGAACAACTCGACGTGGCACAATTTGGCATAAACGGCAAACTATCTACCAACGTCGACCTGTGGGGGCTTGGCATTATACTTGCCGAAATATTTACGGGCGAAACCCCCTTTGGTAGCCGAGCCGAAGGCGTTAGCCATGAGCAAGTAATGTTCAATGTTTTGAAAAAAGACTCAAGTGTGTCGCTGCAAAACGTAGTGCAACCCTACCGCGATATGATTAATTGGTGCCTGCGCAAACATGCTACCGAGCGCGTACAATCGGCTCACGATTTATTGGCTATGCTTGATGGTGGTAAAAAAGCACCCGCCTTTGAGCAAAAAACACCACCAACCAACACCGAAATACCGCTAAACCAAACCACCCTAACGGCTATTGTGGTACTAAGCACTTTTTTTACGCCTATTGTAGGGCTGTTGTATTACCTAAACTTGCGAAGCTCGCAGCCACTTAATGCCCAACGTGTTGCCCGTATTTTACCCATTGCCGTTATTTGCTGGGTAATAGCTTGGTCAATCGTGTATTTATTTGCTATAAACTAAACTCATTATCCAAATAAATTATCAAGGCTACCTTAGCCTAAGCTAACATTTATCGCCTTAAATTAAATAATTGTTGTGCAATAAATATATTTATAAACCCCTAAATTTGATGTAAATTATGGATAATCCCATTAAACCAACAGATACAAATGATAATAAAAATATTATCATTAATTATGAATTTCAAATATCTGTGATTAAGAAAAATTTGCAAAATAATGCAAAATTAAACCTTGCTTTGTCTAAAATAATAAAGGCAGAAAAGGACAGATATTTAAAATTACACCTTGATGTAAAAAACACAGAGTTTACTTTAGACAATGACATGGCAACATCCGAAGTGCTAAACGATGAATTGAGCTCACAAACCGAAGCTCCTGCATCGCAAATAGAGGTATTGAACACCCTAACAGCCGAACCCGAAGTGCTAAACGATGAATTGAGCTCACAAACCGAAGCTCCTGCATCGCAAATAGAGGAGTTGAACAAGCTAACAGCAGCAGAATCCGAAGCATTGAGCAACGAATTAGATGCCCAAACAGCAACACCTTCCACACAAATCGAAGAATTGAATAAGCACTTGTCGCCTGTTAATATAGACCAAGATGCTAATTTTATGATACAGAAGTATTATGATGCGCTGATAACCGATTACAAAAATCAACAAATAAATAGCAATAAGAAAATACCCCCCAACGATTTGTCAAATAGTGAAAAGATTCTTAATGACAATTTGCTATTTATTGACAAGGCTTTTAATTTAGCCAACAAATTGCACAGCGGCATGACCCGCAAAAGTGGCGAACCATACATCATACACCCCTTACGTGTGGCACGTATTGTGGTAACAGAAATTGGTTTAGATACTACATCGGTGGTGTGCGCCCTTATGCACGATACCATCGAAGATACCGAAATTACCTACGAAGAAATTAAAAAAGAATTGGGCGATGAAGTGGCTAAAATTGTGGAAGGTTTAACCAAGATACGAGCCGTTTTTAAAGGTAGAGACTATAGTATTGCCCAAGAAAAAGCCGAAAATGTGCGCAAAATAATCCTCACATTAGGCGAAGATGTTAGGGTAATTTTGATAAAACTTGCCGACCGACTCGACAATATGCGCACCATGGATGCCATGCCAACCAACAAACAAGAAACAATTGCCTCGGAAACAATGTATTTGTACGTGCCCATTGCACACCGCTTGGGCTTGTATGCTATAAAATCGGAACTCGAAGACATGTGTCTTAAATATACCCAACGCGAAGCCTATAAAGAAATTGCCCTAAAATTACAGCAAACCAAACGCTCGCGCGAGGCGTATATCAAAAATTTTATAGAGCCTATCAAACAATTGCTAAAGGACAACGATGTAAAACCCGAGACGTATCGCATATTTGGCAGACCTAAACACATCTACTCTATCTGGAACAAAATAAAAAAGAAAGAAGTATCCTTCGAACAAATACACGACTTGTTTGCTATTCGTATTGTGCTAAACACACCCGAAACACTTGCCAAAGAACGAGATTTGTGCTTTAAGGTATACGCTACCGTTACCAACCACCAAAATGGAGGCTATACGCCTATTGCCGACCGTATGCGCGACTGGATATCGCACCCCAAAGGCAATGGCTACGAATCGTTACACACAACCGTGCTTGCCCACGGACGACCCGTAGAAATACAAATACGCACCGAACGCATGGATATTATAGCCGAAAGAGGGGTTGCCGCTCATTGGCTTTACAAAAGCGATAAAAACGTATTAACGGGTTTTGACAAATGGCTTATTGATGTGCGCGAGCAACTAAACGAATACCGTAGCGCCGCCAATGCTATTGATGTACTCAAAGATATTAAACTAGAACTTTACGAACACGAAATACTCGTTTTTACGCCCAAAGGCGAAGTTATTACCCTAAGAGAAAATGCTAGCGTACTCGATTTTGCCTTTGCTATTCATACTGGCTTAGGTTGTTCATGCATGGGCGGCGAAATAAATGGCAAACTATACCCCATATCGCACAAACTTAAAAATGGCGATCAAGTAAAAATTATTTCGGGCAAAAAGGTAAAACCTACCCAAGAATGGCTAAATTTTGCAACTACTTCAAAAGCTAGAAATAGAATAAAGTCGTATATTAATACCGAAAGGCATGCCGCCAAACGAGAACTATCCGAAACCGGACGAGAAATGCTGGAGCGCAAATTGCGCCCAATGAAAGTAAAAGTTAATATAGATGTTATTAATCAAATAACAAGGCATTTTAAATATTCTGATAGCCTCGATTTTTTGTACAGCATTGCCACCAAAGAGTTCGAACTATCAAGGCTAAAAGAAATACCAATTATTGGCGACCATTTCGATTTTAGCCACACTACCGCCAAGGCAGTTAGCCTAAACGACGAAGCCCCCAAAAATTATTACGAAACCGATGCCGACATATTTGATGCCGAAGATACCATTAGTATATTTAGTGGCTTTGCCGATAAAATAGACTATAGCATAGCCAAATGTTGCCAACCCAAAGCTGGTGATAACGTATACGGATTTATAACTATTGGGCAAGGTATACGCATACATCGCGCTGATTGCCCTAATGCCGCCGACCAAAAAAAACGTTTCCCCTACCGCGTTATAGCCCTAAAATGGGCAAAACAAACCGAAGACCTCATGTACCTCATCAAACTCAAAATTATTGGCTTTGATGATGTTGGTATCCTCAACAAAATATCAAACGTTATCTCGTTTGAGCTAAAAATGAATATGCGCTCCTTGTCTTTTGATAGCAACGATGGTTTGTTTGAAGGCTATATAGAAGTGTATGTGAAAAACGAAAAAGAAGTTAAAAACCTTATCAAACGAATCAAAGTTATTGAGGGTGTTCATTCGGTTAATAAAAATTAATCGGTAATGAATAATGGACAACAAGCCATTATCCATTTTTTATTAATTAAATAAGCGTATTTTATTAAGATTAAATAGACTCTGCCGCAAATGTAATATTTACAATTTAGGCGTGTTCCTAAATAGTTGGACAATTGAACAAATGAAACAAATATATTAGGCATTTTATCCTCTTGTAATATGCTGTTTCACACCATTTTAAAAGTGGACTTTAAAACAAATTAACAATATTTAATTTAAAACTGTCCAACATAAACGCCCAATTTAGGAACACGCCACAATTAATAATTTATAATTAATAATCTATAATTAAACCATGTCTATCATTCGTTTTGGTATTGTTGGATTTGGCAATATAGGCACCCGCCATGCCAAGCACATACAACAGCATCCCGAAGCCCAACTAATTGCCGTGTGCGACATTGAACCGCAACGTTTCGAGCAACTTACAGGCGCTAATATACTACAAACTGCAAATTTTACGGATATACTCCAAAACCCAAACATAGATGTTGTAAATATTTGCGTGCCTAACCACCTACACGCACCCTACACCATTGCCGCCCTACAAGCAGGCAAACACGTAGTGTGCGAAAAACCAATGGCATTATCTGCCACCGAGTGTACCCAAATGATTGCCGCCGCCGATGCTGCCCATCGAAAACTATTTGTTGTAAAACAAAACCGTTACAACCCACCCGTTAATGCCGTAAAACAACTGATAAATAACAACCAATTAGGTACTATTTACCAAATGCTAATAAATTGCTTTTGGAACAGAAACGAAAACTATTATCAAAACTCGGACTGGCGCGGCAAAAAAAACAAAGATGGCGGATGTTTATTTACACAATGTAGCCATTTTATTGATATTATGTATTATTTAGCGGGCGATGTGGATTGTATAGCAGGTACAATTAGCAACTTTGGGCATAAAAACAGCGTAGAATTTGAAGACTCGGGCGCTTTTGTTTTACGAAGTAAGCAAAGTCAAGCTATCATTGGCTTTAATTTTAGTACTTGCACCTACCAAAAAAACATGGAAGGCTCTATTACTATTATTGCCGAAAAAGGCACTGTAAAAATTGGTGGACAATACCTAAACACCATCGAATACCAACAAATTAGTAACTACCAAATTGCCAACTTACCCACCGGCAACGCTCCAAACGATTACGGAGGCTATCAAGGCTCTATGTCGAACCACGATAAGGTAATACAAAACGTGATTGATACCCTAAACAACCGAGATACCATTAACACGATTGGCGAAGAGGGTAAAAAAACAATCGAAATTATTGAAAAAATGTATGCATCGGTAAAGTAAAACTTGCATATTATAGATTTTTTTAAAAGTAAATGAAGATAAATGTATTTAAAAATGAAACATTTGTCACTTCACTTCGTATAAACAACCATTAAACAATAGTAGCTCTTTTGTAGAAAAGTAATAGCCTTTATCTACAACAACGCCCTCGTACAGCAATGTACGAGGGCGTATTGTTTTGTTTAGGGCGATAACAGCCAAGTGTTGATGAATAATTATAGGCAACAATATTGGTATGTGTTGTTAAACACTATTTTTGCTCTTCTTCCATCATTTTTTTAATTTCGGGTACAGGTGCGCTGCCATAGCTCAAAAACTGCTCGTGGAAAGCCTTTAAGTTAAAGGCACTACCTAATTTCTTTTTCTGCGATTGTCTAAAATCGTAAATTTCGGTTAACCCCGTATAGTAACTACACAACTGTACTTGCGTAAGTTGGCAACGTTGCCATTTTTCGGCGGCTTCGGTTTGTTGCTGAAAAGCCTCTTTGGTCAATAAATCTAGGGCTTGCTCTTTGCTCATATCCAAAGTATGCACGCTATAATCCAAAATGGTGTTGCAGGCAATACGCAAATTCCATTTATAATACATCAACCACATCTCGGGTTGTTCGGTAGCTCCGTAGCCTTCTTCTAGCATCATGCGCTCGGTGTAGCACGCCCAGCCCTCAATCATGGCACCATTGCCAAATATACTTTTTACCAAACTTGGCGATTGATTGCTGTAAATAAGCTGTATATAATGACCCGGTATAGCCTCGTGGATATTCAAAATTTGTAACATATAATGATTATACTCGCGCAAATAACTTTCGGCTTGTTCTTCGGTGTACTCGTCCAAAGGGGTTACGTTGTAGTAGGTTGGGCGGCTTTTTTCAAACACGCCCGGCGACGAAATAGACGCACCCGCCACGCCACGCATATATTCGGGTGTTTCGCGCACCTCTAAGGGTTTACTGGGGTCAAGATAAACAATATTTTTATCTTTTATAAAATTTACCAAAGTGGGTAATTGTTGTCGTATGGCAATAATCAACGAATCGCGCGATACATGACGCATCGACAAGCGGTCAATCATCATCTTGATGGCTTTTAAATCATCGGTGGGTTGGGCTATATCCGGAAAATACTTTTTCCATAACTGTGTAGTAATACCTGCCATTTTGCGGTGCAACTCTTGCTTTTCGTTTAGGGCTTTTAGGTAAATCTCCGAAGCACTATAACCCGACTGTATATCGTAGGTAAATTTAGAGTCGAACAGTGGCTTGCCTATCCTAAACGAGCGCCATTCGGTTTTTTTAGACTCTAATTTTTTGCTCAACCATTTGCTGTATTTATCAACTGCGTCGGTGGCTTTATCAAGGCGTTTGTCAAACTCGGCTTGTTCTTCGGTGCTTAGGTCGCCGTTGTTGTGTTTTTTTCTAAAATCGGACAAGGCTTTTAAGGTACTTGTAGCTCCTTTTAGTTGCGGCACAGCCAGTTCGGTGTGTTCTTTGGTGGGCGTTTTGATGTTATTTTGGGCAGCATCGTAATAAGCTGGTACATCTTTTAGTATGTTATAAGCCAAACGCAAACGTTTTGTAGGTTCAATGTCTTCGTTGGTTAGTAACAAATCGAACATGCCTGCGGTATTGTAGCTGCTGGGGTCCCATTCAAACGATTTAAATTGGGTGCTGTACCAAATAGCCGATTTAAGCTGGTTTTCGAGCAACGAACGGTCGGTGCGGTTGCTTGCCGATAGGCGTTCGGGCTTAAATTTAAGCACTTTTTTTCAACATTTTTGGTATGCTTTGGTCTCCGATTTAATGACGCTACTGCTTGGTACAATTAAAATACCTGCATAATCGGTTAAACCTACCGAAGCCGCATAGCCCGGGTTTAATGCCCAATATTCCTTAAAAAAGGTTTCTTTATAGGCATCAAAATCTTTGTCTTGCGATTTATTGCCCATAGCAAATATACTACTAATAGAAAACATACTTGCAAATAAAGTAAAAAGTAAATAATTTTTGAACATGTCTAAAGTAATTTTTGGTTGATGAAAGATGATCCTCTTTATAACTTGGTTAAGCTATTTGTTAGCAAAGGTAAGCTATTTTTTGTAAAAACTTGTTAATGCTACTTAAAAAAAGTTGTTGAGCTACTAAATAAATAGTTGTTTAGTGGTTTATAGATAAAATGAAATTGTTTAAAGAAAGGTAGTTTTAAGCCCTTATGTTGGGGTTTAAAATTGTTTAACAATTTACATAGCACATAGCCACTACTATTTTTTTATGTTGGTATCAACAAAAGCTTGCCCTTTTACATTAAACTAAACCAATTGTGCGAATGATGCAATTATAAGCTATAAACTTGTAACATCTGCTGTTGTGATAGGACGTACCTTTGCACTGTAATAATTCTGTTACAAAAAATCAAACAACAATGGAAAGACTAAAAACAAACCCAGTTAATGCTACTCCTCCGGTAGTTACTCCTCCTCCCGCAGTCACTCCTGTGCCTCCAACGGTTACCCCTACGCCTCCAACAATTATACCGTCGCCTCCAATAATTACGCCCATTGAGCCAACTGCAACTTTCAATAGGCAACAAACCGAACCCAAAGTAGTATACTCGATACTAATAAACAGCGATTTAAGAAATAGGAAAAGTAAAAAAACGCTGATAGTTATCAAAATACAAACCAACATTGGATAAAACACCGCAACAATTGCAAAGCACAAGTGTAGAGATTTAAAAATGTATTTAGTTTTATTAAATGACTTTTGCACGATAATGTTATAAATGCAATAATGTTGTATTTAAAGCAAACATTATTAGGACGTAAATTCAACGCAAAATAAAGCAAATGTCTAGTTAAAATGACAAATGAGTGAATAATGCAAATGCAATGCATAAATCTATAAGAGTGGCTACCTAAATGGGGCGTACCTTTGCACTGTAATAATTCTGTTACAAAAAATCAAACCAAAAATGAAAGAGTTAGAAAATTCGAGTGTTACCCCCGTTTCGACAAAAGTAACGCCATCTGTTAATCCTATTGTTACTCCTGTTTCGACAAAAGCAACGCCATCTGTTGATTCTACTGTTACTCCTGTTTCGACAAAAGTAACGCCATCTGTTGATTCTACTGTTACTCCTGTTTCGACAAAAGTAACGCCATCTGTTGATTCTACTGTTACTCCTGTTTCGACAAAAGCAACGCCACCAGTTACCCCTATTTCAACAAAAGTAACACCACCAGCTATGTCTACACCAGTAACATCAAATTGGAACGAACAAAAAAGCAAACTTAAAGCAAAATTTGCCACTTTAACCGACTCCGATTTGTATTTTGACGAAGGTAAAAAAGAAGCAATGCTAACTAAAGTGCAAAACAAATTGGGTAAAACCAAAGAAGAGTTTCAAAAAATTATTGCGAATTTGTAAATAGCTTGTACGTGTAAAGAATGCCGTTTGGCGAATGATTGACTAAGCGGCATTTCTACACTATCTTCAAAAAAAAAATCAAACAAAAAAACGTACAAACATGAAAAAGTCAATTTTTCCCTTCATTACTATAATGCTTACCGTAGTGGCATTTTTTACCATTCGTAGGGCATCGGCTCAAAAAAAAAGAATTGCCCAGAGAAATTTAGAAGATGCGGAACAAATTGTTACTCCTGTTTCGACAAAAGCAACGCCATCTGTTGATACTGTTGTTACCCCTGTTTCGACAAAAACACCACCAGCTATGTCTACACCAGTAACATCAAATTGGAACGAACAAAAAAGCAAACTTAAAGCAAAATTTGCCACTTTAACCGACGCCGATTTGTATTTTGACGAAGGTAAAAAAGAAGCAATGCTAACTAAAGTGCAAACCAAATTGGGCAAAACCAAAGAGGAATTTCAAAAAATTATTGCGAATCTGTAAATAGCTTGTATGTGTAAAGAATGCCGTTTGGCGAGAGATTGCAGGCGGCATTTCTACACCATCTTCAAAAAAAAAATCAAACAAAAAAACGTACAAACATGAAAAAGTCAATTTTCCCCTTCGTTACTATAATGCTTACTGTAGTGGCATTTCTTACCGCCCGTAGGGCATCGGCTCAGAAAAAAAGAGTTGCCCTGAAAAATTTAGAAGATGCAGAACAAAACTTGCGCACCCAAGTAGCAGCAGGTGTCTAAAATAGTGATTTTCTGTTTTCATTGTTTTGTGTGGTTAGCCCAACAAACACCATCTTGAACCATTATCTCTTGATAGAGATGTGCAAGAAAGTTAGTGTCGCAAAACCCTTTTTTGGGCGAAGCCACACAATTTTTATTGCACAAAAAAATAGTTTTATTTTTTTGTATTTATTGTAAAAACAAACTAAAAATGAAAAATTAAACGCTACTGTTTTCCTACGCTTCCAACCTTTGTTGGGACGAGCAAGAGATTAAACTCAAAGCAAAGTTTTTGAATTTAAGCCACGCCGATTTGTATTTTGAGGAAGGTAAAAAAGCAGAAATGCTAACTAAAATACAAACCAAATTGGGCAAAACCAAAGAGGAATTTCAAAAAATTATTGCGAATCTGTAAATAGCTTGTATGTGTAAAGAATGCCGTTTGGCGAGAGATTGCAGGCGGCATTTCTACACCATCTTCAAAAAAAAAATCAAACAAAAAAACGTACAAACATGAAAAAGTCAATTTTCCCCTTCGTTACTATAATGCTTACTGTAGTGGCATTTCTTACCGCCCGTAGGGCATCGGCTCAGAAAAAAAGAGTTGCCCTGAAAAATTTAGAAGATGCAGAACAAAACTTGCGAGCAGCCCAAGTAGCAGCAGGTGTCTAAAATAGTGATTTTCTGTTTTCATTGTTTTGTGTGGTTAGCCCCAACAAACACCATCTTGAACCATTATCTCTTGATAGAGATGTGCAGAAAGTTAGTGTCGCAGCCAAACCCCTTTGTGGGCGAAGCCACACAATTTTTTATTGCACAAAAAAATAGTTTTATTTTTTGTATTTATTGTAAAAACAAACTAAAAATGAAAAAATTAAACGCTACTGTTATTCCTACGCTTCCAACCGTTTGCTGGGACGAGCAAGAGATTAAACTCAAAGCAAAGTTTTTGAATTTAAGCCACGCCGATTTGTATTTTGAGGAAGGTAAAAAAGCAGAAATGCTAACTAAAATACAAACCAAATTGGGCAAAACCAAAGAAGAATTTCACAAAATTATTATGGAGCTTTAAGTGACTAGTGTTTGTAAAGTATACCGTTTGACAAGAGATTGCTTGAACGGTATTTTACAAACCATTTAGTGCTAAAAGCTTTAAAAAAACAAAAAACAGCATACATGAAAAAGACACTAATCACTTTCGTTGCAATAATGCTTGTAACAGTAACCATTTTTACTAGTTGTCAGTCATCGGCTCAAAAAGAAAAAGCTGCCGAAGAAAATTTACAAGGAGCCCAAAAAGACTTGGAGAAAGCTCAGGATAATGCAGACGAAGATGCAGCAAAAACAGCAAAAGCCGAAGATTGGAGAATATTTAAACTCGACGCAGAAGCAAAAATTAAAGCGAACGAAATTCGCATTGCTGGCATAAGAGAAAAAATGAAAACATCGGGAAAAGCACCCGATGCCATTTACCAAACCAAAATTGATTTGCTAGAGCAGCAAAACAAAAACATGACCGCACGTATCGAAGCTTACACCAAAACCCAAAGTGATTGGAAGAGTTTAAGCGAATTTAACCACGATATGGACCAACTAGGTGAAGCACTAAAAGACATAACGGTTAATAACAAAAACTAATTAAGCACAATTTTTTGTGCCGATATGGGCAAGCTCAAATTTCAAGCCCTTTTCAACATTTTTCTTCTATCAACCCTTAAAGGTAACAACATAGCTATTAGCTTTGTACCACTAAGCTTTAGCTATTAAGTTACTTTGGTATAACTAATTTTTGCAATTAATGTTCTGAAATATTTAACCAAACTATGAATACTAAAGATATTGAAAAATCAAAAGCCCACATTACCGTGGAGTTAATTGAATACATGGAAAACTCGGTAATAACTAAAACAATAATGCATAAGTCAACGGGCAATGTCAGCGCAATTTCGTTTGATAGCGGCGAAGGTTTAACTGAAACAACTTCTCCGTTCGACACGTTTCTCCAAATTATCGATGGCGAAGCACACTTGGTTATTGATGGAAAGCCAACAATACTCAAAACGGGCGAGTCTATCATTGTACCTGCCCATAAATCCAGTAAGATAACCCCCAAACGGACGCTTTAAAATGATATCGACAGTTGTTAAAAGCGGATACGAAAATGAAAACACAAGAAAATTTGACCAGCAAATTTTTACAGTCACAGCTATTATTCAAAAAAGCACCCTGAACTCTACCTGCTATTAAACGAAACACCTTGTTTTTATCTTGTAAAAAAAAACAATGTATGTATTTGGGATTTAGAACAATACCTCGAATCTATCAAAATTCAATTAATAACATTTGACAAGGTAAATGCATCTGTAAAGATGTGCGAATAGCATAATTTTTAACCACAAATGCGTAACGATTACTATACAAAACTAAGGTAACTTTGCCTAAACAAACAAGCAAAAAGCAAAAAGCAAAATTCTCGGTCTTAACCATATAAATGTGCCTTACAACAACGCAAACCGAGAAACTGCTAACTAAACAAATGGTTAAAAAACAAACATAAGCGCACGAGCAGAAAAAAACACGCAGATTAATGCAATAAAATTGCACACAAATGCATCTTAAACTTTTAAAAATCAACACAAATAAAACAAAAATGAGAAATCAACTATTTTTAATAGCCGCACTAATGCTGCTAAGTTGCCTAACTTGCACTACTTGTTATGCACAAAAACATCGTTAAATAATGCACAATTGGGCATTAAAGGAGGAATTAACTTTTCTAACATGTATACAAAAGATGTAGACCAAAACAATATGTTAACTGGTTTTAACATTGGTGTATTTGCTAAAATGCCCGTTACTAATTTCCTTGCCATTCAACCAGAGCTGTATTTTACCACCAAAGGAGCCGAGGTAACTTATAACAACAGCTTTGTAGACGGAACCGTTAAATACCGATTAAACTACGTAGAATTGCCTGTTTTAGTAATGATAAATCTAACCAAAAATTTTAATCTAAACTTTGGTCCCTATGCAGGCTATTTGATTAGCGGAGTTGTAAAAAACCAATCGAGTATTAACCTTTTTGATTTTGAAAACAACATCAATGTCGACGATTTTAATAGATTGGAAGCCGGACTTACAGCTGGCATAGGCATTGATATAAAAAATGTTGGCATAGGAATGAGGTACAGCTATGGATTAACCAAAGTAGGAAAAGAAAAAACTTTTACCGACATAACCTATACATTTCCGGATGCTAAAAATAGCGTACTAAATTTCAATGTTTCTTTTTTGCTTAACTCCAAAAAAAACCACCCCCCCAAAGGCTAATCTCTAACTCAAAACTGTTACTTGGTAGTTGATGGCATTAATAAATAAGCAATTATCTTATTGCTTCAACTACCATTTTAATTATACTTTAAACCAACAAAAAAATAAAAAATATGGGCAGCTTTTTATATACCATAGCAGTTGTTTTAGTCATCTTGTGGGCAATCGGATACTTTTGCTCTACGGTTGGAGCAATTATTCATCTACTTATGATTGCAATTATTGCAGTATTACTCCGAGTTATACAAGGAAAGTAACTAACTACTATCCAGGCAAGCTTTCAACTACTTGAAAGTGTATCAAATTTATTAGGTCATTGCAAATTCATAATAAACACTAATCAAATAACCGTAAAACTTACCTGGATATTTGTATAACATCTTTTGTAAATCCAAAAATCATTTAAAATAATAAAAGTATAAAATTTACAAATAAATAGATGGCTTCAAAAAATTTATCGACATTTGTTGTTTTTTGTAAAAAAATAACTACCTTTAGCGCTAAAACAATATACCATATTTGGACAAATTTCATTGCCAAACTAGTTATTAAACCACAAAAGTGTATCTTTTAAAAAAGTAAAAAAATCATAAGGATGATAATATACATAAAATACATGGTTAGCCTTCGCTGCAAAATGCTTGTAGAGTCGGTGCTAAACGAACTGGAATTGCCGCACCATATTGTTGAATTAGGTACCGTAGAATTACTGGCAGACCTAACAACAGAAAAACGCGAACAGCTAGAAAAAGAATTATTGAAATCGACTTGTGTTAATGGAGGATAAGAAAGCTGTTTTGATAGAAAAATAAAACATATCATTATCGAAATGGTACATTACTCCGAACGAACTGCCCCAAATAAATTTTCTAACTTTCTTAGCCAAAAATTAGGCTACGATTATACCTATTTAGCCAATATATTTTCGGAGGTAAAGGGTGTTACCATAGAACATTACCTTATTGCCAACAAAATAGAAAGAGTAAAAGAACTACTTTTGTACAACGAGCTCAATCTTACCGAAATATCGTACCTAATGAACTACTCCAGTGTAGCACATTTATCCGCTCAATTTAAAAATGTTACGGGTTTAACACCTACTTATTTTAAACAACTTAAAGCCAAAAGACGGAAAAATTTAGAAGATTTGTAAAATCTGAAAATATATTTGGGTAGTAAAATTAGGTATTTTATAATGCAATAATTATTGTATTTTTTGTGAAATATTGATAAGTTATTTTTAATAATTAAAATAAATACTTTTAATTTTTTATTTACAATTAATAATTTACAATTAATAATTTATAATTTAAAGAATGCTTTTTTATAACAACACCTTTATTGCCCCCGAACAACTACACCTTAGCCCAGGCAATCGCAGCTTTAGATACGGCGACGGGCTGTTTGAAAGTATGGTAATGTTTAACAATCGGGTGCCGCTTTTACCCCAGCATTATAGCCGTTTATGCAGTGGCATGAAACAACTAAAAATGAGTTTCCCCGCAGAGTGGTCGGTAAACTATTTGTACGAAATTTGTGCAAAATTAGCCTACATCAAGCAGTTTACAAACGCCCGAATTCGTTTACAAATAACAAGGATAGATGGCGGTTTATACGCACCCATATCAAACGAAGTAAATATATTACTCGAGATGCAACCCATTGCTTACAACCATTTTGAACTAAACCCCAATGGCTTGCACATTGGGGTTTATTCAGATGCTCGCAAAACGCAACATTTTTTATCTGCCCTAAAAACCGCCAACGCCCTGCCTTATGTAATGGCAGCTATCTATGCCAAAGAAAATAATTTTGACGAATGTGTACTGCTAAACGAAAAAAATACCATTGCCGACACCGGTAAATGCAACCTTTTTGTGCTAAAAAACAACTACCTAATAACACCACCTATTGCCGACGGAGGCGTTGATGGCGTAATGCGACAAACTATTTTTACCCTAATAGGTAACAAAAAACCAACTAACAGCAATTTACAACTGTTAGAACAATCGCTAACCATAGCCGATGTAGAAAGTGCCGATGAAGTATTTTTGACCAATGCGGTTAACGGCATACAATGGGTCAGAATGTTTAAACACTGCCAGTTTAACACCCATAAAACAAGCACTTCTTTAACCCAAATTATTAATCAACACATTGCCCATAATCGGTGACGTTTGTAATTATCAACGTCTATACAGCATATTTTAACCAACATCGTTTGGCTCAATCATATACTCACCCATTGCCTTTACCCTATTAAAACTATTGGCTTATGAAAGCTATTATTATCACCCTAGTTGCTCTTTTGAGCTGGTGTAGCACTACCCAAGCCGCTACCGCCCTACCTACTATCGACGAAATCGGGTGCAGCCCAAATTGTCGTTTAGGCAGTTTGTTTATGTGTTTTTTTTTCGTTGCGTTTAATTAAATCAATAATTCTATTCCATTGATTGTTTTCAAAAGTAACTCTAAGATTAATAATATTTTGAGCCCCCTCCTTAGTCCATCTCTGACCCGATTGTTTAAGACGTTTTTGCAATACAACTCGATGAGCCGACTCAATAGGTCCTGAACCTACCAGATATCCATTATCTCTAAATGTTTTATAGAGCATTCGTTTTTCATGCTTTTTTATGTAATTATAAATCAACCGAACTTCTGCTTTTTTAGTAGTATTTAGTGATATTTGGGCTGAAACAGCAGTTGAGGTGGATTGGGTACTTTGGGCTGAAACAGCAGTTGAGGTGGTAAGCATATCTTCGGCTGTTTCTTCGATTTGATGAACTATCCCCAATAGTTTTTCTAATTCTTCAAGTAGTTTTCCAACATCGTCACACAGCAAGTGCTCCTGCTGTTGAGCTAACCAATCTTTTGCTTGTTGCGGATCGGTGTAAAGCAATTTGCTACAAGCACTTAACTTCTCAATAGCGTGATAATAATCTAATATTTGTATACTGTTAGGATAAGTGTCTGTAATCCAGTTCCATATCCATTGACTGCCATCATTGATAAATACAATTTCTCTGCCCATGCCCACTGCAAGGCACAAGGCAGATGCCATCTTTTGGCAAAAAGTGGTACTATTTCCTAATTCTGCTATATACGCTGATTGCTTTATCTTATTATGATGCTTATCTACTGTTTCTATCGAACTGCTGCCAAATATACGCCCTAACTTCACTTCTTTCCAGTCGTTAGATTGTTCTCCTTCGCGGGTAGGTATCATGCTCCCATCAACCATCGCATAGACAGTCTCATCAACCAATAAAGAATCGGCAAATGTTTGTATTTGTTCTGTTGCTTCCTCAGAACCTTTATCAAATGACATTAAACTGCCATATAGTTGAGAAAGCCGATCCATTGGGCTACTTCCAATATTTATTTGTAGGCACTTCGACAACCACTTACAGGACTTTTCATAATTGTCGGACTGACCGCCATAAACATACAATTCTTGTAAATAGGGGCTAATTTGTATGTCAAATAAACTATTACTCCATGTATGATTAAGCGATATCGTTATCGGACCGTAACGGCTTTGAAATTTTTTTTTTACGCCTATCTCCACCTGCTTGGCTGATACTTGCCTCTAATACTGTTCGACCCAAATTTATCCAATTTGCGTCAAACTTTTTTTCGTACTCATAAAAACTACTCTCTGTCTGAAACGTCGACAACTTCTCCCACTCTTGGGACGCTAAAGCTAAAAACTCTTCTTTTGTCATGATATTGTTGTTTTAAATTAACCTGCAAAGTTACTCATTTTTCTACAATAATATAGGCAGCCCCTTCCAAAATAATCAACCAAATAACTTGCTGATTTTTTCAATGCGACAATTTGGGCTGCACCCACGAAATCCAACAAATCAAAAAAACATTCTCTTTGTTAGATGATTGGGAGTTGAACTGGATTTACAACAACGAAACAAACAGCACCACCGATAAACGTTATTTGAACGACGTTGTATTCGACTCAGAAGAAATGTCTGTTTGGACACCTTTTAGCAAAAGCCGCATTTTGTACGAATACAACACCAATAACGACAAAAATGCACTAGTATTGCAAACCTGGGACGGCACCTCGACGGTTTGGAACAACGCCTACCGCCAACAACTAGCCTATAGCAAAGACGGTAACTTACAAGCCGTTACCCTAAATACTTGGAACCCCGACGAAAATACTTGGTTCGCTATTTATAAAGATACCTACATTTATACCCCCAATGGTAGCCTAGAAACAGCATCGAGCCAAATGTGGAACATTGCCAACGATAACTGGAACAACACCGAACGCAAACGAGGCAACTACAACGTCAAAGGCTATCTAACAACCGTTGTTACACAAACCCCCGATGCCAACATACCCAACTTTTGGCACAACAAATTACAAAACGTATACAACTACGATAAAAATGGCAACGAATGGCTAATTACCGAACAAACCTGGAATAACGACCACAACACCTGGAACAACGCCCAACGCGATGTACTCGATTATACCCCACAACAAGATGTAGAAACCGCCATTGTCCAAAATTGGGATAACGCCAACTGGGATAACCTTATCCGCCAACTAAAAAGCTACGACAACGAAGGAAACCTATTAAGTGTTGCCCAACAAACTTGGAACCCAAACTACCAAATGTGGGAAAGCCTAACCCTCGAAAAACACGATTTTGATACCAACGGACGCGCCATACAAACTACCCAATTGCTTTGGAACAACGATAACCAAAGCTGGACAAACGCCAACCAACAAACCTATATCTACGACAATAACCGACTAAAAGCCATCATCAACCAATACTGGAACGAAATTGACCGCATTTGGGAAAACGACTCGAAAAGTATTTTTACTTATTTACTGCCTTTTACCGCAACACCTACCAGTAATACATCTAGCAGCAGCAACGAAATTATTATCCGCTCAACACCCAACCAAACTCTGTCAATAGCACCTACTAACTCTACCAAAAAACAAAAATAATAGCTACCTACCTTGTCTTTAAACAAAAACTAAATAGCAGTTGTCCATTTAAAAACGGATAACTGCTATTTTTTTGCCATTTTTTTGTACTTTTGCATCCAAATAAACAAACAAACTGCTTTAACCTACACTACAAAATTTCTTCAACCCAAAAACTAAATAAATAATGGACAATCAAACATGGTGGAACAGCCTGCCCGACCGCTGGAAACAATTGCTTAACCTTTACGGATTACACAAAAACGAAGTAACCGACACCCCAACCGACACCGAACTAAGCCAAATACTACAACTACAAACACTACACCTGCGCAAAGCAGGCATCACCACCCTAACACCCCTGAATGCTCTAACCAGCCTAATAACCCTTGATGTAGGCGAAAATGAATTAAGTACACTAAACGGCATCGAAACATTACGCAATTTAGAAACCCTATACATTAGCCAAACCAATATCGCCGATCTTAGCCCACTCGAACAATTACATAACCTTAAACAATTGGGCTTGCAAAATACCCCTGTTACCAACCTATCACCCCTAAAAAACCTTACCCAACTAACATTCTTAAACATCAGCAACACACCCATCAAGGACATTACCGCCCTGCAAACAACTACTAAACTAAAAACCCTACAAGCTGCCAACACCCAAATAAAACAAATTGATGCCCTCAAAAATTGCTTAGAACTAACCGACCTCCAACTCGACGGCTCGCCCATCGAAAACATTGAGGTAGTAGCTAAACTGCGCCGATTAACCTACCTAGGCATTGCAAACACCCCAATAAACAGCCTAAAACCCCTAAACAAACACAACAGCCTAGAAATGATGAACTGCAAAAATACCCCCATACCCATGCTCGACCTCGACGACTTTAAATGGGCAAACCCCAACTGCGCCATAGAACAATAAACAACACTCATTAACCAAATTGTCAACAAAACTTGCACTAAAAATTACACTTTGGTGTTTATTTGTCAAATTTTGAACCATAAAGTACCACAATCACTAAAAAATAGTACCTTTGCAGCTAAATAATGTACACACTATGGTACCACCACAACAAGAAACCAAACTAAGTATTGCCGAGCTAGAGCGCCTATTGTCGTTGAAACAATTACAAATAGACTCGCTCCTCGAAATTACCCAATCTATTAACAACAACCGAAACGCCAACGAACTATTCCGTATCTACGAGTTTATCCTACAAGCTCAAATGGGCGTAGAGCGCCTATTGGTTTTTCATCATAACAACCAATGGGACATCGTGTGCCGAAGCAAAATAAGTAAAGAAATAGCTAACACCATAGTGGTAGAACGCGATTTGATGCCCTACCAAGAAACTACCTTTTTGCAAAATAGCAACAATACCAACTTACAAGGGTTTGATATAGTAGTACCCATATACCATAAACAAGAAGCACTTGTATTCTTACTGCTCGGTAACATAAAAACCGAAAGCCCAAAAGAACTCCACGAAAACATCCGATTTATCCAAATTATTACCAGCATTATAGTGGTTGCTATCGAAAATAAACGACTATTTAAACAACGACTGCAACAAGATGCCCTTGAACGCGACTTAGACGTAGCCCAAAAGGTGCAAAATATGCTCATTCCTAGCTCGTTGCCCTACAACCAACACGTGCAAATGTGCGCCTTTTACATGCCCCATCGAAACGTTGGCGGCGATTATTACGACTATGTACCCCTTAACCCCAACGAATTTATTACCTGTATGGCTGATGTATCGGGTAAAGGGATACCCGCCGCACTGCTCATGTCAAACGTGCAAGCCGTAGTACGCACCCTTGCACACGAAACCAATAACCTAAAAGAAATTGTGGTAAAACTAAACCGAACACTGCTCGACATAACAGGCGGCGACCGATTTATCACCCTTTTTATTGCCAAATACAACCTACAAACCCGCGAGTTTACTTACATAAACGCCGGTCACAACCCGCCCTTTATGATTGCCAATAACACCACCCAACTGCTAGATAAGGGTTGCACACTTATTGGGGTGTTTGATAAACTACCCAAAATACAACAAACTACCATTACGCTGCCACCTAACACCGTTATTATATCATACACCGACGGACTAACCGACCTTGAAAATAACAAAAACAACATGTTTGGCGTTGATAGACTGCAAAACTTAGTAGAACAGTATGCACACCTCGACATGAACGAGTTTAACCAAATACTGCTTAACAACATCAACCTGTTCCGAGGCTCCGAACCTTACTCCGACGATATATCCGTACTTAATTATCGCCTAGTTTAACACCAATAAATAAACCGCCTATCTAATCCCAAAAATTAGATAGGCGGTTTTACCTAAACACTAAGTAGCTACTTGTATTAATGATGTAATAAAAAAATGTGGCAAAAACTAACACCAATTGTTTGTATCTGCCACATTTTTGCGTACCTTTGTACTTCATTTACACACCAACACCTACTTATACCCAATAAAAACCCTTTTTATCATCAAAAAACAAACAATTTTAGTATGCTTACCACCATGACCGAAATTGGCAACCGATTGCAACAATTACGCAAAGCCAAAAAACTATCCCAAGCCGAGTTAGCCCAACAACTCAATATGTCCCGCTCTGTCTGGATACAAATCGAAGCAGGAAAACGTAACTTATCTGCCCTCGAACTCATCAAATTGTCCGAAACACTACAAATACCTATCCTCGACTTTATCAGCGATAGCCCTATCACCCAACAAACCAACACCCAACCACCAAATGATACCTACGAACGTATCCCAGAGCCTAATCTAAACCTCCAAAAGCTACAAAACGTACTACTATACCTATTTGAACGCTGCCGGAAACCCAAACATAACCGAAACCGCTTTGTGCATCTTTTTATATTTCGCCGACTTTAACCACTACGAAGTATACCACCACTATATTACCGGCGCCGCCTACCATAAAATAGACGGCTTGCCCGTGCCTATGCAGCTAAATACCATTTTGGCTGATATGGAACACCAAAAGCTAATAACCATCATCAAAACAATGCACAACAACCTGCCCCAACGACGATTTATCCCCCTGCAAAAAGCCAACTTAACCCAAATTAACGCCTCCGAATACCATATCATCGACACCGTTTTACAGCAACTGCTAAACATGCCCGAAATTCAACTGAAAGCCTACACCCAAAACGACATGCCCCTACGCGCCACACAAAACAAAGAATGGATTAACTACGAACTAGCCATGTACCGCGAACCACCTTATGTATTAGTAGAAGATACCGAAGAATTTTAAAACGCCAATGCCATGAAGTTTATAGAAACTCCCCCGTTTAAAAAAAACGTAAAAGAACTTACTAAACGCTTTCGCGCTTTACCTGCTGCTATCGAAGAATGGAAAGTAATTCTTGCTGTTGCCCCTACACACTACCTAGCACAAGCTATCAGCGGCTTAGGCAACGAAATTCCACTACCCGTTTACAAGATGAATGTTACTTGCCATAATTTAATCGGCAAACGGCTTAGGCTTATTTATACCTACGATGCACCCAACGAAACCATTACCTTTATCGAAGTTTATTTTAAAGGCGACAAAGAAAACGAAGACCAAAACCTAATTACCCAGTTTTTTAACCCCACCGATAATAACGAAGAATAAATACCCTAGCTATTACTCATTTAACACATAAACCGCCTATCTAATCCTAAAAATTAGATAGGCGGTTTTTTTATTGCTACTGCCGTTGTTCGTGTCTGCACGAATAACAACCGTGTTTGCACCAACAACAGCTTGTTCAAAAAATTAAGTCTATCCCATCATCACCTCATCTACCAAAAGCATTAAAGCGGCTGTTTGGGTAAGCGATACAATAATTTGTTGATAGTGCAAAATATCGTTGAAGCCCAAGGCGCTACCTTTATGGTCTTTTAACCACTTTTGGGCAGGCTGATAACCACCAATATAAAAGTCAAAAGCTACTTGGGGTACATACAACTCAAGTATTTTATTGCTTAACTACTTTAGCCGTCACCACATCGGTGCCGTTATTTAAGCTAACAATGTACATGCCTGCTACAAAGGTGCTAAAATCGAGGTTTGCGATATTAGTACCCTGTGTAGCTTTAATTTTTTGGGTAGATACCAATCTGCCCATTAAATCGCGCACCTCAAGGGTGGTGTTAGCGGGGTGTTGGGTAACAAAGTTAATGCTCAAATTGCCAGTAGTAGGGTTAGGATTAAGACTAACAAGCCCAAAACCATTGCTCGAGCCAATGGTGTTAATGCCCGTAGGTACTTCAAAAACCAAAACACTCCTAACAATATTGGTGGAAATCGCCGCATTTTCATCAAAAAGATGTTAGCTGAATTGACGACAATTGTATTGTTTAAGATAGGCACACGCGGCTTAATGCCATACATAACAAAGCCATGACTGCCCACCTCGTTGCTGCTGCTATCGGGTAGTAGAATGTTGTTGAAGGTAAAAGAGACGGTTGCATAATCCAAAAATTGTACTTCTACAGGGTGACTGCTATTGATTAGCCTAAAGGTAGACGGGTCTAATGTGTATAAAAATCCGTCGATTATTAATACCTTATTAACAGTATCATTACCCGTATTTTGAAAGCTAATGGTATAATACAACTCATCGGCATTGCTAATTAAAGTGTAATTTTGAGCCATTACACCCAAAGGTGATACTTGTTTGTTGTTTGGTTCATTAACACAACTAATAATAGCTTGATAGTTAAAGCTATTGTTGCTTGTTTGTTCGTTAAGTTGGTTATAGCTACTTACGTTGGCAATGGTTAGCAAAGTATCTCCTTGACTGTCACTATTGGGGGCTTGAAACCAAACCACAAAATTGCTTTGTTGTGTAGGCACTAAGCTATTGATGTGCCAATATAAGCGCCCGTTTATGCCAATAGAATCGGGGGCAGGTGTAGCATTTTGATACAACAATTGAGCATCGGGTTGCAAGCTTACTATACTTAGTGTGTCGATGTTAGTACCATCGTTTATAACGCTTAGATAATAAGGTACTTGCCCGTCACAATCATTAACACCCGATGTAACATAAGGTTTTACGTTAGACACCAGTGTGTTGGGGTATAAACCAAAGTTGATAATGGTATCTTGGTTTGCCGAAGCGATAAAATTAACCAAACTATCGGTGGTAAAGTGCCACCCGCTTTGAGGCGTGACAGATATGCTATGATTACCATTAGCAAGTACATAATAATACCCCTCGGTGGTAGAATAATTGCTTTCGTAATTGGGCATTAACATAATGGCTTGATTAGACAAGCTATATTCGCCCTCGTTGTATTGCCCATCTTGGTTAAGGTCGTAGTAGCAAACACCTTGTAAATTGCCGTGATAGTATAGGTTTTGATAGAAAAACAAAATACAATAAGCAGTGCTAGTTGAAAAAACGTCTACATCACCATCATTATCCAAATCATCGGTAATTATTTTGTCGTTATCACCCAAATACCCGTCTGTAATGCCAATAAATTGTCCAGCTCCAAAGCCATTAACACCGTTGTTTTTGTACCAGTTATTGTTACCTCTTGCAATTACGTCTTTATATCCATCATTATCTAAATCGGCAGTAGCTATTTTATAGTACATGCTAAAGTTCGATTCTATGGTTTCTTGTTGGATAAAGGTACTTGCATTTTGATTTCGGTACCAATTAAGGGTAGTTCCGTTATTTTCCGACAATATTATGTCGAGCTTATTATCGTTGTTTAAGTCGTCAATACAAACACTTCGTACATTTGAGTTGAATGTGATTAACGTTTGAGAAGCATTGAAGTTGTTTCCGCCGTTGTTTTTATACCAAACTAAACGGTTGTTAGGCAACAAAACAGTTACTATATCCTTGTTACCATCATTATCAAGGTCGGCAACAAGTAATTCGTTTGGGAAACCAAGTGTTACATTGCTATCAATTATCTGCCCTGTATTAAAATTACCTGTGCCATCATTATGGTACAAAATAATGTTATGTCCTTCTGTCGAAACGGCTAAAAAATCAATAGCACCATCGTTATCAGCATCAACAACAACTTTAGCATACAATGGCGAATTGTTATCGACAATAGTTTGAGCAATAGTAAAGTCGCCGCTTCCATCGTTTTTATACAAAACTATTTGCCCCAATGTATTGGCTACTATGTCAATAGCTCCGTCGTTGTCAAAATCGGCAATGTAAAAATTATCCGAGTAAGCGTTATCAACATTTATCGAATTTACAATGTGCAGTTCGGTAAAGTTATTGTTACCATCGTTTTTATACCAAACTACTTTTGCCGACGCGGTAAGTATGTCTTTGTATCCATCGCCATTTACGTCTGCTAAATAGGTATTGATTGAGCCGTAAGTATTTATTGTAACGTATGTAAGGGTATTAAAATTGCCAGTATCATCAACAGAGCGCCAAATAAGGCTTCTTCCAGAGCTACTATAATCTAGTCCTTCTTCTTGATAGCAAATATCTACAGCTCCATCATTATCAAAATCGGCGGCAACTATATATAGCATGTTTCCGACACCCGAATTATCCCCTATACTATGGTAATAAAAAGATTCATTCGCCCCCATGTTTTCTAACCACGATGTAGTAACAGACCCTTCGCTAAAAGATGGAATGCTAGCCATACTATACATTATGTCGTTATTGCCATCGTTATTGAAATCGGCAATTAGTAAATCACCTGCTAACATTGCGTAGTAGTTAGCGCTATCGTTGTTAAAAATAATATGCTCGTAGCTAAAACTACCATTGCCACTGTTTTCGTACCACCTTATCGAGCTAAGATAACCATCGGAAGCATATTGGTGCATGTTGGAAAAAATTAGGTCTTTATCACCATCATTATCCATATCGGCTAGGTAAGGTATGCCCCAATTAATGGTTGACAGAACCGTTTCATCTAAAGTAAAGTTACCATTACCGTCATTTTTAAAGCTATCTCCACCACTATTGTAATCAAGAGATGTGATAATATCGGCATCGTTATCGTTATCTATATCGCCAATAACAAATTTGCTTGCCCAGTTTTCGTAAGTTGCAATGCTTGGTTGCAATATAAAATTGCCAGCATCATCGTTTTTATACCAAAGTAGTTGTAGATTAGCAGCCAAAACAATATCCATGCTACCATCGTTGTCTAAGTCGGCAATAGCTGCGTAAGCAAAATTACCAGCTATGGCTGTTTGTGGATTATCGAAATGATTAGTACCATCGTTTTTGCACAACCAAAGACCAAGTTCTGTGTCTGTTTTAAATAAAATGTCCATGTCGCCATCATTGTCAAAATCGGCAACGGCAATATAGCTAACATGCGAGGCATCTATTATTTTTTGCCTTGTATCAAAGCCACCGATACCATTGTTTTTGTACCAAACCAACTCTTCGTACGAAGCCGCTAATACATCTATATTACCATCGGCATCTAAATCGGCTACTGCATGAAATTGTACGTCATTTAAATTGTTAATAAGCCTTTGTTCGGGTGCAAAAGTGGTTTGTGCATTGCTCCGAAAGCAATTGCCCAACATAAAAACAACTACAACAAAGCATAAAAAACATGAAGTACTGTAATTTGTGTGCATAATACGGTTTTTTTTGGATTAAAAAGTTAGGTGTTCAAAAAAATAGTTATTGGCAGAAATACCGACAACGACAATTTTAGTGCCGCCGTTGTCGGCATCTTTACCACTTTTATTTGTGTGTGTATAAACAACAACCGCATTTACACAAACAATAACAGCATCTACAACAATAACTACACAATTTTACTCATTATCATCAATCATTTTCAACAACTGCACCGTAATTGCCCCGTCGGTATCTTTTTCGTTTTTTACCACTAAGGCACTAAAAACGCCCTCGCTAAGGTCGGCGGCTAATACCCTAAGGTCTTTTTCGCCAACGGCTAAGGTTATGGCGGTATCTGGCACGGCACTTACGGCGGCATCGCCCACATACACTGTTAGGTTAACTTTACCGCTGTTGGTAAGCAAAAAGCCCGAGCGATTGTCAATTTTACCCTCTAAAATACTCACGGTTTTTTGACTTGCTACGGCATAATATTTAGCGGCATCGCTACCTTTTACCGAGCCATACAAAATATAGCGGCGATACCTAGGCGTATCAACATCGTAGATGTTTTTACCTGCTCGGGCGGTTTGCATCGTAAATTCGTCGAGGGCTTCAAATACCTCGCCGCGCAACCTTGCCGACTCGCTACGCTCGCCGGTAAAGGTACTTTGGTTGGTGTACAAGTCCATTAACTCGTCGTGTTGTGTGTCTATAAGGGCAACTTTTGTAGTGTTAATACCAACAGCCAACAACTCGGTTTTGTAGGCAGCGCATTTTTCGGACAAGTTTTTAAGAAACAAAATCATGCGGGCGGGTGTTCGTCGCGATTCGTCGTAGTTGTTTATCCCAAACGAGTTCATCAAGCCGGGTTTTGTTTTGGCAAAAGCATCTTCTACAAATGGTTTTATGTAGCGTTGATAGTTCTGTCGGCTATCCTCCATTGTTTGGTTTAGTGCAGCCGTGCGGTCGGTTCCTTCGTCAACCAAATTTTCGTCGCTACCAAAGCTTTCTGCTTTGCTAATAGCTAATTGCCAATCTGCTTCCCAGCTGTTGTGAAACCTAACGGGGTTGTAATCCATAAAATCGGGCTTATCCATAACATAATAAGCCAAAAAACGAAGAGCCAATGCTAAACGTTCAGAAAAAGTGACGGTTGTTAAAGCCATGTCGGTACAATTTTTTGTTTAAACGTTAAATAATAAAGTGTTGTAGGTGCAAAGATACTATAATTACATCAAATTATCCAAATCTTCTAAAACATTTTTTTTATTGTCACTTATTTATCTTTACTTGATGTTATTATTATCAAACAAAAACTTGCCAAATTAATAAAACGCGCCAATGTTGTAGCTTAAATAATTACCATAAATTAGATTAATAGTAACGTCAAATTTAAATTTGATAGCGTCAACGCCATTTTTGACACCGCCGAGCATATTTTTGACACCGCGAAATGTGTTTTTGACACCGCCGAGTGTATTTTTGACACCGCGAAGTGTGTTTTTGACACCGCGAAGTATGTTTTTGATACCGCGAAGTGTGTTTTTGACACCGCGAAGTGTGTTTTTGATACCGCAGGGTGTGTTGTTGATGTTTTAAACTTTGTTTTTGATGATGTAGGGCTTTTTAATGCCATTATAGGTAGCTATCTCAACAAAAATAGTTGTTTGGTATTGCATAATTGAGATGTTGTTGGGCTGTTAAATCCCCCTGCCCCCTTTGGGAAAGGGGGTATAATGCCAAACATGTCTTTTTTTCTCTTTGAGAAAAAAAGGCACGATATAATGCATGTCCTTTTTTCCTTTGGAAAAAACAAAACCCCCCTTTCCCAAAGGGGGCAGGGGGATTGTTAAGTGTTAGCTACTCTTTGCTTACCGTTTTTGTGTTGTCGTCGCTATCGCGGTCTATTAAAATGTGTAGCGGGTCTATGCCGCATTTGGTGGGCTGTTGTGTTACTGTTACCAATATGGTTTGTTGTGACTTGCTTATTAGGTGTTTTTGTAGGTATATAAGGGTATCTTTATCGTTTTTACCTTTGGCATATACGCCCACATCAATCCAATCTTTAAACGGTACTTTTGTTTCTACGCCAAGGCTATCGCTTCTAAACTTATCGGCGGCTATGTCCATGCTAACGGTAAAGGTGTTGTTGGCGTTGGCTTTGTAGGTAGCCTTTTTGGTTTCGTTGCCATACAGCGTAATGGTTTCGAATAGGTCTTTTATAAGGTATTGCAGACTGTCGGGGGTGGCTTTGCGTAGGTAATCAACAAACTCTATGGAGGTGGTGTAGGGAGCCTCTTGATAAGCTACTTTTTGTACATAGCTTTTAAGGGCGGCATTAAGTTTGTCCTCGCCAATGTAATCTTTTAGGGCGTACATTGCCAAGCTACCTTTGCGGTAATGTATGTAGGGTTGGTTTTGGTTGTACATAAGCGGGTTTTCGGCTTTTGTTTCGCGGGCGCGTCCGCGCAGGTAGCTGTCAAGCTCGTACTTCAAAAAGTTTTCTATCATACCTTTGCCATACTCGTGTTCCATTACCATAATGGCACTGTACTGTGCCATAGTTTCGCTGGTAATGGTAGCTCCTTCAACGTTTGCACCTATTACTTGGTGCGCCCACCATTGGTGTGCTACTTCGTGGGCGGTTACGTAGGTAGCAAAATCAATGTTTGTTTCGGGGTCAATATCAAGTATAAAGCCAATACTCTCGGAGAAAGGAATAGTGTTTGGAAACGACTGTGCAAAAGAGGCATAACGCGGAAACTCGATGATGCGCACTTGTTTATGTTGATAGGGGCTAAAATTTTTGGAGCAGTAGTCTAAGGTTTTTTAACGGCTGCTACCATTCTATCAATGTTGTAAGTATGTTGGGGGTGGTAGTAAATCTCAATGTTTATGTCGTTCCATTTATCGCGCAAAACTTGGTAACGGGCGCTTAAAAACGAGTAAAAATTGAGGATGGGGCGATCCATTTTGTAATGGAAGTACTTACGCCCGTTTTCGGTCCATTCGCGCTGTAGGTAGCCGGGTGCAATAGCTATTTGGTCGGGCGATGTGCTAACGGTAGCATCAAAGCGTATCCAGTCGCTGTCCGACGATATGTAGTTGCGTGCCAGATTAGTGCTATCGGTGGCAGGTGGCATGTCGTTGGCGCGTTTAGGCAGTTTGGCTTTGCGTCTTTCGTCGGGGTCTTGCAGTTCGCCGCCGTTGCTGTAACCTATGCTGGGCAGCAAGCTGCTGTTTACAAAAGTGCCGTTTTCTACAATACTGGTCGTTCCGCCGTTGTTCGGGAAACCTTTTTCGCCATAATGTAGGTTGTAGCTTAGTTCAATGCTGTCGGTGGGTTGCAGCGGTTGGGCAAGTTGGTAAATATAAAAGCCAATATTGGGGTCGTTGAGTACCAATTTGGCGTTTTTGCCTACTGTTAAGCTATTTATTTGGGCGTTGTTGGGCAGTTGCACAATAACGCTATCAATGGGGGTGTTGTTTTTGTTTTTGATAATCATCACCCCTTTAAAATCTAGTTGGCGGGTATCGGGGTAAATATCGGCAGCCACAACAGAGCTAACAATGCGCGGTTGCGGTTTGTTTTCGTACTTTTTATAGAGCAGTTCGTAGTCAATATTTAGTTGTCGTTCGGCTTTTGGGGTGCGGTATTTGTTTAAAATGTTGGTGTTGTAAAACACAAAACTGCCGCACAACACAAACAACAGCAGTAACAAAGGCAAGCTAAAACGGGCAGCCGATGTTTTGTAGCGTTGCCCAAAGTTGCGGAGCTTGGCAGTAAAATTAGTTTCGATGCCCCGCTGATACAACAAGGTAGCCGCCACAAACATAGCTGCGCCCAATAAGCCCCAATAGGTGGTAAATGCCAAAACAGGTTTTACAAAGTGTCCAAAACCATTCATGCCCGAGTAAGTGACTTCGGGTTTGTTGCCATAGTACAGCATGTTGTGGTTAATATCAAGGGCAAACAGCACTATGTTAAACACGTAGTACATAATCATAAACACGTGTCCAACAAATTTGTTGCTTACTATGTTGTGTACAAAAAACGCCAGCAGCGTAAGCAAAACATAGCCGGGCAAGGTGTATAGGTACAGGTATTTGAGGTAAAGCACATAATCTATGTCGGCAAAGCCCCTATAAAGTTGTATGGCAATGCCTGCCACCATAATAATGGCTAACAGCATTGCCTCGACCAATACCATAGCGCCAAATTTAGCCACTAAATTTACGGTGCTACTTAGCGGCGATGCATCTATGATGCCCGACAATTGCACTTCGCGCTCTTTCCAAACCAATTCGCCCACATAAAAAGTAATGATGATAAGGATAAACAAGGCAAACGAGCCAGTCACCACGTCCATCACCATATAAGTTAGGGGTAGGGTAGGGGTATCGCCTAATTGCCCTATTTGCACGCTGTTGGTGGCTAAAATAAAGATGCCGCAAAGGGTAATAGCAATAAAGGGAACAGAACGCAAGATGTTGCGGGTATGAAAACGGGTAAGGAACGCCCATTTTTTGACAGATGCAGCCCAACTAAAATCTTGTGGCACAAAAGGCAGGGCTAAGTCGGGTAGGGTTAAGGCGGCGGTAGGGGTATCGGTTAGGTCGGTGCTTTTTTTCTTTTTGCCAAACGATGGAGCCGCTTTGGTGAACTGAAAGAAACGGAAGAACAAGGCACTAAAAACAAGCCCTACGGCTGTCCAGATAAGGCGGTTGTATAGCAACCAACTTTGTAGCGGCACTATCTGCACGTTTTTGTCGGCGGTTGTCCAGTATTTAGTTACTATTTGGGTGGCGCTTAACCCAAACGGGTCGAGGAGGGTGTAGATGGGGTTGGTGTCGGCATCGCTTATAAGGGTGTTTATCATGATATAGGCAGAGATAAACAGCACCCCTTGTACGTAAATGGCTAACTGACTGCGGAAATAGCTGCCCGAAGCAAAGAAGATAGCACCCAACAGCAAGGTATTAGGTAAAATGTAGTTGATGATAGGCTGAATGTAGGCGAGCGGCACAATAGGACCCAGCACTTCTTTGTCTGTCCAAGGCATAAACTGCCCCACAAAAATGCCCCACACAATGCTGCTAAGTATCAGTATGCAAATGATGTAGGAGCCTAAAAAACGCCCTGTCAAATACTGCCATTTTTTGACGGGCGTAGTAAACATTATCTCGTGAAAACGGTGTTCAAAGTCGCGGTATATAGGCACGCCCATCACCGCCGAAATAATGAGGGTGCCAAATATCATCATTACAGCAGTAACTTGGTTGATGATAAAGGGGGCATTGCGGAAAACTTGCCCAACAGCTCCGCCAATTTGTATGCCCTTGGTGCTAACAAACATCAGCGACATCAGAAAAAGTATGAAGAAATAACCGTAGGTAGCCGGGCGACGCAAACGGTATTTTAGCTCGAAAAGTAGTATTGGTAACATGGTTTTGATGATAAACAGGAAGGAGTTAATTGTAAATGGTAAATTATAAACGCTAAATGGTGCTTTTGTAATAAAAGCGGATACAATAACGGGTGTTTGGGCTTGTTTGTAGGATACAATTGGTGCGTTTTTGACCAATGATTAGGTATACACTTTGGGGTGGTGATAAATAATAAGTGGGTAATTGTGCGTTTGTACAATGCCGCTATTAATGTGTACAGTATTGCGCACAACATTGTCACATTGTAATGTTGCCACATTGCTACATCACCACATCGTTATATCACCACATTGCCACATGGGTATTTAATCAACAATTAATTTGTTTATCACGGCAAAGTACACGTCTTCTAATTCGGGTTCAACGGCTTCGAAGGCGGTGTTGTTGGGTGCATGGTTGCTTAGTATGTGTACCTCTATGTTACCGGTATTAAATTTGGTAGATATAACCTTGTATTCTTCGCTAATTTGTTTGGCTTCGTGTTTGGGCAGTATGGCTTTCCAAACTTTGCCATGTAGTTTAGCTAGGGCGGCTTGTGGGGTTCCGGTAAACATTACTTCGCCTTTGTTGATGATAGCCATGTTAGGGCAAAGTTCGCGTACATCTTCGACGATGTGGGTAGAGAGGATAACAACCACGGTTTCGCTAATTTCGCTTAGTAAGTTCAAAAAGCGGTTGCGTTCGGTGGGGTCGAGTCCGGCGGTGGGTTCATCAACGATAATAATTTTGGGATTGCCCAAAAGGGCTTGTGCAATACCAAACCGTTGTTTCATACCGCCCGAGAACCCGCCGAGGCTTTTTTTGCGGTGGTCGAACAAGTTAGTTTGTTTTAGCAACGTTGTTACTACCTCTTTGCGTTGGGCGTTGTTGGTAACACCTTTTAGTATGGCAATGTGGTCGAGTAGTTCTTCGGCGCTAACGGTGGGGTATACGCCAAACTCTTGGGGCAGGTAGCCGAGTACTTGTCGCATGGCATCTTTGTTGGTGCTTACGTTAATGTTGTCGAGGGTAATGGTGCCGCTATCGGCATCTTGTAGGGTAGCAATGGTGCGCATCAATGATGATTTGCCTGCCCCATTAGGACCCAACAAGCCAAAAAGCCCGTTTGGAATGTTTAAACTAATGTTTTTCAAAGCCTGTACGCCGTTAGGGTAGGTTTTGCTAAGGTTGTTGATGGTGAGCATGTTTATTAATTGTAAATGGTAAATTGTAAATGCTAAGTTGTGAATGGTAAATGGTATTTTTTTGATGGCGAGCTGTAAATAGGGTTATTGCAGTGGTAAATTATAAATGGTAAATAGGGTTTTTGCAGTGATAAATGGTAAATAATGAGCGATGATGGTAGATTTGAGCATGATAAGCAGTAACTAAAAAGCTTTTGAGCTACTTGTAATTTAGCCATTACAATTTACAATTTAGCCATTACAATTTACCACTCAGCCCTTACCATTTACAACTTAACCCTTATCATTTGCCATTTCTTCAAGTACTTGGCTAATGTTATTTAGCCCTTGTTGCAGGTCGGTGTTATTGGGCATCCATGCGTAGCCTATTCTAAAATAGTTATCGGGCATATCAAACCAGCCGCCTCGTCCTACGTAGGTTCCGTATTTTGCAAACAGTTGTTTGTAAAAGTATTTTGTGTTGATAGACAGGTTAATACGCGGAAAGCAGACCACGCCCCCATCGGGCAGCACATAATCTAATAGGGGTTGAGTTTTTAACCAATTGGTAACAATGCCTAATTTGGTTTTTACATCGGCAATAATGTTGGGCAGTAGGTTGTTTTTTTGTTGTAGCACTTGCAGGGCAATCTCTTCATCAACAACCGAGTTGCAGATAAACATTTGCTCTTTGGCGGCAAGCAGTTGCTCCATTACGCTTTTTTCTTTACAAACCAGCCAGCCTATTCTAATGCCGGGTAAGCCATAAGTTTTTGACATAGACGACACAGAAATGATACGGTTCGACAGGGTAGCGGCTAAGGCGGGTAGGGTTATAAGGGCTAAGTCGCGGTAAGTTTCATCAACAAGTACATAGCATTTGTATTTTTCGGCAAGCTGGGCAACTACATACAAGTCGCCAGCCGATAACATACTACCTGTGGGGTTGTGTGGCGTAGTTAGGCTAATTAATTTTGGGCGATGTATCTCGACGAAGTAGCGCAGCAGGTCGATGTTTAGCCTAAAGTTGTCTTCTATTTTTACGGGCAAGTTTACCACTTTGCAACCAATGGTGCGGGGTGTTTCTATGTTGGTGGCATAGTTGGGTGTCATCACCAAAATAGTATCTTTGGGCGTAAGCAAAGCTGTTGCTACCATAAACAGTGCCGATGCAGCGCCGGCGGTAATTAGCACGTCGTTGGCATCTACCCCATAATCGGTGGCTAACAGTTGGCGCAGTTGGGGGTTGCCTAAATGGTCGCCGTAGCACAGCACTAATTTATGTAGGTTAAGGTTAGTAGTATCGAGTAGTTGGTCGGTATAAGAGCTTTCCGAAAGGTTGTATTTGATGCGGTTGTAGCCTAATTGTTCGGGTGCTTCGCGTTCGATAGCCATTCTGTGGTATTGCATAAATAAATAAGAAATTAGGGGTTAAAGATAAAAAATAAGGTAGCGGCAGTTGTTGCTAGCAATCGGCTAACCTAAAATGGCTTAACTCAATAAAGTTAAGTCGTAGAGTAAGGTGGTTTTGTTACAGTAAAAGGTAAAAATTAGACTACAGACCGTAAGTACATAAGCTGTAGTCTAATTTTTAAGCCTTAAAACCTTAGTAACAAGTAGTTTTTGTTTTTGTGGGATAAGTTTGGGGTTAATTTTGGTGGTTATCAGCCCTAAGCCAACAGCGGGCAGTCAAAAGCCCACCCCTGCCCCTCCCAAGAGGGGAATTTACGTGCCTAAGCCGAAAGTGGATAGTCAAAAGCCGAAAGTGGATAGCTAATCCTCCAATACTTTGGTACGGTTTAGGGCGGTGCGTAAGATAGCAAAACTAACAAGGGCAACGGTTATATAGATGGCGGCTTGTGTCCATTCTTTAAATATAAGGTCGCCTATGGCAAACAGTACAGAGTAGGTCATGGCAACAGCGCTTACCCAGCACACCAATAGTCCGCCAATTTTAGTTTCTTTTTGAGCCACCGAGGTGGTAATGCGCTGTATGGGTTCCCAAGCGCCGTCGGGTCTTACGCGAGCATAAAAAGCTTTTAGGTGGTCAATGTTGGTAGGTTTTGTTAAAAACGTAACGGCTATCCAAACAACGGTGGTTAAGCCAACGGTAATAAAGTAGCTGGTCGGGAAAGGCACGTTAGCCCATTTGCAAGCCGTGTATAGTATAATAGGTGTAATGGTAGCGGCAATTTCGCTCCATGCATTAATGCGCCACCAATACCAGCGCAAAATAAGCACCAAGCCAAGTCCAGCACCACACTCAATAAGAAACGACCAAACCCCCGAGATGCTTTCTATTTGGGTAGATACGGCTAAACCGATAATCATAAGGGCTAAGGTAGTAAGGCGGGCAACAAGTACCAATTGTTTGTTGTTGGCTTTGGGGTTTATAAAGCGGTGGTATAAATCGTTGACGATGTAGCTTGCCCCCCAGTTAAGTTGTGTAGCAATGGTTGACATATAAGCGGCAAAAAAGGCGACTAATAACAAACCTTTTAAGCCCGGTGGCAAAAATTGTTTCATTGCCATAATATAGCCTAGTTTTTTGTCGGCAATATCGGGGTACAACACAATGGCGCACAAGCCCACCAATATCCAAGCCCAGGGGCGTATGCAGTAGTGTGCAATCTGGAAAAAGAGGGTGGCGTAGATGGCATCTTTTTCGGTTCGGGTGCTCATCATGCGTTGTGCAATATAGCCCCCGCCGCCGGGTTCGAGCCCGGGTACCAGCTTGCCCACCACTGTATGCCTAAGTAAGCAAAAAAGGTACTTACACTAATAGCCAAAGTGCTGCCAATGTCGGTGGCGCTGCTGTTGCTAATGTTCGGGAAAAAAGACAATGCGCCCGGGTGTGTGGCATTTAAGGTGGCTTTTAGTTGGTCTATGCCGCCAATTTCGGGCGAGTTGACCACGATATAAGCTAAGATGATGCAACCTGTCATGGCAATTACAAATTGTACGGCATCGGTAATAGCCACGCCCAACAAACCCGATATAGACGAGTAGATAGCCACAAAAACCATGGCGGCGGCGGTATAGAGTAGTGCAGTTTGGTAGGTGAGGTCAAAAAATTCTTTTAAGATGCTAATCATGGCAACATTTACCCAGCCCAATATCATGGCGTTGATAAACAGCCCAAGGTAAACGGCTTTAAAGCCACGCAATATGGCGGCGGGTTGTCCGCTGTAACGCAGTTCAATCAGTTCTACTTCGGTCATTACACCCGAGCGACGCCAGAGGTTGGCAAAGAAAAAGGTGGTAAGCATACCGCCAGCCAGAAAGTTCCACCAGAGCCAGTTGCCCGAGATGCCGTTTTTAACCACCAGCTCGTTGACGGCAAGCGGTGTATCGGCGGCAAAGGTAGTAGCCACCATAGATATGCCGGCAATAAACCACGATAAGCCCCGTCCGCCCAAAAAGAAGCCGCTTAGGTCTTTGCCTGCTTGTTTGCTATACGACAAGCCAATGACAATGGTAAGGAGAAAATAGGCAACGATAATTACATAGTCGATTGTTTGTAACACGGTTATTTAGTTGTAGATGGTAAGTTATTAATTGTAAATGCTTAATTGTTGCGAAATTTGCTTGCAAGGTAAGGCTATTATTTGAAATGGCATAAAAAAAGCGACACAAATTTTTGTGTCGCTTTTTTTTAGTTTAGATAATATCGGCTTGGAGTACTTTGTCCACTAACAAATAGACACGAGTGCCTAGATAATCTTGCCATCTGTCGCCCGAGTTGGCGGTAGTATCCATCTTTTTAGCTCTATCAATGGCTAAGTCTACATGGTTTAGCAGCTGTGTTGTATGGTAGTTGTTTTTTTGATAACTCTTCAAGAAAATAATCAATTCTTGTTCGAGTGGTGTTCGGCTGTTTTTAGTGCGTTTTTTGTTATCAAGTAACGCATTAAGTTTATCGACAGAATAAGTTGATGTAGTAACTTCGGTAAGGTGTAGCAACAACCAAAGTTCAAAACATGGATTACTTAGTGCAACAAAGTAGCCTTTTTGTTCGCATCTTTGCACTACATTAACAAGGTTTGCTATGTGGCTATCTTCTGTGTTTTTATCTCTGTCTATTACTAACCAAAGTTCGTCGCCTTCGTAGATAAGATAATCTTGTGCATATTGGTCTAAAACGCCTAAAATATAATCAGGGGAACTTGCGCTTGTTTCACGTTCTAAAACTTCAATTTTTACCAATTTGTTTAACGCTGGATTTAGCAATACTTGCTGGTACAAGGCATCGAAATAAATTTTTTCGGTTTCTGTACCTTCGGTGGCTATCAAAAAATAAGTTCGGGTGTCGCGTACTTTACTTATCCTATCAAGGTTTTTTCTTTCTCGTGGCATAGGTTGGCGGTATTAGTTTGACCAATTGAGTTGCATTGTATCGGCAATAAACGGGATAGCACCAAAGCGCCCTTGTAAGTAAGCCTTTTCGATGTCGTTGTTATGTTGAGGTTTAAATTCTTCGAGCGAGTAGAGTTTGGTAGCGCCCTCTTTATTTTTTTCGGTAAACCAAATTTCGTCATTGCGCAGCAACTTAGCATCTAAAAGGTTAGATTCGTGGGTAGTGATGATAAGTTGGCTGTTGTTGTTGGTGGTATTAGCTATAAACATTTGCAAAAACTTTTGGGTTAGTTCGGGGTGCAAACTTCGGTCAATTTCGTCTACTATGTAAGTTTTAGGCGATTTTATGGTATCAATAATCAACGGGATAAGGTCGAATAACCTTCGTGTGCCGTCCGATTCGTCTTTTAAGTTAAAGTTTTCGTGTTCGTTGCTGTTTTTAAGGGTATGTTGTGTATTTAAACGAGCTATTTTTACTTCGTTATCTTTGTCTCTGAACAAACTAAATCGCTCACCTTCAATACGCACTTCCATTGCTGTATCACTAACCATATCCGTAAGTAGTTGTGTTTTTATTTCTTCGGGCAATTTATCCATTGTTTTATCAAAATCTAATTCTTGAGTGCTTATGCCGCTTATGCCTGTATTAAAATGAACCAAAAGAGGGGTAAACAAATTACTCATCGTATCGTTTCTGCCAATAAAATCAATGCCTGCATATTTCGATTCGGGGAATACAATGCGCAATTGTTTTTTTAACCATCGAAAAAAGCCAGTAATAGGCTCAATATTGGCAATATCTTCTAGGTTTTTGTTATTTAGTTCGGTCAAAAAAAGTTGATTGTTTTTAACATCTTGTTGATACACAGAAAAACGATTAGCGGTATTGCTATCTAAGGCTAAATTGATGCTTATTTCCGATTTTCCATTTTCGAGAACAGTTCTTTCAAAAATGGGTTTATCCTCACTTTCGCCTACTTCTACCAACCATTCTTCTTTTAAGGTTTGGGTAGTTAAGCGCAGCACAAAGCCGTATGCATAGATTTGGGTATCTAATTTAATCTGAAATTCGAATTTAGTGTCTTTGTGGGCATTGTTTTTATCAAGTCTAAAGTATTTTTTTTCGAATGAGACGCTGTTAAAACCATGTACAACAAGGTCGCGAGCAAAATCTATGGCTTTAACAAAATTACTTTTACCCGATGCATTAGCTCCATAGATAACCCCCATTTTCAATAATTGTATTTTTGCTTGATTACTAACTGTTACACAATGGTTTGGATGATTAGTGGAATTTCCTGCAACCATCGAAAATTCGGTTTCTTGGTCGAAGGATAAAAAATTTTCGACAGTAAATGCAACTAACATGTGTTTGTATTTTTATGGGGCAAAGATACGCAAAATTGCTTTGTTAATAACCAAAGCAAGGATAAAATGAACCGAAATGACAAAGTTTTTGTGTCGCTTTTGGGGTACTTTCACAGATAGCCTAAAGCGTACAGCTAACAGCCTAAAGCCGACAGCCCAATCTCACCCAAACAACTCGTCGATGCCAACTTTGCTACACAGCGGGCAAGTGCGCGGATTGTGGGCGCGGGCGGGGCAATACTCACGACCAAAAAAGATGATTTGCAGATGTAGTTTGTTCCATAACTCGATAGGAAAAATGCGTTTTAGGTCTTTTTCGGTTTGTTCTACGTTTTTACCGTTTGTTAAACCCCAACGCCAAGCCAAGCGATGAATGTGCGTATCGACCGGAAACGCAGGATGCCCAAACGCCTGACTCATCACCACCGAAGCCGTTTTATGCCCTACGCCGGGTAGAGCTTCTAGCTCAACGAAACTTTCGGGGACTTTTTTGTCATGTTTTTGTAACAAAATCTCGGATAATTCGTAAATAGCTTTAGACTTACGTGGCGACAAACCACAAGGGCGGATAATATCGCGTATTTGCTCGACGGATAGTTGCACCATTTGCTCGGGTGTATTAGCCAAGGCAAACAACTGCGGTGTTACTTGATTAACGCGCACATCGGTACACTGAGCCGACAACAACACCGCAATAAGTAGTGTATAGTTGCTGTTGTGGTTAAGTGGCACGGGTACTTCGGGGTATAACGCCTCTAAGGTTTCGACAATAATTTGGGCTTTTTGTTCGATGCTTAACATAAAAATTTACTTTTAACTTTTCGGGGCACAACAGCAAAATAGCTGTACTTTGGCACAAATTTTGGCGACCTTGTTTATGTGGCTTTTTGTGTTTGGGTTTTTATTTTTCAACTAATTTACTTTCAATGCAATGAAAAAAACTATTATCGCCTTTTGCTTAGGGCTTATATCGTTGGCAACGTATGCCCAAAGCGATAAATCTATTACCTTGTACGACAAACCCGACGAGCCTTGGCGTGCAAAAATGGTAGGTACTGCCCGTAATTACCTGCGCTTATCGGTAGGTTTAGCTTTGCCACAAGGCAGCTACGCCTCTATCTACGAAAAAGAACAAGCCGGTTATGGCAAAGTAGGCACGGCTTTGGGTATCGATGCGGGCTTTCATCTAACGCGCAATTTTGGCATTGGCACTACTTTAAGTGGTTATTACAACCCCGTAAATAAAAATGCCTATTTAACCGACCTCGAAAAGCAACTACCCGACCATTTAAATAACCAAACATTGGCAAACAGTGGTTGGTTAAATGTGGTAGCTGCTGTTGGTCCTTGTATCACCCTGCCCGAAAAAAAGTTTGCGTTTGATTTGGGTTTATTGGTAGGCGCTAACTTTGGGCAATCGCCTAATTTTGAGTACCGTGCTAATACCGAGGCAGGCGATGTTGTTTTTCATCAGTTAGCCAAAAACGCCGTAGGCATGGCAGTGTTGTTACATACGGCAATAAGTATACCATTAACAGCCTTTAACGATTGGAGCATATTTGCCAAGGGCGATATGATTGGCTCGTCGTTGAGGTACAAAACCATGCAACAAGTAGAGTCGGTGGCATACAAAGCTAATGCGGAGTACGGTTTTAAACAAAACGTTACTAGCTTTAACCTTTGTATAGGTATTAGCCGTCAGTTTGGTTATGCGCCCAATCGCACAAAATTACCTAAGTTATAGTTTGCTTGATACGTTTTAGCCGATAATAAACGCCAAACCGCTCTTGCCCATTTGATTGGGTAAGGGCGGTTTGGTGTTGTTTGCCATTAGTTACTTGTATGTTTACACTGTTAGTACGCTGCCATAAAACGCATAAACATAGCTATTTATGCAAATCTGTGTCAAATCCGTAAAATCCGTGTCCTACTTTGCGTAACATTAGCTAATTAATACGACAACACATCTGCCAAGTTCAACAGCTCCGAATCTACGGATACATGGTGTTTAACTGCCTTTTCGAAGGGGGTAAAATGGATTTTGTCGTGAACGGTACCCACCATCATATTGCTTTTGCCATGTATGAGTGCCTCAACGGCAGCATGACCCAAGCGGCTTGCCAACACCCTATCCGAGCAGGTAGGGTTTCCGCCGCGTTGTATGTGTCCTAAAATAGTTACTCTAATATCATACTTATCGGGCAATAGTTCTTTTACTTTGTTCGATATTTCGATAGCTCCGCCAATGTCGTCACCTTCGGCAACAATTACGATGCTCGATGTTTTTTTGCGCAACCAGCCGCCTTCTAAATCTTCGGCAAGTTTGCGAATATCGGTGACAGTTTCGGGGATAAGCACCGCCTCGGCACCTGCTGCAATGCCTGCATTAAGGGCAATAAAACCGGCGTCGCGCCCCATTACCTCAATAAAAAACAAGCGCTCGTGCGATTGTGCCGTGTCGCGTATTTTGTCAATTGCCTCTATTACGGTGTTTAGTGCCGTGTCGTAGCCAATGGTAAAATCGGTACCAAAAAGGTCGTTGTCAATGGTGCCGGGTATGCCAATAAACGGAATTTCGTACTTGTTCGAAAATTCGGTGGCTCCTTTAAAGGTGCCATCGCCGCCAATAGCCACTACGCCGTCTATTCGCTCGGCACGCAAGGCGCGGTAGGCTTGTTGCATACCCTCTTCGGTTCTAAAACGTTGGCTACGAGCCGTTTTAAGTATTGTGCCGCCCCGATGAATAATATTGCTGACTGATTGAGAAGTAAGATTTTGAAAATCGCCCTCTATCATGCCTTCGTAGCCGCGCATAATGCCCGTTACTTGCAACCCATGATACAGTGCGGTGCGCACTACTGCTCGCACACAGGCATTCATGCCCGGAGCATCGCCGCCCGATGTAAAAACTGCTACTTTTTTAATACTTTTACCGTTTGTCATCTTCTGTTTATTTATTTTTTGAGGTGTGTTTTTTGAATAACGAATGATACATGGACGTTGTAAATGCTAAGTTTGCTCATTACCCAAACTCGTTGCCCATTATCTATTGCTTACAAACGCAAATTTGGGTGCAAAGTTCGCAATTTACGGCTTATTATGTAGTACCTTAATTTTATTTTGTGAATTATTTTTGAACAATAGGCTACATTTGCTTAAAATAGTTATCGAATATTGGTATTTAGGAATTGAATTAAAATAATATCCATATTGTTATTTATTGTTTAAAAATAATTAAACTTTTAATGTATTCAATAACTGTATTTATTTATGGCTCAAATAACTGTTTAAATAAAAAAACAAAAAAAAAGCAAAAAAATTTGCATGATACAGAAAAAGCATTTACCTTTGTGGCTTAGATAAAGTCTTTTTAATAGAACAATACGGCTGCGAACAGTTGTTGAAATTTTTTAAACTTTTTTTTAGGTAAAAATACGACAATTTTATCCGATTTTAAGTATTGCTACTATTCAATAAACGCAAATGTCACTTGTTGTTGATTAAATGCTGCGAACAGTTGTTGAAATTTTTAAACTTTTTTTAGGTAAAAATACGACAATCTTGTCCGATTTTAAGTATTGCTACTATTCAATAAACGCAAATGTCACTTGTTGTTGATTAAATGCTGCGAACAGTTGTTGAAATTTTTTAAACTTTTTTTTAGGTAAAAATACGACAATTTTATCCGATTTTAAGTATTGCTACTATTCAATAAACGCAAATGTCACTTGTTGTTGATTAAATGCTGCGAACAGTTGTTGAAATTTTTTAAACTTTTTTTTAGGTAAAAATACGACAATCTTGTCCGATTTTAAGTATTGCTACTATTCAATAAACGCAAATGTCACTTGTTGTTGATTAAATGCTGCCGACAGTTGTTAAAATTTTTTAAACTTTTTTTAGATAAAAATACGACAATCTTGTCCGATTTTAAGTATTGATAGCTAATTGTTTTTATTTTAGAATGTCAAAAAAGCCATCTACACATAAAAAAACAGTTGTTAAAAACCAAACAATAATCACATAAAACACTTTATTTTTCATAATAAATACAACATAACATGACAAAGACATTCTATGTTTTGATGATTTCTTTGCTTAGTGCAGTGATATACTCGTGCGGCGGTGGCGGAGATAAACCTAGCTCTGAAACACCAACAGAAGCACCCCAAAGTATGGTCCGGATGCGGCTACCTACGACCCCAAACGTGGCGAAGGTAAATTTAATGCCGAAAATGTAACTATCGGGGCATCTTTGGATGCTGCTATGGCTACTAAGGGCGAGGGTATTTCGGGTACTAAATGCACCTCGTGCCACAAACTTACCGACGAAAAATTGGTAGGACCCGGTTGGAAAGGCGTAACCGAAAGAAGAACCCCTTTCTGGATTATGAATTTTATTACTAACCCCGACCCTATGATAGACAAAGACCCTGCTGTGCAAGCACAATTAGAGTTATGCTTGGTTCGGATGCCTAACCAAAGCCTTAGCGATGATGATGCTCGACATATAGTAGAGTTTATGAGAAAAAATGATGGAGCAAAATAATTATTCATCAAACTAAAAAAAACAAAAATGAAAAAAATAATTTCAGTACTTACATTAGTTGCTTTTGCACTACTTTTAGGCTTAGGTTCTTGTAAACCTAAAAATGCCGGAAATGCCGTAAGTGGCGATGCTGCTGCAAAAGCATACGTAGCACCCGGAAAATACGACGAGTTTTACAACTTTGTATCGGGTGGTTTTAGCGGACAAATGAGCGTATATGGTCTGCCAAGCGGTCGGTTGTTGCGTGTAATTCCTGTATTTTCTGTCGACCCCGAAAAAGGCTGGGGTTATAGCGAAGAAACTAAACCAATGCTAAATACTTCGCATGGTTTTGTACCCTGGGACGATTTGCACCACACCGAACTATCGCAAACCAATGGCGAAATAAACGGCAAATGGGTATTTGCCAATGCCAATAATACGCCGCGTTTAGCTCGTATTGATTTAAAAACTTTCCGCACTGCCGAAATTCTTGAATTGCCCAATAGTGGTGGTAACCACAGTTCGCCATTTGGTACCGAAAACTCGGAGTACATCGTGGCAGGTACGCGTTTTAGCGTTCCGCCCGACAATGCAAACGGCGATGTGCCTATCAGTTCTTATAAACAAAATTTTAAAGGACACATTAGTTTTGTGAGTGTTAACCCCGAATCGGGTAAAATGAACATTGCGTTTCAGCTCAAAACACCAGGTGTAAACTTTGACCTTGCCCGTTGCGGAAGAGCCAAATCGCACGGATGGTTTTTCTTCAGTTGCTACAATACCGAACAAGCCAATACCTTACTCGAAGTAAATGCTTCGCAGAAAGATAAAGACTTTATTATGGCGGTAAACTGGAAAAAAGCCGAAGAGTACATCAAAGCAGGACAAGGCGAAAAAACTAAAGCAAAATATGCCCATAATACATACGACGACGGTACACATACTGCCACTTCAATCATCGAAAACGAAGTTATTGTTTTAGATGTTGCCAAACTAAAAGACATTTGCTACTTTATCCCATGTCCTAAATCGCCACACGGTTGCGATGTAGACCCAACAGGCGAGTACATTGTAGGTAGTGGTAAGTTGGCAGCACTTATCCCCGTATTTAGTTTCGATAAATTGCAAAAAGCTATTGCCGATAAAGCTTACGATGGCGACTATCAGGGCATACCTGTAGTTAAATACGAAGCAGCTTTGTATGGCGAAGTGAAAAAACCAGGGCTTGGTCCGTTGCATACTGAATTTGATGGCAAAGGAAACGCCTATACTTCTTTCTTCGTTTCGTCGGAGGTGGTAAAATGGAACATCAAAGACCTAAAAGTTGTAGACAGAGTACCTACCTATTACTCGGTTGGTCACTTGTGTATACCGGGCGGCAATACCCGCAAACCTTTCCCTAAATACATGATTGCATATAACAAAATAACTAAAGACCGCTACTTACCTACTGGTCCTGAGTTGTCACAAAGCGCGCAATTGTTTGATATTAGTGGCGATAAAATGCAGATGATATTGGACTTCCCTACCATTGGCGAGCCTCACTATGCTCAAGCTGCACCCGCCGAAATAATCAGAAACAACGGGCAGTTAAAAATCTTCAAAATCGAAGATAATAAGAATGCCTACGTTACCAAGTCAGAGAAAGACTCAAAAGTAGTTCGAGAGGGCAAAAAAGTACATGTTTATATGACCTCCATTCGCTCGCATTTTGCACCCGATAACATCGAGGGTGTGCAATTGGGTGATGAAGTATATTTCCATGTTACCAACTTAGAGCAAGATTGGGACGTACCACATGGTTTTGCCGTAAAAGGAGCATCTAACGCAGAATTACTGATTATGCCCGGCGAAACAAATACACTAAAATGGGTGCCAGACAGAGTGGGTATGTTCCCGATGTATTGTACTGATTTTTGCAGTGCATTACACCAAGAAATGCAAGGCTATGTGCGGGTATCACCTGCTGGCAGTAGCGTACCAATTAGTTTTCATGTAGGAAAAAGCGCCGAACCTACTAAGTAATTAAGCCTTCAAAATTTGAGTTTAGGTATTAATCTTGCCTAAACTCCACTAATTTTGCTCTTTGTAATCGTGTTTAAATATCGTGTTTTAGTCAAATGGGGGCAGTCAGGTATCTGCTTGCCTGTCCTCATTTTATTTCATTAATTTATCTCTACATGAATAACCAAACGATTTCTTTTTTGTCAAAAATACTTTTAGTAATAACATTTATTATGTTATTGGTGTCTATATTTGTACCTATTTGGCGCATAGAGTTAGCCGCTCCGCAATACCCCGAGGGTTTAGTAATGCTAATCTACGCCAATAAATTAGGTGGAGATGTAGAAATTATCAATGGCTTAAATCATTATATAGGTATGGCAACACTACATGCCGAAAATTTTATTGAATTTACCGTCTTGCCATACATTATCACTGGATACGCCTTATTGGTATTACTTACCGCCTTTGTTGCCCGCAAAAAGATGCTATACTTTACGTTTACTGCTTTTGCGTTGTTTGGTATATTGGCAATGGTCGATTTTTGGCGATGGGAGTACAACTACGGTCATAACCTCGACCCTAATGCGGCTATTATTGTGCCTGGCATGGCTTATCAACCGCCTTTGATTGGTTATAAACAACTGCTCAATTTCGGTGCTTTTTCTGTCCCCGATATTGGCGGTTGGTTATTTATTATCAGTGGATTGTTGCTGTTGGTGGTGGTATTACTCGAAACCAAAGCATTGAACCGTTTCAAAAAGGTAAAAACTCAATCGGTTGCGCTATTTATTTTACCCCTTTTTTTGATAGCTTGTAACAACATTAAACCCGACCCCATTAAACTAAATAAAGACAGTTGTTCTTTTTGTAAAATGACTATTTCTGACGGACGCTTTGCCGCCGAATCAATTACAAAAAAAGGACGCATTTATAAATTTGATGACTTGTCTTGTATGTTGCTATACCAAAAAGAGAACCCCAAAACAAGCTATCAATCGTTTTGGGTAAACAACTATTTGGCAAATAATGTACTGATATCCGCCGAAACGGCTTTTTATGTATCGTCCGAAAAAGCAAAAAGCCCCATGCGTGGCGATATTGCCGCATTTGCATCAAAAGAGCAAGCTACTAATGTTGCAAAAGAATGGAAAGCCGAAGTAAAAAATTGGATAAGAATAAATAAATGAAAATGAAGATAGTTTTGTTTTTTATTGCTTTGTTGATATTTGCCCCAATATCAAAGGCAACAATCATTGGTGTAGGAAAACAAAAAGCCTTTACTCAAATTAAACAAGCAATTGCCGCCGCACAAGCAGGCGATACGGTGCTAGTAGAGAGCGGCTTGTATAAAGAAGGAAATATTGTAATAAATAAAAAAATATTTTTTTTAGGCAATAATTTGCCTATATTAGATGGCGAACACAAATTTGAAATACTATCAATAAAGGCAGATAGTGTTACGGTAAAAGGCTTTCGCGTACAACACTCGGGGTATGCTACCTTAGACGACCCCGGCGGTATAAAAGTGTACGACAGCAATTTTGTAACCATAAGCGAAAACGATTTGTATGACAATTTTTTTGGCATCTACATTCAATACGGCACGCATTGTGTGGTAAAAAACAATACAATTGTTGCCTTTGGAAAAGATGAACAACAAATTGGCAACGGCATTCATTGCTGGAAAAGTGATAGCTTGCAAATTATTGGCAATCATGTTTCGGGGCATCGCGATGGCATTTATTTTGAGTTTGTTACCCACTCTGTTATTTGGCGAAACATCTCTTTCGACAACCTTCGGTATGGTTTGCATTTTATGTTCTCTAACAACGATGCTTATTTTACCAACCTATTTAAAAATAACGGGGCAGGTGTGGCGGTAATGTATACCAAAAATGTAACAATGATGAACAACACCTTCGAAGAAAATTGGGGCGATGCCGCCTATGGTTTATTGCTAAAAGAAATCTCGGATAGCTATATATCAGGCAATTTTTTTCAACGAAACACATCGGGTATTTATATGGAAGGTACAAATCGCATAAAAGCCGAAAAAAATGTTTTTAAAAGTAATGGTTGGGGTATGAAAATACAAGCAAGTTGTATGGATAATGTAATTAATAACAACAACTTTATTAAAAATACTTTTGACATAAGTACCAACGGAACCTTAGTGCTTAATACTTTTAACGAAAATTATTGGGACAAATACGAAGGTTACGACTTAAATAAAGACAATATTGGCGATATTCCTTATCATCCCTTAAGTTTGTTTTCGGTAATTGTCGAAAACAACGAACCAGCCATGTTGCTGTACCGCAGCTTTATGGTTTCTCTTTTAGATAAATCAGAGAAAATGCTGCCAAGCCTTACTCCCGAAAATTTTATTGATAATAAACCACTAATGCGGGCTGCAAAATTATGATAAAAATAAACAACGTATCAAAGCGATTTGGAAAACTACAAGTGCTTAATAATGTAACACTTACCTGTAATAAAAACGAATGTATTGCATTGATAGGTCCAAATGGCTGCGGAAAAACCACCTTAATAAAAAGTATTTTGGGTATGGTATTACCCGATGAAGGTGATATTGAATTTCAGGGCAAAAGCATTAAAAACGATTTTACTTACCGTAACCACATTGGCTACATGCCACAGTTGGGCAGATACCCCGACAATATGACCATTGGACAAGTAGTGGAAACCATAAAAGACATTAGAAAATCGAACGAGCCACTAGACGAAGACCTACTACAGCAATTTAATTTGCAACAAATGTTTGAAAAACGAATGAGTACATTAAGCGGCGGAACCGCTCAAAAAGTAGGGGCTACACTTGCTTTTTTGTTTAACCCTAGTGTACTTATTTTGGACGAACCAACAGCCGGATTAGACCCCTTGGCAGCAGAAATATTGAAAGAAAAAATTATCGCCCAAAAAACAAAAGGCAAACTAATTCTTATTACCTCGCACCTACTAAGCGAGTTAGACGAGCTAGTTACTCAACTTATTTTTATGCAAGAAGGTAATGTAGTTTTTCATAAAAATATAGATACCCTAAAAAACGAAACTGGCGAAACGAAAATATCAAAAGCCATTGCTAAAATCTTGAAACAACAAACCGCATGAATAAAATTATAAAGTTTGTAATAATAGATATTCTGAAAAACAAAATTGTATTGGTTTACACGCTTTTGTTAGCAGTTTTTTCTTGGAGTGCATTTGGATTAGAAGACAATAGCTCCAAAGGAATACTTACATTACTAAACATTGTATTGCTGATAGTTCCATTGGTGTCTATTCTTTTTTCTACCATCTATATCTACAACAGCTCCGAATTTATAGAACTACTTGTTAGCCAGCCTGTTGAACGCAAAAAAATATGGCAAAGCTTGTTTGTGGGTTTGTCGTTGAGCTTAGTTTTTGCTTACCTTATTGGTGCAGGTATACCCCTGTTGTTGTATGCCGAGCAGTCGGTTGGCTTAATGATGATAGCCGTTGGATGTATTATATCGGTTGTATTTGTGGCTATTGCCTTTTTAGGCTCTATTCTAAGTCGCGATAAAGCCAAAGGTATAGGCATAGCTATTTTATTGTGGTTATACTTTGCATTGTTGTTCGATGGATTAGTGCTTTTTCTCTTGTTTCAATTGGCAGATTACCCCATCGAAAAAATGATGGTAGGTATTACTGCCACAAGCCCCATAGACCTTGCCCGTATTTTAATTTTGTTACACCTCGATGTATCAGCCATGATGGGTTATACGGGTGCTATTTTCAAAGACTTTTTTGGCTCTACAACAGGCTTAATTATTGCTTTTACGCTGTTGGCTTTATGGATAGTGGTGCCTTTTTTGCTGTCACTGCAAATATTTAAACGAAAAGATTTATAATAACACAGGTTTTTAAAAACTATGTATAATTACAGTGCTAACTTATGGCTACGAATTTCGCTGCTTAGTTTGCTTATTGTGTCGTGCTTAGGCGCACTAATGCGGTACAAAATTGGTTTCGAGTTTCCCTATCTAGACCAAAAGTACCTACAACATGCCCATTCGCATTTTGCCTTTTCGGGTTGGGTTTCTCAAACACTTATGGTGCTTATGGTTAAACTGTTGCAACCTTCGCTGTCTGTATCAAAACTTAAACGTTACCAAGGTATATTGTTGCTCAATATTATAGCTTCGTTTGGTATGTTATTGGCTTTTGCTATACAAGGCTATGCTTTATTTTCTATTTCTTTTTCAACTTTATCTATCATTGTTTCTTTTGTTTTTGCACTTTTTTATGTCAAAGATGCTGCAATTTTTTTAAGTGTAGATAGTAAAAGGTGGCTAAATGCAGCACTTCTTTTTAACATACTATCCTCATTAGGCACCTTTGCTTTAGTTATAATGATGGTTACAAAAAACATACCTCAACATGCCTATTTAGCTTCGCTTTATTGGTTTTTGCACTTTCAGTACAATGGTTGGTTTTTCTTTGCTAGTATGGGGTTGTTTTTTAATTACATAGGCAGCATCATGCCATCAATCGAAAAACCAAGCAGTATTTTTTGGCTTTTTGCCGTAAGTTGTATCCCAGCTTATGGTTTATCCACGCTTTGGCTCGAAATTCCAATTTGGATTTATGTAATTATTGTAGCCGCAGCAATTGCTCAATTTGTAGCTTGGATAAACCTTTTATGGGTATTAAAAAAAGGTTCTTTGTTCAAATCCGAAAAAATAGACAATCTTAGCAAATTTTTATTCCTATTTGTAGCCATAGCCTTAAGTATTAAGCTAAGTTTACAATTAGGCTCTACCATTCCAGCAATTAGCAAATTGGCATTTGGCTTCCGACCAATAGTAATGGCTTACCTACATTTGATATTGTTAGCCGTTACTTCTGTTTTCTTAATTGCGTATGCCTACACAACAAATTTAATAAGAGTAAACAAATTAACAATAATAGGTATACTCGGTTTTATTATTGGCGTATTTATTAACGAACTAGTACTCGCTGTACAAGGTATCGCATCGTTTAGTTATACAGTTGTGCCTTATGTTAACGAAATATTATTTGGCGTAGCTATTTTTATGATGTGGGGCTTGCTACTACTCAATATATCGCAGTTTTTAAAACATAAAAACCATTTTTAAAACATAAAATATCATTTTATGAAAACAATTTATTTCATAGCTTTTGCCGTTTGTGTCGGCATGTTTGTATCTTGTAGCAGTAGTACCGGAGACCAAACTGCAACAACAGCTACCGAAAACTCATCGCAGCCCAGTGTAGGTCAATCGGGTGTTAAAGACGATGTTTCTAATCCCAATATCGTTCAGGTAGCAGTTGGTAGCAAAGACCACACCACTTTGGTTGCCGCTGTTAAAGCCGCCGAACTAGTAGATGCACTAAGCAACGCGGGTCCATTTACAGTTTTTGCGCCTACTAATGCCGCTTTTGAAAAATTACCAGCAGGCACCGTCGAAGGACTTTTGAAACCCGAGAAAAAAGAAGACTTGCAAAACATATTGAGCTACCATACTTATGTGGGGTCGCTTAAAACCGAGTATTTAGAAGACGGTAAAGAGTTTGAGCAAGTAAATGGTCAAAAAATCAAAATTACTAAAAATGGGGATAAAATTTTGGTTAATGGCAAAGCCGAAATAATAGCTACTATTCCTACCTCAAATGGTATTATTCATGTAATAAACGAAGTGTTATTACCTCCTAGCAAATAACGTAATCGTAGATTTGCAGCATTAAACGGCACAAAATGCACTACTTCTCCAAAAGGGTAGTGTATTTTGTGCCGTTTTTTTATTGATTTTATTTTATTTAATTTGAAATTGCCTGTTTTTTATTGTGCAAACTCACCCTATAGGCAGTCTTTTCGTTAAAAACTGCCATCTACATAAGCTAAAACACCAAAATTGCCCAAAATGCCTTATCTTTGCTACCCGTAACACAATCAACTAATCAATGACAAAATATATTTTCGTTACGGGCGGTGTTACCTCATCGCTTGGCAAAGGTATTATAGCTGCATCGGTGGCAAAACTGCTGCAATCGCGCGGCTTTTCGGTAACTATTCAAAAATTTGACCCCTACATTAACGTCGACCCCGGCACCCTTAACCCTTACGAACATGGCGAATGTTATGTAACCGATGATGGAGCCGAAACCGACCTCGACTTGGGTCATTATGAGCGCTTCTTAAACGTACCTACCTCGCAGGCAAACAACGTTACAACGGGGCGTATTTACTTAACCGTAATTACCAAAGAACGCGAAGGGGCATATTTGGGCAAAACGGTGCAGGTTATTCCGCATATCACCGACGAAATTAAACGCCGCATGTTGCTATTAGGGCAAACAGGGCAGTTTGATATTGTAATTACCGAAATTGGCGGTACGGTTGGCGATATTGAGTCGCTGCCTTACATTGAGGCTATCAGGCAATTAAGGTGGGAGTTGGGTAACGAAAATTGCTTAGTGGTGCATTTAACCTTATTGCCCTTTTTAGCTGCCGCCAAAGAGCTAAAAACCAAACCTACACAACACTCGGTTAAAGAACTATTGATGTCGGGCATACAACCCGATATATTGGTGTGCCGCACCGAACACGCCATTACCGCCGACATTAGGCGCAAAGTAGCCCTATTTTGCAACCTTGACAGCAGCTCGGTGATAGAAGCCCTTGATGCCGAAAGCATTTACGATGTACCTTTGATGATGCTCAAAGAAAAACTAGATTTGGTTATCTTATCAAAACTGCGCCTAGTTGACCGCAGCGAACCCAAACTAACGGCATGGAAAAACTTTTTGGGCAAACTCAAAAATCCTACCCAAGTGGTACATATTGCCGTAATAGGTAAATATGTAGAGTTGCAAGATGCGTACAAATCCATCTCGGAATCGTTTATACATGCAGGCGCAGTAAACGAGTGCAGGGTAAAAGTGAGCATGATACACTCGGAACACATTACATCGTACAATGTTGCCGAAAAACTAAAAGGGATGAACGGCATATTGGTAGCACCCGGTTTTGGCGAGCGAGGTATTGAGGGTAAAATTGTGGCAGTGCGTTATGCCCGCGAAAACAACCTTCCGTTTTTTGGCATTTGCTTGGGTATGCAATGTGCCGTTATTGAGTTTGGTAGAACAGTATTGGGTTTGTCAGATGCACACTCGACCGAAATGATGCTTAAAACCACCAGCCCAGTTATTGACCTTATGGAAGAGCAAAAACAAGTGACCCAAAAAGGCGGAACTATGCGTTTGGGCGCTTACGATTGTGCTATTAAAAAAGACTCTAAGGCATACAATTGCTACCACAAAACAGGTATTAGCGAGCGACACCGACACCGCTACGAGTTTAATAATGCTTATCTTACACAATACGAAACAGCCGGTATGTTGGCAACAGGCACAAACCCCGACTCGGGCTTGGTCGAGATTGTAGAGATACCTTCGCACCGATGGTTTGTGGGCGTACAGTTTCACCCCGAACTAAAAAGCACCGTCGAAAATCCGCACCCTTTATTTGTAGGCTTTGTAAAGGCTTGCATTGGCGATAAGTAACTTTGCACTATTTTAGCGTTATTTAGGACACAGATTTTACACACTTAGACACCGATTAAGATGAATTTTTTATTGGTGATGTAGGAAAGGTTGATTTTAGATTGATTGGGTTTTTAATAGCGATACATTATTAGTAGTCTTTCAAGTTAATACTGTCGGGTTGTGCTTTATTTTATTGGGCTATAATTCTTTTATTTTTGGAACACAGATAATACGGATTAAACGATTTTCACCGATAAATCTGGCGTGTCAATCCGTATCTGTGTTATATTGCTTGGGTGCTTAGTGTTTCTTAGTGATTTTATTTTTAGCACTACTTTTACCCGACACTATTAAATGGAATAACTACTAGTACCTGAAAAATAGCCATTTTATTACCCAAATAGCCTATTTTTATGGAACAATCTATTGTTCAAAAAGAAATAAACCACTGCATTATCTTAGACTTTTTGTTTAAATTTGGATTTTAAATCAGGATTAGATAATCATTTTAAAATACGTGTCTGTGTCTTCTTATGCGTAGCATCGGTAAGTAATTTTATTTTATACTTCACACTTTTTAAATTCTACGGAATATGACCAAAATTAAACTTTCGTATTTAGTGGCATTTGTAGTCACTATTTTTTGTGTAATTGCCAATAGTAGCAATACACATAGTTCATCGGACGGGGCGCCTGCAAACCGTTGTGGTTTGTATGGTACGCAGCCTACTTGTACAGCCTGTCATTCGTTTACAGGCACCAACAATGCCACCGCAACTATTGCCCTTGCAGGTGCACCTACTAACTATGCAACAGGGCAAACCTATACTGTAACGGTTACTGCTACGGCAGGTACGGTATATGGTTTTCAGGCGGCATGTGTGGCTGCTACGGGTGGGGCTAATGCTGGCTCGTTTACTTTAGGTACAGGCACCAAGCTAGTTAGTGGTTTAGTATCGGGTAATACCATTAGTTTTATTGAACAATCAACGCCTAGTGTATCGGGTGTTTGGACTTTTAGCTGGACAGCTCCGGCTACTAATGTAGGTAATGTAACGTTTTATTTAGCCACCAACTCGGCTAATGATTCGGGTACAACTAGTGGCGATAAAATCAAAACGGCTACACTAACCGTTAATGCACCTTGTGCGCCGTTTAGTGTAGCGGCTACCAATAGCGGGGCTATCTGCCAAGGCAATATAGCTACCCTTACGGCAACAGGCGGCGGTACTTATTTGTGGGGCAATGGAGCTACTACGGCTAGCACAACAACTAGCCCTATCACCACAAATACCACTTATACGGTTACGGTAACTAACAACTTAGGTTGTACGGCTACGGCATCAACAACGGTTACGGTTAATCCATTACCAACAGTTAGTATTACGGGTAATACTAGTGTGTGTGCTGGTGCAAACACTACCCTTACGGCAACAGGTGGCGGCACTTATGCGTGGAGCAACGGAGCTACATCGGCAAATATTACTGTAACACCAACCACAACCACTACCTATACCGTTACGGTAACAAGTACAAACGGTTGTACACAAACGGCTAGTACTACGGTGGTGCTTAATGCCAACCCCGTAGTTTCTATTACAGGCAGCACGGTTATTTGTGGTGGTAGCACAACACTTACAGCCAATGGTGGTACTGGTGGTGTTACGTATGCTTGGAACAACGGAGTAAATACGGCATCAAATACCATTGGCACATCAGGTACTTATACCGTTACGGTTACATCAGATGTAGGTTGTACAGCAACGGCAAGTGCTACAGTAAGCAATATTGGCAATACCGTAACGGCGGTTAATAATGGTCCTATTTGCCAAGGGGGTACTGCCACGCTTGGGGCAACAGGCGGCGGTACTTATTTGTGGAATAATGGAGCAACAACATCGGCAATAACAGCAACGCTTACTAATACTACCACTTATACTGTTACTGTTACAAATACTAATGGTTGTAGTGCTACAGCAACTACAACGGTAGTAGTTAACCCTATACCAGTGCTTACAACTACTAGCCCTCCTGTTTGTTTGGGTAGTTGTGCTGTTGTGCAAGCCACATCAAGTGTTACACCTGCTACCTATCTTTGGTCAACGGGGCTTGCATCGTCGGCACTTACAGTTTGCCCAATGGTTTTGGGTAATAGCACTTATACGGTTACAGTAACAACAAGTGCAGGTTGTACGGCATCGCGAAGTACTGTTGTTGTAGCTAATGCGGTGCCTACAGCAGTTATAACCGGTACTACCAACATTTGTGTAGGCAGTTCAACTACCTTAACGGCAAGTGGCGGTGGCACCTATGTTTGGAACAACAATGCTACCACATCGGCTATTACTGTTTCGCCAAGTAATGCATCTACCACTTATACCGTTACTGTTACAAATAGCAATGGTTGTACGGCTACGGCAACAACAACGGTATTGGCAAGCAATACGGTTCCGGTGTCTATTACAGGCAATACTACTATCTGCTCGGGCACGTTTACCGTTTTGTCGGCAAGTAGCGGAAACGCTTATCTTTGGAGCAACACAGCTACCCTTGCCAATGTTGCTATTAGTGTTGCGGGTACTTATACGGTTACGGTTACAAATACAGCAAACTGCTCGGGTACGGCATCGGTAACTGTTACGGTTAACCCAAGTCCAACAGTTAGTATTACGGGCAATACTAGTATTTGTAATGCAAGTACCACTACACTAACCGCCACTGGTGGTGGAACGTATGCATGGAGCAATGGTAGTACTACATCTGCTATTACTGTTCCGGCAGGCACTTATACAGTTACGGTAACAGGTACAAATGGTTGTACTGCTACTGCCAGCCGAACGGTGACATTGGGTAGTGGTCTTACGCCTAGTATTACAGGCAACACCACTATTTGCATGGGTAATAGCACTACTCTTACAACAACAGGTGGAGGTACTTATTTGTGGAGCAATGGACTTACTACATCTAGTATTACGGTAACAAATGCAGATACATATACCGTTACTGTAACTAATACAAGTGGCTGCACAGGTACCGCAACGGCAACCGTAATAAGTAGTGCTGTTAGTGCAACAGCCACCAACTCGGGACCTATCTGCCAAAGCAATACGGCTACACTTACGGCAACAGGCGGTGGTACTTATGCCTGGAGCAACGGAGCTATTACTGCATCAACCACAGTTACCCCCAATACTACTGCCACCTATACTGTTACAATAACTAATAGCAATGGTTGTATGGGTAGTGCATCAACAACAGTGGTGGTTAATCAATCACCAATAGCTAATATTTCGGGTAATACCAGTATCTGTGGTGGTACAAGTACTATACTTACAGCAACAGGCGGTGGTACTTATGCCTGGAGCAACGGAGCTACTACGGCATCGAATGTTATTACAGCTGCAGGTACTTATACCGTTACAGTAACAAATACTGAAAGTTGTACGGCTACTGCCTCGGCAACGGTAAGCATTTTCAACACCCCAGTGGCAGCCATTAATGGCAATACGGTTGTTTGCAATAATGCAACTACCCTTACTGCAAGTGGTGGTGATATATACCTTTGGAGTGACGGCAGTACCACATCAGCCATTATTGTTACAGCAGCGGATACTTATACGGTAACTGTTACTAACCCCACAACGGGTTGTTCATCTACGGCAAGTGCCACGGTAACAAGTGGTAATGTTACAGCAGTAGCTACCAATAATGGACCTATCTGCCAAGGCAATACAGCTACACTTACGGCAACAGGCGGCGATACTTATGTATGGAGCAACGGAGCTACTACGGCATCAACCACCGATAGCCCTACTACCACCACCACTTATACGGTTACCATAACAACTACCAATGGTTGTGTGGGTACGGCAACAACAACGGTTGTAGTTTCATCGCCAACGACGGTTAGCATTGGCAATATAGTAAATGCTATTTGCAATACAGGCGGCTCGATGAAAGCCAATATATTGGGTGGCACATCGCCCTATACGCGTTTGTGGAGCAACGGGGCTACAACGGGTACTATCAGCAATTTAAGTGCAGGTACTTATACCGTTACCGTAACAGGTGCTAATGGTTGTACAGCATCGGCAAGCGCTGTTATCAGCAACGCTGTACCTGCCGTACCTACTGGTTTAACCACCACCAACATTACCGCTACTACTGCCACCTTTAACTGGAACGCCGTAGCAGGTGCTGCCAACTACACCATACAAGGACGCAGAGTAGGTACTGCCACCTGGACAACCATTGGACCAGTAAGTGGCACGTCCAAAAATATTAATTCGCAAATAAGCTGCAATAAAACTTACGAGTGGAAAGTACGTGCCAATTGTGCCAATGGTTCGGCAAGTGCATTCAGTGCTACTGCTACCTTTACTACCGCAGCTTGTGCGGCTAAAACCGATGGCACAGTAATAACACCAACATTTAGCCTACAACCTAACCCCGCCAACAGTTTGGTAACGATAAACTATTTTACCGATACCAACAGCCAAATAAATATTAAGGTGATGGACATGACAGGCAGAATAGTGCTGCAACAAAACACCACCATTACCGAAGGCGATAACAGCATTGACCTACCTACCAACAACTTGCCGCAAGGTTATTATGTGGTAGAAACAAATGATGGCACTACCCAATTGTACCAAAAACTATTGATTGTGCGATAGATAACAAACCCTTTAGGCGATGAACTGATAATAAATAAATGCTACCAAATATGCAACCAAAGTGCTTGGGGTAGTAGTGATAAATAAAAAAACTTCCGAATAGCTTTTGCTACTCGGAAGTTTTTTTGTTGATGATAAAAAAAATGTAGACCTAATCCCCCACTAACTCCCCCTTCGAGGGGGAGAACATAGGGTCAATGCAAAGCCTCCTCCCAGCCTCCTCCAAAGGAGGAGGAGTTAGTACAAGAGGAGTTTTGGACGGTGTTACTTTTAGTGCAAAACACTAAGTTTACCATGTTGCAAAGTTTAGTTTTGTGGGTTGATGATTTGATAAAGATAGATACCCGAGGGCAGATATTCGGTTTTAACACTTGTGCCATTTGCTAACAATACTTGCCTTGCCACTTCTTTACCTAACACATCGTACAGCACAAAGGTAGCGTTTTTTTGAACGTTAGTGCTTACTAACTCAATAATTAATCAAATTGTATTTTTGCTACCTACAACAGTTACCAACGTGTCAATAAAAGCGCTATCTTTACGGCGCTTTTCACGCCTCATTTCACCAATATCAACACCTTGTTTACTATGTTGCACATAACACCTTCACTTATTGGCTCGGCACGTTTGCAAACCAAGCCTTCGTTGTATCGTTTTACACCTGCTTTAGAGGGTGCGGTAAAGGTAGCCCTAACGCTTGGGCAACCGCTATTGGTGACAGGCGAGCCGGGTACAGGTAAAACCCAATTAGCGTATGCTTTAGCCGATATATTGTCGCAAAAAGTGCCTAATTTTTGGGCAAAACCTATTATTTTTAACACCAAAACTACCTCGGCGGCAAGCGATTTGTTTTATTACTACGATGCTCTTCGGCATTTTAGAGATGCCAACATACGCCGAGCCGATAATACCGCTGCCCTTAATGTAGCCGATTATATAGAGTTGCGTGCTTTGGGTAAAGCTATTGCCTTAACCAACACCAACGACAACAATGCCCGTTTGTTTGTAAAAGATGCCGATTTGCAAAAGTTTGTGGGTGGTTCGGTGGTGCTTATCGACGAAATTGACAAAGCCCCCCGCGATTTTCCGAACGATATTTTGCAAGAGATAGAAAACTATAGGTTTAGTATCAAAGAGGTGGATAATAATTTGACGCTGCAACGCAATGTACAACATCCTATTGTGGTGATAATGACGAGCAACTCGGAGAAAAACCTGCCCGAAGCTTTTTTGCGTCGTTGTGTTTTTCACCACATTGAGTTTCCTAATGCCGATATGTTGCTACAAATTATCAAAAGCCACTTACCCGATGGTTCGCCCTACACACAACCACAGTTTATACAGCATTTTGAACAGTTGCGCGGTGTGGTTAAAAAGAAAAAACCTGCCACAGCAGAGCTTATAGCTTGGCTAAAACTACTCGAAGCCGAACAGTTTTTGCAATCCGATACGGTTAATTTTGATAACCTAACCGAAGCCCAAAAACAAGTTTTGCAGATGAGTTACGCTGTTTTAGTCAAAAATATAGACGATAAAATGTTGCTCAACCCTTGATGATGAATGCTTGATGATAAAAAAAACGCTGTTAGGGCTTTAAGCTCTAACAGCGTTTTTTTATAGTTTATCATTTACCCCTTACACCTCGATAAGGGCAATTACTTCTATTTCTATGAGTAGTTGGGGCATTGCCAAGGCACTTACTTCGACCATAGTGGCGGCGGGGCGTATGGTATCGAAAAACTCGCTGTGGGCTTTGGCTACCTCTTCCCATAGGTTTATGTTGGTTACATACATGCGGGTTTGTACTACGTTAGCCAAAGATGCACCGCATTGTTGCAGTGCTTTTTCTATTTTGGTGATGATAAAATGCGTTTGTTGGTAGATGTTGCCTTCGCCTACAACCACTAAACCGTCGACGGCGGTTGTGCCTGCTACAAACACCATATTGCCTACACGCACTGCCCGCGAGTAGCCAACTATATCCTCCCATTTAGTACCCGACGAAACTTTAAGCATAAGCTGTTGATTATTGATGATGATTTGAGGTGATGAATGTGGGCGTTAGAACGCGGTGATGTGCGCTATTGAGGTAGCATGTGGTTTGATATAGGGCTTAATAGGTGTTTGAGGGTTGGCTGCGCATAAAATTTTACGGGGGTGCCACCAACTTATCGAGTGAGGGAGTGCTAAGCATCACCCCCAAAAAAGACATTTACCGCGTCAAGCGGGGCGGGTAGTTTTGATTACTGTACGGGGGCAAAGAAGGGGAGAGGGGGGGGGGGGGGTTGGGGGAGAATTGGGGGGGCTTGCCCCCCCCCCCCCCCCCAAAGGGGGGGTTTTGGGGGGGGAAGGAAGGAAACCAAAAAAAAGGGGGGGGGGGGAAACGAAAAAGGGGGGCCACCCCCGGGAAAAAAAAACAACACGCCCCCCCCCCGGTGGGGGGTGGTGTGGGCCAACAAACTGGGTATAAAAATGTAAAATACTCAATTATTGAAATGGGTTGCGTAAGATAAGTTACTGATTGTTAAACACAACGGGTATGCTATAGTAAGCTTTTACGGTTTGGTTGTTTATTTGTGCGGGTATCCATCGGGGCATTTTGTGTAGTATTTGCAGGGCGGCTTGCTCAAATTGGGGGTAGTTTTTAATGCCTTTTTTTACAAAAGGGTTCGCTAATTGTCCATTTTCGAGTACTATAAAGCCGATGTATACGGTTCCGGTTTTGCCATTGGCATTGGGTGGGTAAATTAGGTTTTGGTTGATGAACTGCATCATGGCATCAAAACCAGTTGGGAATTTAGGCGGTTGGTCGGGGTTTTGGTACACTACTAAGCCGGTGGTATCTATGTTGGTAGTGATGCTATCTGTTTGGATAATGTTGGTGGTGTCGGGTGTGGCAATTTGTAGTGTGTCGGGGTTGATAGGGTAGGGTAGGGGCAGTGTGTCGGGTAGTGGAGTTTTAGGGGTAGGTAAGCGGGTGGTATCGGGTAGTGTTACGATGTTGGGGGGTGGCGTTTGGGTATTAGGTGGCAATGTGGGTTTGGGTGCTATGTTGGCTTTGGATTTAGCTGTGTTACTTGCTTTAGTGATATTTGGGTGTAATTTTGTATTTTGGGTGGTTTGTGGCGAGTAATCCTGTACATCTAATTGCAGTACAATGCCATCAACGGCTGCGGGTACTAGGTATGGATGCAGCCAATACGAGGACAGATAGGCATACAAAAAGCCATAAAAAACAAAAGTTGCAGCCAATGCATGGTGGGTATAAGGTTGTTTTTTCACGACGGATTTATTGTAAAAAAAACTGTATGGGTATGTATATAAACGACCTAACTGCTTTGCCGTCTTTCATTGCGGGTGTCCATTTGGGCATAGTTTGTATAACACGCACGCCTTCTTTGGCAAAGCCGCTATCGGGGATATCGCGTTTAACTTTTACTATGCCAATGCTGCCGTCTTCTTTTATTTCGCAGCCAATATAAACGGTTCCTTCTATACCTTTTTCGCGGGCGTTAGGCGGGTATTTTATGTTGTTGTGCAGGTACGAAATTAGGGCATCTTCGCCACCCGGAAAACGCGGAAACTCGTCAATAGTCATTATGTCTTTGGGTAAGCTGGGCGTATTAGTGGCGGTATTGTTGGTGGTATCGTTTTTGCCCGAGTTGGCAGCGTCGTCTTTTCCGTTGCCTTTATTACCGTTTTGGGTGTTTAAACTGTCGGTTTTGGGTGTGGGTGTGGGGTTGTTGATAGGGGTATTGTCTTTTACAACAATAGGTATTTGGCTTACTGTTTTGGGTTTAGGCGGGTTAGGTTTGGGTGCGGTTGTTGTGCGGGGCTTAGGTTTAGGTGCTTCGGGTGGTGGTTTGGGCGTGGGTGGTGGTGGTAGCAGCACTACTTGTATGGTGTCGGGTGGTGTCCATTCTTCTAATTGGGTGCTTTTACCCAACCAATCCCAACCTAAATTTGATGATGACTGCCACAAAATTATCAACAAGCTAAACAACCAAAGGGCAACAGCAAAGCTCAACCAATAGAAAAGCACCCGAAAACCGCGCACATCGGTTTCGGGGTATCGGGATAAGTGGTACGGCTCTGTTTTGTTTTTGTTTTGGGTAATAATGCGGTTTTCTAACCGATTTTTAAACTTTAAAAAATACAATAACAAACCTATACTCAACAGTAAAACAGCAATAGTTAAACCTATCAAAGATGTTTATAGCTTGAAAGAAGGTAATGAGGTTTTTGGACTAATAGTTTGGGCTACACTTTTGCTAATTTTAGCCTATTATAATTCAGCCATATATTAGCAAATAGGCTGCCTATGCAGTTGGCAATTAGGTCGTCGAGTTCAAAGTGCCTATTGGTAACGCCGTATTCTTGTACAATTTCTATGCCTAAACCATATACTAACGCAATAAGTAGGCTAAAAATTGTTTTTTGCTGCGCAGAAAAGCTCGGGTTTGAATAACTCCAAACCCGATGCCATAAATAGGTAAGTACAAAGTAAAAAAAGGCATGAACCAATTTATCTATCCCTATCAAATTAAATTCAATTTTGGGTAGATGAGGTAACGGGACGATAGACAATGCCAAAATAAACAACATCCAAACAATGGGCAGATAGCGGCTTTGGGCAAGTTTCATGGCTAAAAATTTGCGTAAATTTAGATGATTGACTGATGTTACGCAGGGATAGAGCAAACAAGGTGGATATTAAGCAGCATGGGACTTTGAAAATAATTTGTGGTTATTTTGCTACTACATTCGGCTCGTTAAAAGTTTGTTACTTTTTTTCTTGACAAAAAAAGTAACCAAAAAGTCAAGGCTGGTATAGTAATGGCGTGTCTCAAACAGTATTTTTTTTTAACCGCTCCATTTATGCCTATTTCTTAACGCCAATTCCTATAATGCCGGTCCCGAAGAAATCAGCTGCACAACTGGGTATAAAAATGCAAAATACTCAATTATTGAAATGGGCTGCGTAACACCAGTAATTGATATTTGGCATAACATCAAGTAAAATTTTCAGCAAATTTATTCGCCAACTAATGCTTTATAGTCATCAGCGGATAAAAGTGTATCTACATCTGCCATATTATTGGGGCGTACTTTTATCATCCAACCTTTGCCGTAGGGGTCTTGGTTAACCAAATCGGGTTGGGTGTTTAGTTCTTCGTTTATGGCTACCACGGTTCCGCTAATAGGCATAAACAGCTCTGATACGGCTTTTACGGCATCAACAGTGCCAAAAACTTTGTCTGCTGCCACTTCTTGGTCAAGTGTGGTGATGTCGACGTACACGATGTCGCCTAGCTCGCTTTGAGCAAAGTCGGTGATACCCACACACACTAAATCGCCTTCGATTTGTGCCCATTCGTGGTCTTTGGTGTAGCGTAGTTCTGCTGGGATGTTCATTTTTTTTGTTTTTGTGAGAATTTGGAAGAAGTTAAAAGGCTTGTGTAGCCGACAGTTTATAGCCGACAGCGGACAACCCTTGTAATTGGGTGCAAAAGAACGGAAAAATCTGCAAACTTTGGGTATAAAGTGACCTAAGTTTGCAGATTTTTTTTGTTTATATTATCACCAATAAAAATTAGCCATGTGTTTAGAGTGTAAAGTTCAATCTAATACCGCCGCGCACATTTACAACCGGGAAAGAAGTAGTAACTGCAGGGATACTTCGGGTGTATTCGTAGAACAAAGAAGTACGGAATTTTTCGCTCACTACATAGTCAATAGAGGGGGCAATACGCCACGTTTTAGTACCGCTGGTTGGTTCGTAAATATTTTGGTCGAGGCGGTAAAGCGTAGTGATGTTATTGCGGTAGGTAAAGTCGAAATTAAATTGTAGTTCGTTGCTTAGGGTTATTTTTTTGCCTGCAAACTTAAGCGGCAGCGATAAACCTGTTAGTTTGTAACTGGCTCCAATGGTCATTTCGTCCGAGCGGCTTTCGCTTAGTTGGTAATCTTGAAAACTCATTGCCAAAATGCGCGATTTTTTATAGTCAAATCGTCCGGTAATACCATTTTTTAGGGTAGCATCTATGCCAATAAGTGGCGATAGTTGCTCGGATATAGTAACTTGGGGTATTTGGAAATAAGAGGCAAAGTTACCGCTTAAGGTGTCTAGTTGGTTGTTACTTGCAAGCCTTATGTATTCATCTACCAAATAATCCATTACAGCTTGGTCGTTGGCTAATTGTGTGCCATCGTAATAAAGGTCGTCGTAGGCAATGTTGTTTCGGTAGTTGTTTACGCTCATGGTGGAGGTGTAGCCATGCGACAGGTTAAAATTGGTAAATACCTCTTTAAACCAAGGCAGTTTGTTTAGTCCGTTGTAGGTAATTTTCCAGTTGGGTAACGGAATAAAGTTGAACGGATTGAGGTTAAACGATGCGGCATCTTTACCTTTATAAGCGGCTAAGAAGGCTGGTAACAACACATCTTGCGAGTACGGACCGTAACCTTCGGGGAAAGCGGTGTTGGTTTCGCCTGTTAAGGGGTCGGTGTAATTGCCGAGTGTTTCGCCCGTGTTTTGCTCGTACAAATCGCCAAAACGGTTGGCAATAACTGCGCGGTTGTCTTCAAAATCGCGAAAAGTGAAGGGTATCTTACTGGTATCTAAACCTGTAAACATGGTGGGTAGCAAAAAGGTTGTCACCGAGTAGTTGCCTACATCAATTTTCGAGAAGTGACGGTAGGTACTGCCTGTTTGTTCGGTTTTATAAAACTCGTTGTGGTTTTTGGCATAAGATAGGTTAAAGGTTACATCTACCTTTAAATCGCGGATAGGCTCGAGGTTTATTTTGGCGTTAAGGGTGGTGTTGCGCGTTTGTATAACTTGGTTGTTTTGGTAGATGTTGGGCGTAATAAAGTTATTTACGGCAGCCCACTCTAACCACGATTTTAGCTGCGGTTGATACCCAAACAAGAAGTCGGCGCCTGGGCGTGGTCCAATATTTTGGGTGTCTTGCCAGTTCATGCCCACATATTTGGGCAGTGGCATAAAGCCGGGCAAGGTGGTGCTATTTTTTTCGTTGTAGGTAAGCGATACGCGGCGCAAACTCAACAACGGACGAAGTACAAAACGTGCTCCGGGGCTTATGTCGCTGCCGCCAGCATTTTTATCTTTTTTCTTGTCCTTTGTTTTATCGTCTTTGGCGTCTGGGTTTTTATCGGTATCTTTTCCTTTGCCTTTTTCGTCTTTGTTTTTAGGTTTGTTGCCTTTTGCTTTGGCTGGGGTGTCTAACTTTTTCAAAAACGGCACGGTCGAGTACAATTTGACAAAGTTTAGCTCGCCGTTTATTTCAAAATCTTGCGAGTTGCGCACCATATTACCCAATGTATCCGACATTGCCAATGGCGAGCCGTCCCAAGTGTAAGTGCTGCCATATTTGGTGCGTAGCTGTGTCCAAGCCAAGAAAGGTATTTTGTCCATTGGCACATTATACGACAATACGGCAGATTGGGTATATTGTCGGGGGCGGCCTAAACGTTTGATGTTTGCCCAAAGGGTGTCGTTAGGTGTTTTGCCTTGCTGGGGTTCGTCGATGATAGAGCGGTGGGTGGCATTAAAATCGAAGGTGATAGAGCGTGCGGGGTTGTATTTCAAGCCATAGCCTCTGTCCCAAGTAAATATTTTTTCGTAGAGTGGGGCAATAGGTTCTTCGCCAAGGCTTAATGGGCGCAATTGCAGGGTTCCTAATTGTCGGTTTACATCGCTGCGCAAATTTATGTTGGTAGGCACAAAGTTAAAGTTAAAATCGCGGATAAGTGCCAAATAAGGGCTTTTCGATTTTATCAATTTCGAGAAAGGTGCTATGTAGGCGGGGCGTGTGCTGTAGTTGTACACCAACGAACCTTTGTGGCGGGTTTCTAGGTCGCGTTCAATGTATGGGTCGGTGGTTTCGGTTTGCGTATAGGCGTAGGTTGCCGAAAAGTTTTCGATGTCCCAAACTTTGGGTTTAAGATTGGGTTTTACGCGGTCTTTGCGCAAATTAGTTATGTTAATACTTTTGGTGGTGGTGGTAGTTTGGCGTTGTTTGCGTGCTACTCGGGCGCTGTCTTCGCCATAAGCCAAGCGTATTTCATCAACATTTCGTTTCAGTAATACATCGCCGTCGTAGGGGTCGTATTTGGGTTGGCTTAGGGTTTGGGTGTAGCCAGCATATACGGGTGCTTGCAAGCCTACGGTTTTGGGCAACATTCTGCCTAAGTTAATGGTTGCCGATGCGTTACCTTCGTAGTAGTTATCCAAAAATCGGTCTTGAATTTCTTGGTCAAGGGTACCGAAGCCTGCGGTGTGCATTTTACCAGCAAGGGTTATATTACCCAAATCGGCAAGTTTAATGTCGGCGCGGGCAATGGCTGCATAGCCTGCGCTGCGGTCTAACTCGGTTAGGCGTAGTTCGTTAAACCATACTTCGGCGCATAGGTTGTCGCCATCGTCTTCGTTTTGTGTTTGCGAGTTGCGCAAGGGGTTGCGCACGCCCAACATGGCTAATTTGGCATCGCCCAAATCGGGGCTACCTACTACGGTAATGCGGTAGGTTTCGGTAGTGCCATCGGGGTTTGTGGTGGTTTTGGTGATAGAATAAGGTTTGGTAGCCGAGCCTTCGGGGTCGAAGTTGCGTTTTACTTTTACATCTACCAAATCTTGTAGGCGTATTTTAACGCGGTTTTCTTCGGGCCAAATTAAGTTTTGTCGGGTAATGCTATCAATGTTTGCTAAATCATCGGGTTTAGTAACGTATAAGGGTATTTCGTACTCGTAATAATTGTTTTGGAAATCATCGCCAAGGCGTATAAAGGCGCGCATTTCTTTGTCTTTCAAACCATCGCAGGTGCCAACAATAGGCGAGTTGAGCGATTCGGCGTGAACAAAAAACTCTAAGTTTTTAAATTGGCGCATATCAACATCTAAGGGTTTAAACACACCTTTGCCTTCGCCGTCTTGTAGTTGTCCTACTTGTACCAACAACGATTGCTCGTTTTTCAATCCGCCAATATTGTTGAGTGTGGGTACGTTTTCGAGCATAATACCCGGAGGTATAACATAAGGAATTGGTTGTCTTCCAGAGTTTTCTTCGCGGTTGATGGCAGATAATTCGAAGAATGAGTCGGTGATATTATCGTTTGGTTGGTATTCGCCTTCTTCGAACAAAGAGGTATTGTATCGGCGCCAAATGTTGCGCACCACGTTTAAACGGGCAAAGCGTAAAATGGTGGGTTGTTTAAAATCGGTCATATACATACGTATACCCTCGATGTTGCGGAAATTAAGTTCGCCAACTTTTGAGGTATAATCGCGGACAGGTACGCGGAAATAATACCACTTAACGTTGCGCGTAGTGCCATCTTCGTTGTCTAACTCTACCGAGCGCACATCGGCTAAGTAGGGAGTAATACCAATACCCATATTTGCCTCAAGGGGTAGTTTGTACTCAAAGTAGGCTTCTGAGTCGCTAAGGGTTTTGTCGTCGTTTAGGTCTTCGTTATCGGGGAAGTTAGTACCCGATGTAGAGAAGGTATTGCTTGTTGCTTGTACGGGTGAGTTGCCTTCGGAGCCGTTAAACTCTTTGTAACGCTCGGCTACATAAGACAAACGGGGGCGGTAGTCGGGGTTGTTTTCTAAGGCGCTATACTCGTCCGAGCGGAAGAATAGGTAATCATCGCCCGAGGGGTCGTTGAGCATGGTATCTAAACGTGCCAAAATAAGCGGGTTGGTGTTAATAGCTTTTAAACCGTTGATATAAGCTACATAATCTGCTCGGCGGGTTTGTTCTTCGTCATCTTTAATCCCATCAAGTCCAACATCTTGCACGGCTCGGTTGGCTTCGTCGGCTCCAAAACCATCAATAAAGGGTTGTATGCTTGGGCTTTGCCCCCATATTGTTTCTACTGTTTGTGTGCTTTCGCCTGCTTTGGGTAGGGCGTTTTCGTATTGTTGATAGCCATCGCGCAGCACATCTTCGGATACATTACCTAAGTCGATGTATAAATTACCGGTATTTTCGCGTTGGTCAAGCCCTTCTATATCATCGTAGATAAAGGGGTCGAGCATCCAGAACTCGATAAACTCTACATTCGAGCGTTCAAAATCTTTCAAACCGCCATCAAAAGCTCGCATAATACCACCCCAACGTGTTTGTGGGCTGTTAAGTCTACCTTCGGAGTTTAATCCGTCCGAGATACCCGGAACGCCTTCGGTGTCGAAGTTGTAAGGACCACGCTCGTCGGGATAAAATCCTATGTCAAACGAGCGCAAACCTACACCCGACAGGTTTTGCTGTCGGTTAGGAAACAACTCGTTTTCGGCGAAGGTGTGTCCGTAGGCGTTGTATTTGCTATCGGTTAGCACCTTTGACGGTAAGGTCGTTTTGATTGGGGTTTAAAAATACATTATCTATCTGGTACCAAGCCATTTTTGCTCGGTTAAAATTGTACACTAAACTGTCGGTGAGTACCGCTTCGGGGAAACGGGCGGGTGTGCTAGATAGTTTCCAGTTGATAAACGGAAACCGCAGGTCGGTTTCGATTTTGCTACCATCAAAATCATCTAAATAAATATTTTGGCTAATTGCTGGTGCGGTACCGGGTATAAAAGCGGCACCTTCGGCATTAAAAGTAAGGGTTGATGGCTCTTTGGTGCTATAAAAAGGTAATTTATCGAGGGCTTTTGTCATCCAGGGTAGGTCAGAGAAGTAGCGCATATCGGCGCCTACCATGGAGTTAGATATAGGGGCATCGCCGTAGTTAACTTTGGGTGTAAAGGGGCGTTCTGATAGATGCACAGCAGTTGCACCCAACACAAAATCTTTGTTAACTAAATACTCTAAACGTGTGCCTGCAAAGGTGCGGCGTTGTATGCCAAAGCCTGCATTGTCTTCGAAAGATATTTGGATAGGTATGCCTGCATTTAAGATAGATTCGTTGAGGATGGTTAATCGTCCAAGGCCAGTATCTACGATATAATCAACACCTTCGGTCAATACTTGTCCGCTGGCGGTTACACGTACGGATTCTTTGGTTATGAATGGTCCTAATGATATTTCGGATGATAGATTAGATTTGTATTGCCCGCGAATAAAATAGCGGTTTTGTTCGGGGAACTCTAAGGCAACAAAGCGTGTTGAGTCGTAGAGGTAATCATAGACGTATTTATTGGCAGTTTCGGGTGGGTTGCCACCTTCATCAAATTTGCCGCGCAAATAATCGCCAAAAGGCTCTAATACCGGAAATATCAACCTACCTGTTTTGGCGTTGATGGTTCCGTAAGATAAGGTGTTGTTGTACTGTTGAGCAGTATTTTGTTGCTGATTACCACCAAACGGATTATTGGCACCCGCCCCTTGCTGTTGATTGATGTTGGCAGGTAACGAGCTGGGCGTGGTGGGTGGTTCAAAGTCGCGTTTAGCTTCTATGTAGTCAAAAGCTCCGTCGGGGTAAGGTTCGTTGACCGAGTTGAGTTGGTCGAGCTTTAATAGGCGGATAAGGGGTATGCCTTTTACGCCTTCGCCTTTGGGTATGTAGCGAAGTTCGCCACCACCGGGGTTTTCGTAATTAATATCGAGTTTAAAATCTTGGGGTTGTATTTGGTAAGCGCCTAACGAATAGATGTTTTTCATCATCAAATTCCACATAGGGTGTGTAGGCAGGTTGGTGGTTGTTTTAAGCATTTTGAGGAACAAAACGCGGGGTTTATTTTCTTCGTCGACGGTAAATAGGTTTTCGCCTAGTTCGCCCACGCGGTAGGTTCCGCCAAAAATGGTGGTATACTCGTAGGCAACAGCCAATAGTTGGTTGGCATTAAGCGAGGTGTTGAGCGATATATAACCTAACTTAGGGTCGAAGGTGTACTCGTTAGAGGCTAATTTACGAACCTGTATTTTTTTAAAATCAATAATATCGCGTAGTTGTTTGGGCGATGTTTGTAGTAGGTAGCTGGTGGTAGTTAGGTTGCGGTATTCGGGGTTGCTAATTAGGTGTTGATACAAATCGTTAGAGCCATTTTGGGGTAGCTCTTTGCCCGATGCCGTATTTATGTTGGTGTTAACCGGTTGCGATTCGCCAAGGTCAGCGAATGCCACTACGTCGCGTTGTACATCGCCGGCATTACCACGTGTGTCCATAACATATACATCTACGCGGGTAATAGTAACAGGCGAGTTGATGTAGGGTAGGTTAGCTAAGGCTTTTTCGTAGTTGCTGCGGAAATATTGTGCCAAGAAAAAGTGGCGATTTTCGTCGTATTGGTCAATAGGTACTTCAAAATCTTGCACTTGTGTGCCATTTTGCAGGGTAACTGTTTTTGATTGTGATTGTTGCTGCGACACAACCGAGTTGATGGTTAAACGACCAAAACGTAGTTTTGTTTGCAAGCCAAAAAGGTTTTGCGAACCGGGTATAAGCTGCGTAGGTAGGGCAAAGTTAACATTACCGGCGTTTATTTCTTGGATAATATCATCTTCTTTACCTGCATAGCGCAATTTTACTTGGTCGTTAAAGTTAAAAGCGGCTTTGGTATTATATCGTAAATCTATGTTTAATTTGTCGCCAATTTTACCTGTTACGCCCATGTTAATGTTCATATCAAACAAAAAACGACCATTTCTTTGTGCCTGCGACAATAAAGCGGGGTTATCGACCCGGTTATAGGCGTAGCCTAATTCCATTTCGATGTTACCGGTTGGGCGTATATCTACGGTAGTACCGCCAAATATTTGCTCGAAAAGTTCTTTGCCTTTATAAAGGGGTGGTTTGTCGCCTTCGCCATCGCCGCTAGAGCTATTTGCTGCTGCGGCTTGTTGCCAATATTGTTGTTGGGTGGCTTCGTTTTGGGTCGACCAAAATTCATCGAAAGTCATATAGGTTGGAGCCGAGTAAGGCTGTCCTGCAATGGTTTCGGTGATAATGTAGGAGTTTGTTACGGGGTCGTATTCTACATTTTGTTGGATGATGGGCGGGTCTTTTAAATCGAAGGGGTTGTTGTTATTGCCTCCCGATACAAAATCGCCTGTGCGCGGGTCGATGGGATAGCGCAACGAGTCACCCGGACCATCGGAAGATAGTTCGGGGGCTTCAAATTCGTTTTGTTTAGTAGATGATATTCTTGCTTTTGCTGATGAATTGCTAGAACGTTGTTGCGAGAGGGGTTGGTTTATAGAGCGATGACCAATAGCACCTGCTACGGCAACGGTTAATATGGCGGTGACGATAGATAGGGAAAGCCATACGAAATGTTTTCTGATACTCACGATACTAATTTTTTAGATGGATACCAAAAGAGTGTGTTGAGGGCAAAATAATAGGGCTAAATTGCTCCTCAAAGGGCTGTTTTGACGTAAAAATATAGAAATGCCTGTTCGATGCCTTATAGGGCATGAACAAAAGCGCAAAGTTAGATAAAAAAATTGAAAGTTAGGTTATGTGCGCGAGTATAAGTTTATTTCGATAGATTGGAAATTGATTATTAATTATTGATTATAAATTATACGACAGTTGCTTTGTGAGCGTAAAGGTGTTTAGTTTTATGAAAATTTAATTATAAACTTTTTAATACTTTTTTAATTAAGTCTTCTACGGTTGTAATATTAGGGTCGGATTTTAGTACTTTATCGAGGGCTTTTTGTGCCATAGGTTTGCCTATACCTAGTGCAAGCAGGGCGTTTAACGCTTCGGTAGATATATTATTGTGCGATGTGGCACTTTCGGATAGATTAAGCGATAGTTTACCTAGTTTATCTTTTAATTGTAGTACAATTAGTTGTGCTGTTTTTATGCCAATGCCTTTTACTGTTTTAAGTAAATCGGAGTTGTTTGACACAATGGCTTGTTGTATTTCGACGGGCGAAAGTGATGATAGCATCATTTGTGCTGTTGATGGACCTACACCTGATACGGATATAAGTTGTACAAACAAATCGCGTTCCGATTCTTCGAAAAAGCCATATAAAGTGTGTGCGTCTTCTTTTATATGTAGGTGGCAATACAATTTGCAGTTGTTTGTGCCAGCAGTAGGTAGTTTTTCGTGGGTGTGCAGGCTGGTGTTAATGTGGTAGCCAATTCCTCCGGCGGTTTCGAGGATAACAAAAGCGGGTGTTTTTACAGATAGTGTACCTTTTATATAGGCAATCATTTTTGATTATTGATTGTTAATTATTGATTATGTTACGTGCTACGCTATTTTAGCTTTATTTAGGACACAGATTTTATGGATTAGACACGGATTAAGACGGATTTTTATTTAATGATATAGGTAAATTTGTTTTAGATTGATTGGGGTTTTAATAGCACTGCATTATTGCACCATGCTATTTTATCGGTTATAAAATTTTTGGGGGTAAAAGAAAATTCTGCCCGGGGGGGTCTAACCGCCGTGGGTATTTGGTTATTAATGTGTTGGATGTGTTATTTTTTGTTTGGGTAACAGTGGTTTATTTGGGGTGCCACCAACTAATCGAGTCAGGGAGTGCCAAGCATCACCCCCAAAAAAGACATATTCCGCGTTTCGGCTACGCTCAACATAAACAAGCGGGGCAGTGCTTGCTTTGGTATTATTGTTTGGCTGATAAAATGTAAATGAACATTGATACTGCCATGTCGTAAAAGTTGGTTTGATGGTTGCATGTTTGTGCAAAAAAAATGCTTTTTTTCAAAAAACTTTTCCTTTTAGCAGTGGTACAAACTTAAACCAATCGCCTTTGGTGGTTTCGTAGGTTTGTGTGCTTGTTTTTTCGATGCACCACATTTGTTGCTGTTCGTTGTTGCCAACGGGTATTACCAAGCGTCCGCCAATGGCTAATTGGTCTAGTAGGGCGGGTGGCACATAGGGTGCGGCGGCGGTTATGAGTATGCCATTAAAGGGTGCAAGATTTGGGGAGCCTTCGTAGCCATCGCCAAACAGGTGGATGATGTTGTTGTAGCCCATTTCGACCAATAATTTTTTGGCTTGTTCGTGTAGCTTGCGGTTGCGTTCTATGGTGACAACTTTGGCACCCAAGGCGGCTAATATGGCTGCCTGATAACCCGAACCTGTGCCAATTTCTAATACGGTATCGCTGGGTTTTAGTTGCAACATTTGTGTTTGATAGGCTACGGTATAGGGCTGCGATATGGTTTGGTCTTCGCCAATTGGGAAGGCGATATTTTCGTAGGCTTTTTCGACGAAGGCTTTTTCGAAAAAAAAGTGGCGTGGTACTCGTTGCATGGCGGCTAATACGCGCTCGTCGGTAATGCCTTCGCGGTGTAAGGCATCAACTAGTTTGCGGCGCATGCCTTGGTGCTTGTACGAGTCGGTGAGCATGTGATTTATTTTATAGGGCTTTAAGTAGGTTTTCTAAATTATGGCGAGCAACGGAATCCGTAGGGTCTATTTCTAGCGCTTTTTGGTAATATTTTTTTGCTTCGGTATATTTCTTTTGTAATAAAAATAAATTGCCTATATTGCAAATTGCTTTAACATCGGCAGGGTTTATTTTTAATGCCATTAAGTAGTGTTTTCTTGCTTCGGTATAATTTTGCTCTGATTTTAATAAAATACCTAAATTATTATGAGCTTTGAAGTTGTTTGGGTCTGCTTCTAAGGTTTTTAGTAAATGTTTTTTGGCTTCATCATTATTTCCTTCTTCAATAAATGACATAGCCAAATTATAATGAATATCAGGGTCGGTAGGGTTTAGGTCTAATGCTTTAAAATAGTATTTTTTGGACTCTATTTCATTTTTTTCTTCGGAAAATAAAGATCCCAAACACTTAAGTGCATTGACATTGTTGGGTTTTATGGTTAATATTTTCATGAAATATTTTTTTGCATTTTCTATATCTCCTTCTGTGTAGTATATGGATGCCAATGCCATTAAACTTTCAATGTCTTTGGGCTTTTGCATTAAAATGCGTTGTAGCCGTTTTATTTCGGTTTTGTCGTTGCTATCTTGCATTTTGAGGGTTTTTTGTTTGTTGAGGAGGGTATGATTTGATAAAAAAAACAATTAGTCGAAATTTAGCCCGAAAGATACGAACAATCCGTGTTTTTTTTGCAAAGTTAGCGAATATTCTAGCCCAAAAAACCAATCGTAGAAGGTAAGTATATCTACACCTAAGCCTGTGCTACCCAATAGGGTGTTGGTAAGTGGGTTATATTCGTAGTAATATTGGTCGTGTACGTAGCCTAGTTCGGCGTAGGTTTTTAGGTACACTGCCATGGGTATGGTGCGCAGTTGGCGTATTTTTATCAGGTCGTTTCTAAACTTTTTATCAAACAATTGGTATCGCATAGCGGTGCGCAACAAGCCAAACGCTTGTCCGCTAATAACGTCGTACTCGTAGCCGCGCAGGTAGCTACTGCCATAGCCCATATTACCTTGTTGGTTGTAATAAGGTTGTTTTAGTGGCAGCGATAGTTTTGCACGTGTATTAATCACACCAAACCAATGTTTGCTTAGGGGCATGTATTGGGTATAGTTGGCATAAAGTGCGGTGATGTTTACGTTGTCGCCCAATAAGGGTAAGCCTACTTGGGTAAAGTTGGCTCTAAAAAAATGCCCCGATTTAGGATAAACGGCAATATCGCGTTTGTCTTCGGTAAAGGTATACGAAAATTGAGTATAATGTTGGCGTGTTTGTGCGTTTAAAAAATAATCGGGATTTATAATGGCTACCGTATCGGCAATGGTGTTGCGGTAAAAAGCCACGTTCCAGTTGTGGTTGTGTTGTATGTCGGGTCTAAAATTAATACCAAAGCCTGTTTTAAAACGGGTGCGCATAAAACTTTCGCCTACTCTAAAAAACACTTGTTTGTTAAGGCTGTCTTGGTAAAAAATTTCGCGGTTGTTGGCATACGATGCAAAAACGTTCATGCCTACACGTCGGCGTTTGTCAAGGTAGGGTATGTCGTATCCTATGTCAAACTTTTGGGTATAACCAAATTGTGCCCAAAGTTTAAGTTTTTCTTTACGTCCTCTAAAATTTTTCACTTCAATAAAGCCGCCGTATTGTGTGCGGCGCAGGTCGCGGTTATGGGTGTTCCACCATTCGTTAAAGTTGCGGTCGGCAATTTCAAAAATGGGTGCCGGAAAAATATACCATCGTTCTTCTACTTCTACCAATACATCTACCAAATTATTTTTTAGTCCTTCAATTTTTAGGGCTACATCGTTAAATAAGGTGGTATTGTATATTTGGTTTCTATTTTTTTTAAAGCGTCCTTCTAGGTTTGCTACCCTAATGGTGTCTCCTTCTTTAAAATCTAGTTCGCGCAATATAATGGGGCGTTTGGTAATTTTATTGCCTGCAATGGCAATTTTGCCCACTACCAGATAGTCGTAATTTTCCCATGCCGATTTTTCAATCACTCGCTTTTCATCTTTCAGCGGGTTTTTAGCGGTATCGGAGGGGGCTAAAAATGCAAGAGTAAGTGTATCCTGAGCCAAGGTATTTTGCATTGACCAGATTACGATTAGTAAGATGAATGTAAGAAAACGCATGTTTTTTTAATTGATAATTGAGGAGATAGGTTTGGGTACAAAAGGTGGGCTAACAATCCTAAATCTTATTCGCAGAGTACTTCGGTTTCGGTGTCCCAAAGTGCTTTTATTTGGGTTTGTTTTTTAGGCACAAAAATGCGTTCGGGTTGGCGTTTTTCGTTTAGGTTGCCTACGTCCCATTTGCCATTGTTGTTGGCATCTTCTATGATAACCAAGTTATATAATTCTGGTTTGATGTATTCTATGGTGGTTTCGTTGCCTTTTAGCAAGCCGCTTTTAGTTAGTACATCACCTTGTACCCTATACAGTTGGTATAAATAAGATTTGACTCCGTTATTGCCCAATAGTTTAATACGTAAGGTTCCGTATCGCTGTTGCGGATAGGTAGTAAAAGGTAGGTCTATCTCAACATTGTATTGCCCTTGATAATCTAAGAAAGTGCTATCGGGTATTAACAATTGGTATTTTATGTCGGGTTTTAGGGTGGTATTTATCACAAAACGGCGTGGGTAGCTGCTCGATTGTGTAATTAAATTGGGCGTGGTGATGGGTTTATCGTTGGCAAGCAGTTTTATTTTTTCGGGTTTCCAGTTGCTTATTGGGTGGTTAAATTGCAGCCATGCTGTTAGGTCGGGGTCTATAAACGAGCCTGTACGCCCCACGTTAATGCTCGATAAAAAGCTAAGTGCTTCGAGGGTTTTGCGGGGCGATGTGCGTACAAACTCGATGGTATCGGCTAAACCTTTGCTACCCGAGAGGGCAAATTTCAGTGCCTCGTCGGGCGATATGTTACGGTACCACAGCCAAATACTATCGCGGTCGGGGGTGGTTTCGGGCAGCACTTGTGCCATGCTTATTTTGTTGCTCAATACGGTTAGCTGCAACGAGTCGATGCCGCGCCCGTATACCAATTGTATGCGTCCGTATTCGCGGTTGCTGCGGTCGGTTAATATGGCGGCGCCCAATTGCTCGTTAAACAAACGCAAAATGGGTAAAGTTGTTTTATTGGTGGTATCGGCGGCGGCGGTTTTGCTAGCTACGGTTTGGGGCAAAAAGGCAATATCTTCGTTGGCTTGGTCGTAAAAAAAGTTGCCGTTTTTGTCTTTTAGGGCATACAAGCGGTAGTTGCCAAGGGGTAGGCTGCGGATAGTAAAATTGCCTTCTTTGTTACTCCTAGCCATATACAAAGGTGGGCTAGTTCTGAAAGCCGAGTCGGGGGCGTTGGCTTCGTATAGCATCACAAGGGCTTCGGTGGGTGCATTGGTATCTGCCAACACTACTTTGCCCGCTATCTGTTGTGTATCGAGGGCAGCACCCGTCGAAAATGTAAACGAATAATTGCTTAATGGGTTGCCTTCGCTTAAATCTTTTAAACTGCTGCCAAAGTTAATACTATAAGTGGTATTATTTTTTAGGGGTTCTTTAAAATTAATTTCTATTGATTTTCCTTTTATTTTAAATTCGGGTAATTGTGGCATATAAGGCGACACAATTACTTGTTGTTCGGGGTTTTGCAATACTACAAACTCATCAAACGACAACACAATGCGCTTGCCTTTAAAATTAAGGGTTTTATTGGCAGGTTTGCTTTCGCTTACACGCGGTGGTGTTGCGTCTTTTAGCCCGCCACTTGGTGCAACGCGGTTGGCACAGCCATTGGAAATGAAAAAAAACAAAGAAATAAATAAGGTATGTAGGAAACTTATTTTCATGAATTGAGCGACTTTTTGAGACACCATTCGTCAGAAGGTGTAAGGTGTATAGATGGGCAATATTTTTGTGGGTTAAAAAATGGATTATTGGTTTGTTACATGGTAGCATGGATAAGTATTGTCTTATGTTAGGCAACATAGTAACATAGATAGCGTCTAAATTTTAATTAAAGTGTTTTAATTATATTTGATGTTTTGTGTATTTTGCATCACCTATCAAAAATAAATGCCAAAATCAAAGCCATATAGTAGTTTTTCGAGCCACAAAGATACGGTTTTTTAACGATTAGCCGAATTTGTTGTTTTTTTTGTAGTTTTATGACTTTTAGGGAATTTTTTTTGCCTACAATGCGTTAACTTTGCAGGGCAATTGCTGTTATAGTTAAGGCACATCTTAAACCAAATCAAAAACTACTCTGTTTTAGTAAATATATATATACTTATGGCAAAAACCTCAACAAAAGAAGAAATAGACATAGACATACTTCTCGATTCGATAAACGGTAGTACCTATGCACTTATTTTGCACAACGACGAAGTAAATACTTTTGAATGGGTTATTCAATCGTTGATAGACATTTGCAAACATACGTGGCATCAGGCAGAGCAATGCGCCATGATTATACATAACAAAGGTAAATATGCCGTAAAACAAGGCGAAGAAGAAAAAATGCGCGAAATGCGCAGCGCCTTTGCCGAGCGAGGTATTGGTGCTACCGTTGAAGCGATTGATTAACTTACCAGCCGTAAATTACCGGCATCTGTTGTAAGCTACAAACTTTTAGTAATTATTTGTTGAAGGTAAGATATGTACATATAATATACTACTCATTGTACAAATTCAGCCAATAGCTAATAGCCAGCAGCTAACAGCCGGTAGTCAGCAACCAGAATCAGCAATAAATCTAAACATAATAATCGATGATTAATTTTTCTTTAAACAAAAAAACAAACATGACTCCGAACGAAGAAAACAACGAACAGTTGACCGAACAAACCACCACACCTAACAACGAAGTGGTAGTTGAGATTGTAGAAGATACCAAAGAACAAGCTCAAACCGAAGAAGAACCCGCTGCTAACGACAGCAAAAACGAGAAAGAAACCATCGAAGAGCTATTGAAAAGGCTTGCCGATGCAGGTATGAGCTTATTGGGCGTAGCAAAAAACAAAGCCGAAAAAGCCGTAAATAGCTTTGTAGAAAAAAGTAAAATTAAAATATCAACCGAAAACCGCAAAGAATTGGTTGACGAAATTTTTGAAGAAACCGAAAAAGCACGCGAAAACATAGAAACACGTTTGCGCGAAGTAGGCGAAAAAATTAAAACTCGTTTTGATTTTGCTACCCGCAAAGACGTGAAAAAACTAAAAAAACGCGTTAAAAAACTCGAAAAATTGCTGAAAGGAAAAGCAACTACTACCGAAAGTAACAACAACGAAGCATCTGCCGAACAACAATAATTAATTGTGTTTGAGTGATGAACAATTAGGTTTTCTAAAAAAAACAGGTCGCACCATTTGGTACGACCTGTTTTTGTGTTTTATACTTCGTTGATGCTATTTAGGTAACAACATTGCTTCTAATTTTTTAGCCATATCCTCTTGTCCTGCCTGACGACATTTTTGTACAAACGATTCTATAAAATAACCGTCCATATTTTCATCATCATCAAAAGCACTACGTTGATTTGGATTTAACGATTTAATGTAGCGCAAATCTTGGTTAGCTCTATTGGCTACAATATCGATAATTTTATTGCCTTTGTCGTAGGCTCCGGCTTTATAATAGGCATCAATCATGGTGTAGCTATATATATTGTGTGGAGCGGAGTGGTCGGGCATCATTTTTTCGGCTTGGTCGAGTATAGCAAGTGCGCGTTCTTTGTCGCCACGTTTGGTTAGTTCGTCGGCTAAACGAGCAAAGTTGCCCCTAAAGTTGTAAATCATGCGGCGATAATCCGAGTCGGTATGGGCTTGGGTACTGTTTAGGTTGCCAAATTTAAATTTGTTCATCAGGTTATCGTACATAATATCGGGGTTTACGTTGCCAACAATGCCACCTCTGTTAGGGCTAGTACTAACAACAGGCACAATGCGGTAGGCTAAACCCTCGAGCTGAAAATATTTTTCTAAGCCCATATAGCTGCTGTTATTTACCGATACGGCAAAGTAAATGGGGCGTTCCCAGTTGTTAGCTGCAATAATGTCCAAAATCATCAGGTCGTTTTTGTACAAACTGCTTTTACCTTCGGGTAGGCTAAACTGTAGTTGGTCTACCATTTGAGTTTGTGCTTCGGGGGTTAGGGCATTGCTGCGCAGTACTTTTTCTTTATCTACTGTAAAAGTGATATTTTTTGTTGGGAAATAGTTGATGTCTGCACGCTCGGGCAGTGCCGATTGGTCGCTGCGAATAAAGCCCATCAACTGTTTCAATTCAACAGCTTGTGTGGGGTCTATAACACTAGGATTAGCTTTGTAGTAGGTAACATCGCGTCGGCTACCGCGTATATTTTCGGGTGTCATGGTCATGGGTACGGGTGCGGCATCGTTTACTCTGCGGCGTAGTTGGTTAATATACCAATCAACGCCCAACAAGCTAAGGTTAACTACGCGCACATCGCGGCGTATGTTTTCTACCTCTTGGGCATACCAAAGTGGGTAGGTGTCGTTGTCGCCTTGGGTAAAGATGATGGCATTGGGTGCGCACGAGTTAAGGTAGTTGGCGGCAAAGTCGCGGGCGGCAAAGCGGTTGCTTCGGTTGTGGTCGTCCCAGTTTTGGTAGCCCATAATAGCGGGTGCTATTAAGCCCAACACAAGGGCGGCAACGGCTCCGGTTTGTGCCGACAGTTTAGTTTTGAGCATATCGTATAGGGCAATTACGCCAATACCTACCCATATTGCAAAGGCATAAAACGAACCTACGAAGATATAATCGCGCTCGCGTGGTTCTATGGGTGGCGAGTTGCCTTGTATAATCATGGCAACACCGCAGAAAAAGAACAACATTAGCACCACCCAAGCACGGCGTTTGTCGGTGGTAAAGTGAAACACCATGCCCAATAAGCCCAGCAAAAAGGGTATAAAATAGTAGGTGTTGCGGGCAGGGTTGTTTTTAACCACATCGGGCAGTTGCGATTGGTTGCCCAAACGTATGGCATCTAAAAAGCCAATACCGCTAAGCCAGTTACCATCTTTTATGTCGCCCATGCCTTGCTCGTCGTTTTGTCGTCCAACAAAGTTCCAAAGCAAATAGCGCAGATACATGTGACCAATTTGGTATCTAAAAAAGAATTTCAAGTTATCGCTTCCCGACGGGGCTTCGTCTTTACTAAGCCCTAACCATTGCTCGTATAGTTGTTTGTGTCCGGGTTCTTGAGAGTATAAACGTGGGAAAAATTTCTTATCGCCCGAGTATTCGTATTCTATCTGTTTGCCCACTACTTCGTATCTATCGCCTACGCGTTGGTATTTATCGCCTGTTTCAATTACATCCGATACTTCGGCGGTGTAATCGTAGCCAAACAAAAATGGGCGGCTGCCATATTGCTCGCGTTTTAGGTACGACGATAGGCTAACCACATCGGTAGGGGCGTTCATATTAATATTTGGGTTGGTGTTGGCACGCAAAACGGTGGCTACTATTGTTGAGTAACCAATGAGGATAAACATAACCCCCAACAGCATATTGTATACCACAACATGGTTGTTTTTGTAGGTATAATAAAGTGCAAAAGCAAACGACCCAATGAGTGCTACAATAAAAAACAAAGCTCCGCTGTTAAATGGCAGCCCAAAGTTGTTTACAAACATTAACTCGAACCATGCAGCAAAGCCAACTATCCATAAAATAACGGGTATGTAAATAAATAGCAAAATGCCAATACCTGCAAATAAAGCTAATATAGAGCCTTTTGTGGTGGCTTTATAGCGGCGGAAATAATAAATTAAGGTAAGTGCTGGAATGGTGAGTATGTTAAGCCAGTGTACGAAAATACAAACGCCCATTACAAAGGCACTCATCAATAGCCATTTATCGGCAAAGGGTTCGTCGGCGTGTTCGTCCCATTTCATCATCAACCAAACAAGCATGGCTGTAAACATCAACGACATAGAGTAAACCTCGGCTTCGACAGCCGAAAACCAAACGGCATCTAAAAAAGTACCTGTTAAACCAGCCACTAAACCTGCCCCCAAAATAGCAATGGCGCGGTCGGTGTCAATGGTGGTGTCTTGCATGTTGGTAAGCATACGGCGTGCAATGTGGGTGGTTACCCAAAACAAAAACATAGCAGCCGCACCCGAGCAAAATGCCGACATAAAGTTAAGGCTTAGCGATATAAGTTCGGGCTTGCCCATAGCTAAAAAGCTAAACAAGCGGGCAAGCATTAAAAACATAGGCGCACCCGGCGGGTGAACAACCTGCTGTTTGTAGACAGATGCGGTAAACTCGCCACAGTCCCACAAACTAACCGACGACTCCATCGTTAGTGTGTAAACCACCGTAGCCACCAACAATACCAAAAGACCACCGATATTGTTGAAACGCTTAAATTGCTGTAAATTCATTATAGCTTATTGTTGATTATTAATTATTGATTGATGTTACGTGCCACGTTATTTTACGACACATATTTTACGGATTAGATGTAGATTAAGATTTATTTTTATTTAATGATACAGACAGATTTATTTTGATACAGACATGGAAATGTTTTGATTGGGTGGTTGCGCTTGCTTTGCTTTGGGGGTGCCATAGACTGTGCAAATAGGGTAAGCCAATAATCACCCCAAAAGACAAATTCCGCGTCAAGCGGGGCTAGTGCATTTATTTAAACAATTGATATAAAATAGATAGTTGCTACTTACTTAAGTCGGTATCAAATTATAGATTTTTTGTTTAAATTTGGGTTTTATATCAACATTCAATCAGTTTCTAAAAATCCGTGTCCTCTTATGCGCAACAACAGTTACTTATTTTCTTTATATCCCATACTTAAATTAGTATCTCCGGCGGCAACAATTTTTGCAGCACCTTTTGTTAGCCCGTTATTGGCAATAATAAGGGTAGTATTTGGAGCGGCTTTAAAACTTTTTTTCTCGTCTTTTTTCAATACACCCAAAGGCAAGCGCTCGCCTTTGGTGCTTATCTGAAAAATGGCTAAGTCGGGCTCACCTACATTCTGGATTTTTGCCGAGTAGCTGCCATGTTTACCCTCGCCAAGCACAAACGATTTTTGTGGCTCAATGTAAGTAGTAGAGCGAAGTGTGTTGCACGAAAACAAAGAAATAGCAAGTAAAAGGCTTATAAAAAAGATATTTTTTTTCATAAGTTATTTTCTGTAACTTTTAAACTGTTACTTTGCTTGCTTTTGGGAAAGCAAAATTTCAAAAGTTTACAAAAATCTTGCAAAAGTAGCAAAATAATTTGCCTTGATGTACATTTGGGCGTTAAAAAATGCTAAATATGGGCGCAATAATTACTAAAGTAACTAAAAACTACATTTTTAGCACTATTGTTACCCAAAATTGCCCAAAAGTTAGTACCTTGCGCTCGGAAAATTACAATTGTAAAGTATTTTTAATGGGTTTGTAGATTTACACAGTCAAAACAAAAGTGTATTCCAAAAATAACCCAATCGTAAAAAAACAGTATGTTGCTAGGGCAGCATTATTGTTACTACAATGCCAAATCTTAAATTTTATATAAAAAAATGGAATATATTGCTACTACCTTTCAAGGATTAGAAGAAATCCTTGCTAAAGAACTCACCGCATTAGGCGCCGAAGTTACCCAAATATACACCCGTGCCGTAGGTTTTATAGCCGACAAGGCTATGTTGTACAAAGCTAATTTGCATTTGCGCACAGCCATTCGTATCCTACAACCCATCTCGCGATTTGATGTAAACAGCGACCAACAATTGTATCAGGCAGCCTACGATATTAACTGGACGGATTATTTCGATTTGTCGCAGACATTTGCGGTACAAAGCGCCATTCATTCGCCTTATTTTAACCACTCGCAGTACGTTGCCCTAAAGGTAAAAGATGCTATTGTTGATAAATTTAGAAATAAATTAGGCAGCCGCCCCAATGTGCGCCTCGACAATCCAGATGTACGTATACACATACACATTAGTGGCACAACAGGCTCGTTGTTGTTAGATAGCTCGGGCGAGTCGTTGCACAAACGCGGCTATCGGGTAGCTACCACCGAGGCACCCCTCAACGAAGTATTAGCTGCTGGCTTGGTGCTTATCTCGGGCTGGAAAGGCGAAACAAACCTCATAGACCCCATGTGTGGGTCGGGTACTATAGCCATCGAAGCAGCTATGGTGGCAGCCAATATAGCACCTAACATTAACCGCCAAAGCTTTGGTTTTCAACGCTGGAAAGACTACGATGCCGAGTTGTGGGAACAAACCAAACAAGCAGCCATAGCCCAACAACGCGACATGGAGCATTGGATATATGCCCACGATGTGTTGCCAAGTGCCATAGAAGCTACCAAACAAAACATCGAAAAAGCAGGCGTTGATGAGTTTGTTAAATTAGGTGTAAAAGATTTTGAACATACGCCCGCACCCGCCGGAGCAGGTTTAGTTATCGTAAATCCACCCTACGACCTGCGCTTACCCATAGATGATGCCAATGCTTTTTATAGAATGATTGGCGATACCCTGAAAAAAAACTACAACGGCTACAAAGCCTGGATTTTAAGCGGCAACAAAGATGCCATTAAAAATGTGGGTTTAAAAGCTGCCCGCCGCCATACCTTGTATAATGGTCCCGTAGATTGCAAATTTTATCAGTACGAATTATATAGTGGAAAGAAAAAAGTGGAAGAAGAAGTACCAGCTATCGAAAAATAGCGTATCTTTGCAGCCGCTTAGAGAGGGTTGTTAGCTCAGTTGGTTCAGAGCACTACCTTGACAGGGTAGGGGTCACTGGTTCGAGCCCAGTACAACTCACTATCATCACCCATAAACAGCCAAAGATTTTTTCTTTGGCTGTTTTTTTTTGAAACTGAAAGAATAAAAATCAAATCTTGTTAATCTTGTAATCCTGTCAAGAACACATGCAACACGAAGAACTAACCAAAATAATAATAGATTGCGCCTATACCGTACATAATACATTAGGGCAGGTTTTTTAGAAAAAGTTTACGAAAACTCGTTGTGCATAGAACTCAGAAAACAAGGCTTAGACGTTGTACAGCAACCGCCTATCAAAGTATAACAAATAGATATCGGATTGCTTATCAATTTTGGGCGTTCGGTAAAAGTTAAACGCAAATTTAGACTTTACACAAAAACAAAAATTTAGTCAACAGGATTGCAGGATTGACAAGATTTAAATACCTACATCACCTTTTAAAATTCATACAAACTGTTGGCAAGCCCATTATTTCAAGAAAAAACGGCTAAATTTAAAACCACACAATCCGTTAGAAGCAGGAAAAATCCCCCCTAAGTTACCTAACTTAGGGGGGATTTTTATAATAACTGGATAAGCAATGCGTTAGTTTTTCTCAAAAACCAATACAATTTTATTGAAATCGGCTGCGGCATTAATCACTTCTCTAAACGGCTCGTACTCCGATTTAGGTAGGCTAACTTGCTCGTAATATTCGGTGCAATTAATGGTAATTTGGTTGTCTTTTTGTTCATAATCCGACAAAAAACGATTGCTATATTCGCCAGTTTCTTTATTTTTTATATACTTATCAATTTTTGCTGTTTCTAAGCCTTTTACTGTATAACCTTTGGGTACGGTAAAGCTAATCTGGCGCGTGTATTTGATAGGATATTGCATATCTATTGGGTTTTGGCGTTCGTGCTCTTGGTACAACTCTTGTTGCCCGCCAATAATTTCGCCCACTTTAAACAAATAACTACTACCTGCTCGTTCAATCAACGATTTAATTTCGACTTGGCTATCTATGGTAAATATTTTTTCGGGATAAGCGCTATCTTCTATTGAGCCATTGCTTACCTTTAAGTTTATTACCTTTGCATCGTCTATACTTGCTGTTACAAACGGTTTCATGCCTTCGTCTTTTTGTATCTGATAAAAGGTGCGAAACTCGGCAGCTCGGTAGCCTGTCCAGGTATAGTTAAAATTTATGATAGGCGAAGAAATATTGTCAAGATTAACCACTGCCTTGATGCCATTGATGTTATCGTTGGCTTTTGACGAACTTATTTGTTTTACATTACCTTGATAGGTGCGGTTATCGATAAATAAGCCATAATTATCCGTATAAGTATACGGAGCAAAACCATAACGGTAAGGAAAAACAGTTGGAGCAATATATTTTTGTAATTTAGGAAAGAAAAACAAGATATCAGTAAAATTATTCCAGCTTGCAAAATCTTGGTCGAAACGAGCATTGGTCTTGTCGCTCGTAATAATTAGCTCGTGGCTTATGCCTGCTGCGGTTAAAAAAGCTGCAAAAATTCGGCACATGCCCAATTCGCTGGCATAGTGGTTGGTCATAATTTTATCTATCTGCACAAACTCGCCACCATGTCCATTTTGCAAGGCAATGGTGTTTTTTAGGTACTTTTCGATGGCAATAATGCGTTGTTCTTCGTTTTTGATACTCAATAATTTTTGTTTTTTGAGCTCTTTAAGCACCATTTTTTCCACATTAGTGCTGTAGTCGTAAATTAGGCTCGAAAAATTTTCGCTTGCCATATCCCAGTTATATAAACGCTTTTTAAAAGGATATTCTTTGTTATACGATACTTTATAATCAAAATACATTAAATTACTTTGATAATTGGCGTATGTTTCTTCGAGTATTGGCGGAATATTATTGAGTGTGGCGCTTAGTGTGCGTATAGAGTCGGTTTCGATGGCAGACAAATCTGGGAAACCATTGTACGATTTGGTTTCAAAGATTAGATTTTTGGGCGTAATAATGTCTACCGAAGCTGTTTTTGTGCTAAACATGCTTTGCTCTGTTTCTCTGCCATACAAATCGGCATTATCCGATTTGGTGGTGTAGAAATATTCTACTTCGCCGCCTTTTTCGACACCCTCGATGGCAAATATTTTAAAGCCACCCATGTTTTCGATGTTGTCTAGCTCTTTGATATTATCGCGATTAAGCAAGGTTATTTTGCCAGCGGGCGATATGGCACGTGCCTTTAGTGCCATAAAGTCGTTAATATCGCGGGTAGGAACCACCACTTTGTTGAAATTTTCGGCGGCGGCATCGTCGTTTATCCGAATAATTTTGTGTTTGGTTTCGTACAATACCAACTTTTTATCATCATCATAAACGTACTCTAATATACGTTTATCTTTGATGATAACAGCCGATGCTTTACTTTCTTCGGCACTTAGGTCGTATAGTTTGGGCTCGTTTTCCCAATCGTACCATTCGTGGCTGTAAGTAGTAGTAGTCGAAAAGCTAAGAAGCGATTGAATAAGTAATAGTAGGTAAAAAGAAGGTTTAAACATTTGATAATTATAATACGTGAATAATGTGTATTGTTATGTGTTGGTGAGAGTTTTTATTTATATGATTATGAATTAGTATTAGAAAGTATTAAAATGTGTTTAATTGCCGAATTGTTCGTTTTTATGTTAATGGATGTGTTCCTAAATTGGGCGGTTATATTTTTAAATTAAATATTATTATTTTGTTTTAAAGTACATTTTTTAAATATTATAAAATAGTGTATTTTAATAGACGAATATTTAATGTATTTGTTCAATTGTATAACTATTTAGGAACACACCTGTTAATGAGGTTATTAATTTTTATTTTTTATATAATTTGTATGATTGTAATTTATTGGCACCACAAACTGTATATTAAAGTGAAAGAATCTTGATTTTGTGACAGATTTTGAAAGAATTTCGATAATTTTTTTAAACAAAATTCTTAAATACCACAATACGAGTAGATTTTGTTGGAAAATAGTTAATTGTAAATTCCCCAATTATATTTTTTTTAATACAATTGCTTCTTGGTAAGCGGCGTTCAGTGCATCAATAAACTTGTTCCAATCGGCAAAGTTTTCTTTTGCTAATATAAGGTGATTGATGTGCAAATTAAATGTGGTTGTAATATGACTATCCTCTGCCTTAGAAGTCACATTAAAACTAAACAAGTTGTGTTTAAATTCGGTGGGTGGAGGTAAGTATTCTATGGTGTATCCTGTTGGCACTTCTAGGGTAAAGTTATAAGTGTCGTGATACATAAACTCGTTTTCTTTATCTAGTTTACGTTTTTTAATATCAATGCTTGCATCTTTGTATGGTTTCATTAGATTCATGTTGACGTAAATTTTGTCGTTGGTGCGTGTTACATAGTCGGGTATTACTACCTGATAGTTTAGTTGAGCTTGGGTGTTGGCTTTACCAAAACCGTTGTTTTGGGTTAGGGTTATATTGCATTTGTTGCTACCTTTTGATAACATTTCGTTGAAGTAATTTTTTTGTCCGTTTGCTTCTTGTTTCATTCGGGCATATTCTACAAATATTTTTCGATAGCCACTTAACAAACAAGTGCCATTGCCCACTAAATTGCGGTTATCAATCGAAAAAGTAGCATTTTCTATTCGCTGGCTTTGTTCGGCATCAATAACAGGTACTTCTACTATTTGGTAATTAACCGAGTCGATGCCAACCATAGCTTGTTTGCCTTGTATCATAGAGGTGGGCAAGCCAAAAGGTTGATACTCGCCTGTGCCGTCTAAAAAAACATAGTTGTTGTTTATTTTAGCAACGGCAATCATGTGGTTATCTACAATTGGGCAAGGTACTTCTTTGTATTTATAGGGGCGGTCGCGGGTTCCTATCCAAGTCATGTAAGCTTCTACATTTGCTAGTTTAAGCATAGTAACAATAATGCTACTCATATCTTTACAATCGCCATATTTTTTTTGAAACACGTCGGCTGCTTCGCGCGGTACAAAGCCACCTAGTCCATCTTCAAAAGCAATATATTTTATATTGTTTTGCACCCATGCATAAATAAGTTGGGTTTTTTGTTCGTCGGTTTGGGCATTAGCGGTTAGCTCGGATACTAATTTTTTTAGTTGGCTAAGGTCGCTTTTTTGGTTTACTTGGCGGCACAATTGGCTGTACCAATCGTACAAACCTTTTTCGTTTTCTAGCACTACGGTTTTGTTACCGTCTACTTCGGCATTGTTGATGTACACAATTATATGTGGCTCTGAATATCCGCCGCCGGGTGCGTCGGCTTCGTAGTCGCTTTTGTTTAATTCTGTTGTTTTCCAAGTATAAGTGGTGCTGTTAGCTGTTTTTTCTTGGCTTAGGCTTATGCTTTCGGTGTTTTGCCCCAATAATTTATAGGTAATTTTTACATAATTAGGTACTGTTACCGAGTATTCACTGTGAAGGGTAGGACCATAATACGAGCCGAAAAAAAACGGGCTGGTCATGTGTGGGTCTTTACTGTTTTGTTTGTACGACAATTCGGTGATAGAGCCTATTTGTACGGCTGGAAAAACAAACTTTTTTTCTTTGTAATCGGCAAAAAACACGCCATTCAACATTATATCGTTGGTGCTTATGTTTTTAACCAATAGGGGGGTATATTTAACTTTTTTGCCTTTTGTTTCGGGTATTAAAGTGCGGGCTTGTATGTCGGTTATGTCTTCGAAGCTACTGTACGAAATGCTTTTGTCCGAAAAGCTTTTGGCAGCCAAATCGCTCATGCACATCATTTGGTCGGTAATTTGGGTGCTGATGTTCCATTGGTTATTCTTAAAATCTATGTTGATATGCTCTTTGTTGAGCAGTACCACCACATTTTCGTCGGGATATTTGGTTTTGAGCGTAGCAAAGTCGGGCAGGGTGTTTGCTTGTGCTACAAAGCAATAAAAAACAGTGAAAAGGGCAATAATGCGAGTTGTCATGGGGGATGAATTTTTATTTTTATTTGGTTGTTGTCTGATACAGACGATGTTTTTACTAGTTGTGGACCTTTCCGCACATTAGATGTAGCTACTTATTTTGTACAAAATTTATCAAATATATTGATTAAATTAATATTATTAGTGAAATTTGTTTTTGGGTGAAGTGGGGGCGTGTTGGGGTGCGCAGGATAAGCCTATTCACGGCTACAAGCATCAGTGCTACCGTTTATTGTTTCACTACTTTTTGCCAAACGATGGTATTTTGTTTGCTTATTAATTGTACCAAATAAGTACCTGTTGGCAGATTGTGCAGGTTAAAACGATTGTTGATGTTAGTAAATTGGGCTACTTGTTGTCCGGTTGTTGTATAAACGGATACTTGTTGAATATTGGTATTTTGTGGAGCTACAATTTGCAGATAATTTGTAAATGGATTGGGATAGAGTAGGAGAGGGCTTGTTGACAAGGTGGGCGAAATGCCTACGGCATCGGCATCTCTAAAATCGGGTATGCCGTCGTTGTCGTCGTCGTCGTCAAACCAATTGTTGTTGTTGTTGTTGTCTTCGTTGGCGGTAGGTATGTTGTCGTTGTCGTCGTCGGGGTCAAGTGCATCAATTAGGGTGTCGTTATCGGTATCTATTGGTTGCCCGTTGTCAAATTCCAAGCCATCGGGTACGCCATCTTGGTCGGTGTCGGGGGTGTTGGGGTTGGTATTGTACAAATAAATTTCGGTATAATCGTTAATGGTGTCCTCATCCGAGTCGGGGTTATTGGGGTTGGTGTTGGTAACAAATAGCTCGTTGTTATCGGTAATGGTATCGCCGTCGGTGTCGGGGTTGTTGGGGTTGGTGGTGTAGGTAAATAGCTCTACCGAGTCGCCAATATCATCATTGTCGCTATCGGCATTGTTTGGATTGGTTTGGTAAATTAACACTTCTTCGCCGTCAAGCAATCCGTCGGCGTCGCTGTCGGGGTTGTTTAGGTTGGTTTCAAAAATAAGTTCGGTGCCATCGGGTAGCAGGTCGTTGTCGGTATCGGCGTTGTTGGGGTCCGAGCCATACTCGCTAATTTCGTTGCCGTCGGCAAGGGTGTCGCCATCGGTATCTTCGTTATTAGGATTAGTGATATATAAATTAATTTCTAATCCATCGCTTAATCCATCTTGGTCGCTATCGGCATTATTTGGGTCGGTTTGGTAAATTAGCACTTCTTGTCCATCAAGCAAGCCATCGGTATCGCTGTCGGGGTTGTTGGGGTCGGTGCCAAGTGTAGCCTCTTCTAAGTTAAGCAAGCCATCTTGGTCGGGGTCGTCGTAATCCGAGCAGTCGGGGGAAACATTTATGGTTTGCAAACTGTTTAACAAATGAGCGGGTTGGTCGGTGTTAAGGTTAAATAGGGTTAAGTTAGGGTTTATTTGTAGGGCAATGTCTTGGTTATAAGCAATTACGTCAAAACAAAACTGCCCCATTGTTGCCCAGTTTGATGTTACTAATGGGCAACCAAAGTTAGGGACTTGCATAACGGTAGTTAGGTTGCCCTCGCCAGTGTTGGGGTCGTAGCTAAAACTAGGAGGCAAATAGGCACCAATAACGCCACCTATGCACGAGTCGGCATAATTAAACAGATAACTTGTATATGTGGGGTTATTTATTATGTTTTTGTTAAAGCTAAAAATAATGCTGTGCGAGCCAATAGCAAAAGATTCGGTTACATTGGTGGCTTTTATGTCTAAGTTTATGCACAATTGATGTGCTTGGCATTGCAAATCGGGATTGGCAAAACGCAAATCGTATAAAGATTGAGCCTTGATACAGAAAGATAAAAAGAAACTTAAACAAACTAAAATTCGCATAATGGCATATATAAAACGGTAAAAAACTACAATAACTCAACAAAGTTACAGCTAAATTGTGGTATTTTATAGTTTGTGTTTGATAGAACAAACAAAAAACTGTAGATTAAGGTAAATTAACAAAAATAGTCCTATCTTTGTCACCGATTTTCTATTTTTCATAACAAAAAACAAGTTCAACGTATTATGATTACCGGAATTAAACATTTACACACCCTATTGGTATTTCTGTTTGTGATTACTTATGTGGTAAAAGCCATATTGATGATTACTAATCAAAGCGAACTGTTAGCTAAATATCGCAAAAAAACAATGGTGCCCGAAATGATTGTAGCTACCTTATTTGTGGTAACTGGTTTGTATATGCTTTTTACCATAGGCATGGGTAATTTGGGCGGATGGTTTCATACCAAGCTAACCCTTATTATATTGGCAATACCCATGGGTTTTATTGGCTACAAACGCAACAACAAGCCAATGGCTATTGGTGCATCGCTGCTATTTTTATACATTTTAGCCCTTGCTTGGACTAAAAGCCTAACGCTGTTTTTTTAACTTTGCCATTTTTAGGCTATAAAAAACAAATAGCTTAACTTGCACAATAACTACCACTATATAGCTATCTTTTTTTGATAGCAATTTTATTTTTAATACTTAATCTTTTCAATAAAAAATATTTTCATGCAACACATCAAACAAACATTTGCTTTGCTACTTATTTGTTTAGTAGTTTATAGCTGCGGAGGCAGCAAAAAAGCCACTACCGATGCAAGTAAAACCGATGTAGTAGCTTTGGGCAGCGGTATATTTGGTCAAAACTGTAAAGGTTGTCACTCGCCAAAAAACGAAGGCAACTACGGTGCCGCGCCTAACTTAGCAACTACCACCTTAGACAAAACCGAGCTGCTAGGTATAATTACTAAAGGTAGAGGACGTATGCCCGCCTTTGACACGCGCCTATCGGCTACCGAAATACAAAATACCGTTGCTTATGTGCTAAGTTTAAAAGAACAAAAATAAGCACGCTAACTTTTTTGTAACGGGATAATTATTTTTAATTGTGCAAATATTAGCCAACTCGCAAGGGGCTATTGTTGCCTATATGCCCATCAACGAGGCTGTAGCAATAGCCACGCCTGCTTTGTTGTGCCAACAAGCCAACACTACCACAAACACTAAACGCCAACGCGAGTTAATAGCGGTGCGCGTGCTGTTGTATTGCGCCCTCAACAAAAGCATACCTATAGTATACGACCAACACCGCAAGCCGCATCTTGCCGATAATAGTTACCACATTGGCATTAGTCACACCTCGCAATGGGTGGCTATTATACTGCACCCCACCAAACATGTAGGTATTGACATAGAAACTATAATGCCGCGCGTGGGCAAGGTTAGGGCTAAATTTTTATCCGATATCGAAAATCAAAGCGTTTTGCCCAACGATTATACCACATTAACCACTTATTGGTGTGCCAAAGAAACTGCGTATAAATGGTACGGCAAAAAAGAAGTAGATTTTGCAACCCATCTAAAAATAACTATAGATGCACCTTGCCAAACTCCACAACACCAAATTATTAGCACCCTGCCAATTATGCTCGATATGCCAAACCTGACACAAATACTGTCGGTGCATTACACACTAATTTTACCTGATGTGGTAATTGCTTGGGTGGTTGCATAAAAATAACCCTTGCAAAAAATAAATTTTTGTAAGGGCTATCATAGCTAATTTGGGGAGCTGATGTTACGCAGCCCATTTCAATAATTGAGTATTTTGCATTTTTATACCCAGTTGTGCAGCTCGTTTCTTTGGGACCGGCATTATAGGAATTGGCGTTAAGAAATTTATTGGGGCATAAATGTAGCGTTAAGAAAGATATACTGTTTGAAGCACGCCACACCGAACCGAGAAATAAACTCGATAAACAAAGCGTTTGGCGTGCAAGTTTATATCTTTTAGCGGAATGTTGCCCATTTTAGCCAATTCCTATACAGCCTTGATTTTTTTGGTTACTTTTTTTGTCAAGAAAAAAAGTAACAAACTTTTAATGGGTGGTAAGTAGTAGCAAAGTAACCACAAATTATCTTCAAAATCCCATGCCACTTAATTAGGTAACACCCCTGCGTAACGTGAGTTACTCAAGTTTAAACGGATACATTTTCGACCCTTTGTCTTCGCCATAATAAACACCCTCGAGGGTGACAGTATTACCTTTGGGTATGTCTTTTAAGAAATCGTTGAATTTCTTAATATTTAATACAGGTATATTATTAGCTGTTGTTATTATAAAGTTTTCTCTTATATCTGTTTTGGTTTTTAGCAAGCCATCATCTACCAATTTTATAATTCGGATACCATTTTTTATGCCCATTCGTTGCAAATCTTCGGTGCGCAGCTCTTGAAAATGAGATCCCAATAAAATTAACAATTCGGCATCGGGCTTAAGATTGGCTGCTTTGCTTTGCTTACCATCTTTTAAGGTAACAGTGGGGTATATTTTTTTATCGTTTCTGATAATAGTTAGCCCAACCTTGTCGTTTGGTCTAAAACGAGCTATTTTTTCCGATAAATCGGCAACTGTATTTACAGTTACTCCGTTTACTTCTAAAATAACATCTCCGTTTATGATGCCTGCATTGGCAGCGGCACTTTGTGGCACAACCGATTGGATAAACACTCCATTCATTGATTTTAAATTATGGATTTGAGCTAAATCGCTCGTAATATCTTGTGCATTAGCGCCTAAATAAGCTCGTTGCACACTGCCACTTTTTTTCAAATCGGCAACTACTTTTTCTACCAAGTTAGAGGGCACCGCAAACGAGTATCCCTCGCTATTGCCCGAGTTGCTTGCAATAGCCGTATTAATGCCCACTAACCTGCCTTGTGTATTAACCAATGCACCACCACTGTTACCAGGGTTGATAACCGCATCGGTTTGTATAAAAGCCTCAACCGCAAATTGTTCTTGTAACACATTAATATTACGCCCTTTTGCACTTACAATACCTGCTGTAACTGTTGAGGTAAGATTAAACGGATTGCCCACTGCCAATACCCATTCGCCCACCATCAACGAGTCCGAGTCGGCAAGTTGTAGCATCGGAAAAGAAATGTTATTAGCCGTCTTTATTTTTAACAAGGCAATGTCGGTTGTTGGGTCGCTACCAACTACAGTAGCCAGATAACTAGTATTGTTTGACAAAATTACCTTAATGTTTTGTGCTCCATTTACTACATGGTTATTGGTTACTATGTATCCCGATTTGTCAATAATAACCCCCGAACCCGACGAATTTCCTTGCTTACTTTCGTAGGTATTGTCACCAGTTACCCAATTGCCATCGGTAGCTACATCGTTGGTTACTTTTATGTGTACAACTGCCGGAATGGTTTTATAGGCTGCCTCTACAAACGAACGATTATAGGGTGTTGGGCTAGATGGTGTTAAATCGTTTGGCATAATAAAAGGCGATGAAAAGAAAGAAATATCTTGACTGTCCATAACATCGCCACCCGACGAGACCTGTCTAAATGGCAACTTGTTGCTGCTTGTTGGATAATAAGCCGCCGTTTGAGGCAACAAAACGCGCCACATTATGCCCGCCGTAAGCGCCGAACTAATAATAGATATAGCAATTATTAAAGCTATTTTTTTCATAAAATATAGGTGTGATGTAGTTTTTTGATGAAAGTTTTAACAAAAATGTTAAAAAAAACATAAGCCATTGAGCTGTATTATTTGTATTTGGTCGGAAATAGATTAGCTGCTTAGTAATAGCAGTGAATTTGCAATATTTAAATAAAGTAAAATAAAAATGCAAAAAACAAAGTTTTATAAATATCACGGTACAGGCAACGATTTTATACTAGTGGACAATAGACAGATGCAATTACCGCGCCAAAATGCGTTGTTGTATAGTACTTGGTGCAACCGACGCTTTGGTATTGGAGCCGATGGGGTTATATTACTCCAAAATCATACTCAAGGCGATTTTGAAATGGTGTATTACAATGCCGACGGCAACGAAGGTAGCATGTGCGGTAATGGCGGACGCTGTGTTGTAGCTTTTGCGCATCAGTTGGGTATTATACAACAACATACCCATTTTTGGGCTGCCGATGGTTGGCATAAGGCTAGTATAGATGCCAATAGCCAACACGTATCGCTAAAAATGAACGATGTAAAACAACTTACTAGCCACCATAATGCCTATATATTGGATACTGGCTCGCCGCATTATGTGGCTATTGTGCCTAGTTTAGCCGAGATAAATGTGACCGAACAAGGCAAAAAAATTAGATACAGCCCAACATTTGCCGATAAGGGAATTAATGTCAACTTTATAGAAACATACCAACCTAATCGTTTTTTGATAGCCACCTACGAACGAGGCGTAGAAGACGAAACCTACTCGTGTGGCACTGGAACCGTAGCTGCAGCTATTGTTGTGGCACTACAAACACCCACCGTAAACAAACCACATTTGTATGCAAAAACAAAAGGTGGCGACCTGCAAGTATCTTTCGAGATACCAAACGATGTAAACAGCCAATATATTGCCACTAATATATGGTTACACGGCTCGGCAACAAGGGTGTTTGAGGGCGAAATTGTTGTTTAACGTTCAGCCTGTTGAAAGGTTGGTGAGCAAAGTTATCACCCCCAAAAAACTTTTTCTGCATTTAGGCTACGCTCAACACAACAGCGGGCGGGCGCAAATTATTTACCGTGTGTAGGCAGTACTTAGTTCTTTGCCTATACATTGTTATAAAACAACAAATTGTAAAACTTATGATAGATTTAGCTTCTTTTAAATATCGCTTTGCCCTACAGCTACGTTGGCGCGATATTGATGCCTTTAACCATGTTAACAATGCCGTATACCTTACTTACTTAGAAATGGCACGCGGTAATTACCTAGAGGAGGTATATGCCTGGGACTGGAACGAGCATGGAATGATTTTAGCCCACATGAGCATTGATTATAAAATGCCTATGTTGCTAACCGACAAGCCTTATGTGTATGTCAAATGCTCGAAAATTGGCAACAAAAGTTTTGACCTTCAATATGCCGTAGCAATAGAAAGAAACGGAAAACAAATAATTGCTTGTACAGCTAGTAGTGTGCAAGTAATGTATAATTACATTAGCCAACAAACATTTGTAATGCCGCCACATCTAAAAATACAAATTGCCGACTACGAAGGTATTGAACTATAAACGCTAAATACCCTAAATTAGTTGCTTAATGACCTCAAAATCCGCTATAAGTTTAAAGACATATAGCGGATTTTTTAGTTAATATAAGTTTTACCTATTTTTTTAAAGCTATTAACCAGCTCGGCGTTGTTTTATTCTTTCTAAAAAATTATCTAACTCAAATTCGTCTAAAACTAATACCTCGCGTGCTTTGCTACCCAAATTAGGTCCTACAATACTCATAGCCTCTAGTTGGTCCATAAGCCTACCTGCTCGGTTATAGCCTAGTTTCATGCGGCGCTGTATAAGCGATGTTGAGCCTTGCTGATGCTGTACTATAATACGAGCTGCTTCTTCGAACAATTCGTCTAACTCCATTGTTTTGGGGTCAAAGCCATCGGGTCCGGGGTTTTCGTCGTCTTTAAATTCGGGCAATAAAAAGGGTTCTGGAAAACCCATTTGTTCGCCAATAAATTCGGCAACACGTTCTACTTCGGGCGTATCTACAAAGGCGCATTGTAGTCGTACAATATCGCCACTCATCGACAATAACATGTCGCCGCTACCAATTAATTGGTTGGCTCCGCCTTGGTCAAGAATGGTGCGCGAGTCGACCTTAGCCGTTACCCTAAAAGCAATGCGCACCGGAAAGTTGGCTTTTATAGTACCCGTAATAATATTTACGGTTGGTCGTTGTGTGGCTATTACCAAGTGCAAACCTACCGCCCGTGCCAATTGTGCCAAACGAGCAATAGGCATTTCTACCTCTTTACCTGCTGTCATAATCAAGTCGGCAAACTCATCAATAACAAGCACAAGATAGGGTAAGTAACGATGCCCTTTTTCGGGATTTAGTTGGCGCTTTTTAAATTTGTTGTTATATTCGCGCAAATTTCGGACATAAGCCCTTTTGAGTAGGTCGTAGCGAGCATCCATTTCAATACACAAGGCATTAAGCGTATTGATAACTTTTTTAGTATCGGTAACAATGGCTTCTTCTTCGTCGGGTAGTTTTGCCAAAAAGTGTCTTTCGATGATGTTAAACAACGATAATTCAACCTTTTTGGGGTCTATCAACACAAATTTAAGCTCCGACGGGTGTTTTTTGAATAACAAAGATACCAAAATAACATTTAAACACACCGATTTACCTTGCCCCGTAGCACCTGCCAGCAGTAAGTGAGGCATTTTGGCAAGGTCGGCAACAAAAGGCTCGTCGCTAATGGTTTTACCCAAACCAATGGGCAGTTCCATTTTTGCCCGCTGAAACTTATCGGATTGTAAAATGCTGCGCAGCGAAACAATTTCTTTTTTCTGATTAGGCACCTCGATACCAATAGTGCCTTTACCGGGCATTGGTGCAATAATACGAATACCCAAAGCAGCAAGGCTAAGGGCAATATCATCTTCTAGGTTTTTGATACGCGAGATGCGCACACCCGCAGCAGGTACAATTTCGTAGAGTGTAACCGTGGGCCCAGGTGTAGCCGAGATGCTACTTATTTCGATGGCGTAGTTGCGGAGCGTTTCAACAATTTGAGCTTTGTTTTGCTCCAACTCGTCCATATTTACCTGAATAACGTTATTTTCGTATAGGTCGCGTCCATATAAATCGAGTAAATCAAGCACTGGTTTTTTGTAACGCACCAACTCAAGGGTGGGGTCGTAATCCTCTCGCGGGTTGGCATTGGCAACGTTTTCGCTGTATTGTTCGTCGTCGTCGTCTTTGGATATGGGTGACACGTACTCTTCGGTGCTATCTTTTAATATCAAAGAATGATTATCTACAATAGGTGGTTTTCGTTTAGGCGGTACGTCGGTGTTGGGTAGTGTTATTTTTGCCCCAAAACTCAATGGCACTTGCTGTCCAGGTGGTACATTTCGTTCTTCTTCGTAGTTTTTTTCGGCACTTGTTTCCATATTGCTAATGGCAGGCGGTGGCATTTTTCGGGCGGTGTTGGTATTGTTATTGGCGTTATTATTTTGGGTAGATGTGGTACGGTTGTTGCTTGTGTTAGAGTCAGATGTGCGCAATTGTTGCCAACTTTTCCTGAAAGGCTCGGTTATGTTATCAAATGAAAAATTGCCTTTAAACAATTCATCTAATTGAATATCGAAAACAAATTTTAGCCATAAGGCAAAACAAAACATCAACACCAAAAAGGAGCCAAAACCACCTGCAAACGATTGTAGCCAATTGTTGAAATAATCGCCAATACCACCGCCATGTGGAAAGCCACTATTACCCGAAAACAAAAAGCTAAATAAAGTAGCAAATAAAAATAGACTAATAAAGCCATAGCGATACAACCTAGACAACGAATAACTTTGGCGCTTGCGAATAAGCTTATCGCCCGTAAGGATAAGCAATAGCACTACCACAAACGATGCCCAGCCAAACCAACGGAAAAAGAATAAATTAGATACATAACTACCTAATCTGCCCATCATGTTATTGGTTTGTACGTTGTTGTCGGTTAGTATATTAAATAGTGTAGCATCTTTGACATAGCTTTGGTCAATGCCCCACGACGAATATCCATACGATAAAAAAGCAAATAACAAGAAAATGGCAGCTATCCAACACAATAAACCCAATATCCAACCGTTGTTCGGCTCTGTAAAGAAACGAACAAAATTAAATATGCTTTGTGCAATAGAGCGAAAGAAATTTTCGAGTATATTGCTATTTGAAGAAGAAGACCGAGTATTAGTTGTTTTTTTACGACTCATTGTTGGTGTGCTTAAAAAATAACTTGCCCTAACATTATTTTTGCCAAATGGCATAAAAAAAAATGATAATGCGATAACGAAGTTGGAACAATTATGAAACTAAATACGGCATTTGGTCGTAATAGTTCATATCGAGTCACAAAGTTACTGAAAATAACGAAACCAAACACCCAAAAAACAAAATAGCTAAAAAATTTAGTAAGATTCATTGGGTATTTGGGGTAAAACAAAAGCAAAATAAACTAAAAACGCGTACTTTTAAAAATTTAAAGTAATCAAGCCTTGCTTTTTTTGACAAAACAATGTATCTTTGCCACTTCTTTCAAGTCACAACAATGTACTCACTAACATCTACACTTGATTGTATGCTTATATTTATGAAAACAGATAAAACGTTTAAAATATTACTAATAGAAGATAATCTGGGTGATATTCGTCTTACCCAAGAAGCCTTTAAAGAGAGTTTGGTTCCGTGTACTTTACATGCCATAACAGATGGCGACGAAGCCCTCAAGTATTTGTTTGCACTACAACAAAATCTTAGCGACGAGCAACTACCCGACCTTATTTTGCTAGACCTTAACCTACCTAAACGAGACGGCAGAGAGGTGTTAGCAGCAATTAAACAAGATGCATATCTAAAAAAAATACCTGTAATTGTATTAACCACATCTAATGCCGAAAATGACATAAATGTGGCATACAATTTGCACGCTAATAGCTATCTGGTTAAACCCATTGATTTTGATAAGTTTATAGACATGGTAAGGCTTATTGAACAATATTGGTTACACACAGCTACCTTACCATTAGGATAATATTGTCTATTAAATATTCTTAAAAAAATGCTCATCGCATAAAAAAATGTGCGATAGAATTACTGAGTATGAACAACGAAATAAAAATACTACTAATAGAAGACAATTCGGGTGATGCCAAATTGGTTGAGATTTATTTGAGTGATGCTCAGGATATTCCGTTTAAGTTAACTCACGTAACCCGCCTTAGCGATGGCTTAAGCCTATCACAACAAGGCGAACAATTTGCTATTGTACTACTCGACTTGCACCTGCCCGATAGCTCGGGCTTTGCTACCCTCGAACGGGCATTAGTGGCTTTCCCCAAAGATGTATCTATAGTGGTATTGTCGGGTACCGACGACGAAGCCACTGGCATAGAAGCAGTACAAGCCGGTGCACAAGATTATTTAGTTAAAGGACAAATAGATACGGCAATACTAACCCGTACTATGCTCTACTCTATGCAGCGCCGCAACATGCAACTTCAAGTTGAACATGCGGCGCAAGGATTGCGCCTATCGGAAAAACGATTATTACAAGCTCAACATATTGCAAAAATAGGAAACTATGAACTAAATATAGAAGATAACGAAATGTACTGGTCGGCAGAGATATATAGAATATTAGGATTTAACCCAAATGATACCGAAACTAACTACAATATATTTTTAAGCGTGGTAAAAAATACTAATGAAAAAGAAGACCTAAAAAAAACAATAAACGAAGTATTTGCAGGAAACCACACCAACGGTTTTAGATTGGAATACAAAATAGAAACACCACAAAAAGAAATAAAATATTTGCGAAACCAAGGGCAGTTAGATTTTGATGAAATAACCCATAAACCCAAATTAGTAGGTACTATTCAAGATATAACTAACTCTAAAATACAACAAAAAAAACTTACCCAAAGCGAAGAACGACACCGAACCATATTTGAACAATCGCAAGACTCTATTTTTATCAGTACCATAGACGGTAAATTATTAGAGTATAACCCATCAATGGTCAACTTACTGGGCTATAATGCCGAAGAACTCGAAAGCCTTATTATGCCCGAACTGTATGCTAAACCACAAGCCTATTTTGATATGGTTGCAGCCATAGAAAAAGAAAACGGTATTAAGGACTACGACATACAATTAAAACATAAAAATAACGAACTAATAGATGCACTTATTACTGCCAACCTATGGCGCTCGTTAGATGGCGAAATAAAAGGTTTTAACGCCATTATACGCGACATAACCCCCTACAAACGTACCCAAGAACTAATAAAAGCCAAAGAAATAGCCGAACGATCGGCTTTGCTAAAAGAACAATTTTTGGCAAATATGAGCCACGAAATACGCACCCCCATGAACGTAGTAGTAGGTATGGCTCACCTATTAGAAGGCACTAACCTAAATAATCAACAAAAAGAATACCTAAGCAACCTCAAAGTATCATCCGAAACATTGTTGAAAATTATTAACAATATTCTGGATTTTTCAAAAATAGAATCAGGCAAACTAACCCTCGAAGAACACCCATTTAAAATACAAGAACTAATAGCCGAAGTAGTACAAGCCTACAAATTTAAAGCACGCGAAAAAGGTATTAGCTTATTTGTGCAAACAGACATTGACGTACCCGAAATGATTCTGGGCGACTCGGTGCGCCTATTGCAAATCCTCAACAATTTGGTGAGTAATGCCGTTAAATACACCCACAAAGGCGAGGTTGTATTGCGTACCCAAGTAACAAACGACGAAAAAGAATACATCTCCATTCAATTCGCCATAAAAGATACAGGTATCGGTATCCCAATCGAAAAACAAAAAACAGTATTCGATAGCTTTTCGCAAGCCAGCGCCAACACCACCCGATTATATGGCGGTACCGGATTGGGGCTAAGCATCGCCAAACATTTAGTCGAATTATTTGGCGGAGAACTTAACCTAACAAGCGAACCCGACAAAGGCTCCGAATTTTCGTTTAGCATACGCTTTAAAAAATTAATCGAAGACGAAAACAACAATAAAAATAACCAACAAACGTTTACCGCCTACCTGCCCGACGATGCCGTATCGGTATTTACAGGCGAAGATGTGCCAGATCATGCCCACACAAAAGTAATTGATAAAGAAATAAAAATATTACTAGTAGAAGACCATAAGCTAAACCAAGTAGTTGTTAAAGATATCATAAAACGATGGTCACCCAAAATTATAATTGACATTGCCGAAAATGGTAAAGAAGCCATCGAACAACTAGAACAATACCCCAACTACGACCTAATACTAATGGATATATCTATGCCCATCATGGACGGTTACCAAACCACCGAATATATCCGCAACCAAATGCCCCCCCCCGTAAAAAACTTACCAATCATTGCCATGACAGCCCATGCCTTTAACACCAATGCAGCCAAATGCTTCGAAATAGGTATGAACGAATTTGTCAGCAAACCAATAAATCCCACCGTTATGTTCGCTAAAATCAACGAAATACTTCACCGATTTGGTAAATTAACCGATAACTCCACGCCCGAACTCACGCCCGAACCTACACCCGAACCCATAATAACCGAACGTCTTAGTAATTTAGATTATCTAGACGAATTGTCGGGCGGTGATAAAGACCTAAAAATAATGATGCTCGAAACAGTTTTGCAAGGACTACCCGACGAGATAGCCGCCGTAGAACAAGCACTAAATAACCAAAATTGGAGCGAACTGCGAGCTGCCGCACACAAAATGAAATCAACTTGCGCCTACATAGGCTTAAACGAAACCGTAGAAATAGCCCGAAGCATAGAAAATAGCGCCTACGAACAAAAAAACTTTAACCTAATACCCAATTGGGTAAAAACACTAGCGCAACATTGCCGAACCGCACACCAAGAACTAAGCATCGAATTCGAAAAACTAAAAATTACCACCTAAATACATATATAGGTAAAATGTACCAATAATTCTTTTTTCTCCCAAATAAAATACCATGAAAATAATAGTAGTTGACGATGACGTAATCATGCTACAAGCCATAAAAACAATGCTTGCCAAAAACGGTTACAAAGTATTTGCCACCACCGATGCCCAAGATGCCCTAGACACCATCATGGAAGAAGATTTTGACCTCATCATCTCCGACATCATGATGCCTTACCTATCAGGCATCGAGCTATTAAGCGCCATAAAACGCACAAACCCTAAACTACCCATTATCATCATCTCTGCCCTCGACCAACAAGAGGTTATCTTAACCGCCTTTAAAGAAGGTGCCGCCGATTTTGTTAAAAAACCCATTAACCTAAGCGAACTACTACTGCGCGTGCGCAAAGTATTGCCCATAGACGCAGAATAAGCCAAACCATATCCAAAAAATATCCCCTTCAAAGAGCAATATGCACTCCGAAGGGGATATTTTTGTGTTCGTAAAAAAATACTTTTATTATATCAAAAATTAAAAAAGCCTGCCATGCCCCGCATACGCGGAATCGGTTTTTTTTGGGGGTGATTATTGGTTTACCCTATTTGCACAGCATAACGCACCCCCAAAGCAATTAAGCGCAGCCACTCAATCAAGCACCTTTCAACGCCCAAACCCTTGTTTGGGGCTTTATCCAAAACCTAATCTTGATAGCATTGCCGCCGATGATGCCGTTTTTAGCTATTTCCGCTTTGCCCGCAACGACCAAGTCACAGTAAACCGAGCAACCTCTTCGCCCGCTTTGTTCGTGCCAACACTCACAGCCGTAACTTCTACGCCCTCGCCCGTCTTAACCGTATGCTCAACAGCTTCAAAAAATTCGCCTACTTGTGTGCAAGTAAAAGTGCTAACATCTACCGCTTTTTTAGTAAACACCGACTCCATTTTTACCACCAAAATAGAAACAGGCTGCTCGCACCAATCAATAGCCATTAAACCCGCCACACCCGTCGACATCTCGCCTGCCATGCTCAACACCGCAAAATACGTCGACTTAAACGGATTAGTGTTTAACCACCTATAAGGCACCGAAACACTACACGACTGCGTATCGAGGTGCTTGATGCTCAAACCAGCTAAAAAACCCATAGGCAATTTGCCAAATAAAAAAATACGAAACAAAAAAGGATTAAGCAAACGCTTAATAAATTTTTGTACCCTCGGCGACTCAGCATAGTTGTTAGCCGCCAAATTTGAAGTTATTGTTGTCATAAATGCGTTTTTGAGAACCAAAGGTAGGTTATTTTGTTGTAATGCCGTATCTTTGTGGCAATTTTTACAAAAAGATACACTAACACCTAAAAAAGATTGTTAGAATGTGTTTCGACAGGCTCAGTAACCATGATTGGCTTACCCTAAGTTGTACAACATATCAACACCCTCAAAGCAAGACAATGTCCAGCAACCAAACAAGCTTATGGACATGACCTAAATACCAAGATATTACCAAGCTAACAAATTTTGATGCCTAAACTAAACATTTTTAGCCCAATATTGTTCTATACGCATACAATCACTCGTCAATAAATTATCATTTTTTAGTATAATATCATGAACGTACAAAGCGTTGACTTGTCCCTACAATACAAAGTTAAAGATATATCTTTGGCAGCTTGGGGACGCAAAGAAATTGAACTTGCCGAAGCCGAAATGCCTGGCTTAATGGCTCTCCGCGAAGAATACAAAGGCAAACAACCCCTAAAAGGTGCTCGTGTAGCAGGCTGTTTACACATGACTATCCAAACCGCAGTACTTATCGAAACCCTCGTTGATTTGGGTGCCGAAGTACGCTGGTCATCGTGCAACATCTTCTCGACACAAGACCACGCTGCCGCCGCCATTGCTGCCGCTGGCGTACCCGTTTTTGCTTGGAAAGGTCAAAACGAAGCCGATTTTGATTGGTGCATTGAGCAAACCTTGTTTTTTGGCGACTACGACCGTCCCCTAAACATGATTTTGGACGATGGCGGCGACCTTACCAATATGGTACTCGACCGCTACCCCGAGCTTATCCAACATGTACGCGGTATTAGCGAAGAAACAACCACAGGCGTACACCGCTTATACGAGCGCATGGCAAACGGTACTTTACCCTTGCCCTGTATTAACGTAAACGACTCGGTCACAAAATCGAAATTTGACAACAAATACGGCTGTAAAGAGTCGTTGGTAGATGCCATACGCCGTGCCACCGATGTAATGATGGCAGGTAAAGTTGCCGTTGTTGCTGGTTATGGCGATGTAGGTAAAGGCTCGGCTGCGTCGTTGCAAGGTGCAGGCTGTCGTGTAATTGTCACCGAAATCGACCCCATCTGCGCCCTTCAAGCCGCCATGGACGGTTTTGAAGTAACCACAATGGCAAAAGCTATTCCGCGTGCCGACATTGTAGTAACAGCTACTGGTAACAAAGACATTATCACGCCGCAATATTTCCGTATGTTGAAAGACAAAGCCATTGTGTGTAACATTGGTCACTTTGATATCGAAATTGATATGGCTTGGTTAAACAACAACTACGGCAGCACCAAAGTAGAAATCAAACCACAGGTTGACAAATACACCATTGATGGCAAAGATGTAATTATTCTTGCCGAAGGTCG
>JADKCK010000016.1 GCA_016718845.1 Sphingobacteriales bacterium
TAATCAACAAATACTATTCGTTGCCTATTTTTTAGTTTTTGATATCGTCTTTTAATGCTTCGAGGGCTTTTAGTGAGACAGGGTTTATGTCGTTAACCACCTTTACGTAGGCTTCGGCATCCCATAAATAACGAGCCATTAGTGCTTTAAGCAATACTTTAACGGTTGGTAGGGCTTCTTTAAATTTTTCGGGTTCTTTGTTTTCTACCGAGTCGCGTTTGGCGGTTTCGGTAAGTTGTTCAATTAATTGGTCGGATATAGTGTATGTTTGTTTAAACTCTTCGATGTTTGGATATTGGATAAGCAACAAACTTCGGTTTTTGTTTACGTACTCGAGCATAAACTCGTTGATGATATTTTTGCGATTCATTTCGTTATAAAAACCATAGTTTAGGGTAGTATCTATGGGTACAAAAATATCGGGCATTACACCGCCGCCGCCATACACCAAACGTTTTTAGCAAGGTACTCTGATTTTAGCAGGTCGGGCATTTCTTTTCTGCTTTTTGCCAGTTAGTTCGCCATCTTCGTAGCGTTTTGATAGGTCTTTTGTGAGTCATCTTTACCGTTGTCTGCAGGGGCGTTGTGCACCTACCGATAGGGGTATAATAATGTGCCACGGTTGGTCAGATCACAGAGCCGTCGGAGGGGAAGGGTCGTTGTGCCAAGCCTTTGCCAAACAAGCGGCGCCGATAGGTGGACCTCTGTCCCAATCTTGGATAGCTCCGATACAATTTCTGATGCCGATGCCGAGCTTTCGTCAATTAAAACAACTAATCTGCCTTTACGAAAATGCCTTCGCCAACTGATTGGTAATCGGTTCGGGGCGATTTGCGACCTTCGGTGCTCCTAATTAATCTGCCTTCTGGAAAAAACATGCTTAGTTTAAAGAAGCATCCAATAAGCCGCCACCATTGCCGCAGGTCAAGATAAGGTCTTGCATGTTTTGGGTTTGCAATTTTTCTGTGCCGACCCTACCTCTTCGACAGATTTGCCTGGCAAACCTATTTTAGCTTAATGTGGCCTACTATAGGGGTAGCCTGCGCTGCCTCAACGCTGTAAGGGGTATTTTATCGCGGATAATTACAAAGTCAGGTAGTTCTTTTTCGCCCTGCCGAGCCATACTTACCTTTACTTTGGTGTCTTTGGGTCCGCGTAATTTTTTAACTACATCGTCGTTGGTAATTTTTATGCCTGCTACATTGTCGCCTTCAATTTTTACGATTTTGTCGCCTGCCATAATGCCTACTTTCTGATGGACCGCCTCCAATGGTATTTAATACTACAATGGTATCTTTTATGATATTAAAACTTACGCCAATGCCTTCAAATTACCTACCAATGGTTCGTTTACTTTTTGGTATTCTTCGGCGAATATATTTTTCGAGTGTGGGTCGAGTTCTTCTAATAAACCCTTTATGGCATCTTCGATGCTTTTTTTAGGATTCTCGCTTCGTCCATGTATTGGTTGTTTCTATACTTGGGGTTTGTTGTAGTTTTTGCACTGCCATGTGCCAATCGTCGTCGCTGTTTTTATTTGGGAACAAAAAGTAGTGCCACTTGGTATGCCTTACCTATTTTGGGTTGGCTGGGCGTTTGTTCTTGTTTATCTTTCTTTGTCTTTTGTTTTTTGAGCATTTACTTGTTTGCTCGATGCCATTAGTAAAACAAAACCGCCCACTAATAGGTAATTTTGAGTAAATCAAACATTTTTATCGTTAGTTTATATGTGTTTAAAATTTTGTCGGATAGCTTCTACGGGGTTCATGCGTGATGCTTGTAATGCGGGGATAAAGCCTGCAACAGATACCAATTATCACTGAAATAATTATGCCGTACTCGTTTTGCACCAAGACCACCATTTCAGAAGGCATCTACAAGCCTATTACCTACATTAGCTAAATGATAACAAGCAATGAACCTATAAAACCACCAATGATAGACAATACAATGGCTTGAACAAAAAACTCGAACAAAATAACGCGTCGTTTTTGCTCCCAACGATTTTTATGCCAATCATGCCTGTTCGTTCTTTTACCGACACAAACATGATGTTGGCAATGCCAAATCCGCCCACTAACCAAGCGCAAACATGCCAATAATGCCACCTGCTACATTTAGTACCACAAAAATGCCATCGAGCGGCGATGTAAGTAAACTTAGTTGGTTAAAGGCGAAGTTATCTTCTTGGGTGGGTCTTAGTTTACGTTCGGCTCATAATACGCCTGTAATTTCGTCTTTTAGTTGGTCAATACTAACGCCATCTTTGGCTTGTACAAACAGCAAAAGGTCTAAACGTTTCGCCATCTAAGTTAGTATATCAAGCAAATAATTATAAGGCACTAAGGCTACATCGTCAAATCCATCGCCCAAATACTTTCCTTCGCTTTAGCACCCCTACCACGCGCACCATACGCCCCATAAAACACTTGTTTGCCAATAGGGTCGATATTGGAGAACAACTCGGCAGCAACATTATTACCCAGCACAATTACGGGACTACCCAACGACGACTCGATGGGGCAAAAAAACGACCATTCGAAAATTCCATATTTAAAATATCGGCAAGTTCGTGCGTAGGAACTGCAATAGGTAAATTAGATACGTTATTGTTTAAATATTTTAAATCAGCCCCCATCATAATGCCGCGTATGGCTACGTGTTTTGCCGATTGCACTTTTTCTTGTATTTTCTTAAAATCTTGATACGAAGGCATAGGGCGTTTCAAAAAAATCCACCATTTTTGGTCGGCTTCTTGTGTCCATGGAAAACGGTCTATAAAAACCACATTATCGCCCAAACGGTTGAACGAACTTTTTACGTTTCGCTCAACACTATCTACCATCATTTTACCGAAACCATGCAAAAATACCAATACTTATGCCCAATATAGATAAAAGGCGCGCAAGCGGTGCTCCTAGTTCTTGTAAGGTAAGTAAAATGCTTGAAATGAATATATTTATATTGGTTAGCATGTTTTTGTTTTGTGAGGGGAGTGCAACCGTGAGGAGCGTAAAGAAATTTTGGCTGATGATTTGGGCTTGTCCTCATTTTGTTGTAGTGACGATTAGATTTAGGTTTTAAATCAAAATTAAATCGTTTTTTAAAATCTGTATCCTCTTGTGCTTGATATATTTGAGGTTATTTTTTATATACGTATTGCATTTTAATTCTTTATCCAAATAAACTATCCAAATTTTACCATTTATAGGCTATATACAAGCCCAAACTAATAAATAGCACCCTAAAAAATAATAGTGCAAATTTTAAACAAAGATACAGCACTTTGTGTTACAATTAGGCATAAAATCAGTAATTTTGCGCTAAAATTTAGCAAGCCATAAAAAAATGAAATTATCAGACTTTACTTTTGACCTTCCGAAAGACCTTATTGCCGAGTATCCTAGCGAAAATCGAGACGAATCTCGATTAATGGTTGTTCATCGAGATACCGGAAAAATTGAACACAAGGTTTTTAAAGACATTACAGGGTATTTTGACGATTTTTGTTTGATGGCACTGACGAAGAATTTAGAGCAGTACTCGACAAATTAGGACATCCGCCACTACCTAAATACATTAAACGTCCCGCCGAAGAATCGGATAAAGAACGCTACCAAACCGTGTATGCCACCGAAGAAGGAGCCGTTGCCGCACCTACCGCAGGCTTGCACTAGCCGCGAACTTATGAAACGCCTTGAAATAAAAGGAGCCAACTTTGCCGAAATAACCTTACACGTAGGTTTGGGCACGTTTAGGTCTATTGATGTGGAAGACCTATCGAAACACAAAATGGACGCCGAGTACTACAGCATACCCGACCAAACCGCCGAAATAGTAAACAAAGCCAAAGCACAAAATAAACGTATTTGCTTCGTAGGTACAACAAGCATGCGAACCATCAGATCATCGGTATCGGCTGGCGAAACCCTAAAACCCGGTACCGGCTGGACCAACTTGTTTATCCATCCGCCTTACCACTTTAGTATCGCCAATTGTATGATTACTAATTTTCACTTGCCCAAAACAAGTTTAATTATAATGATTAGCGCCTTTGGCGGACAAGAACTTATACAAAAAGCATACAAAGAAGCGATAAAAGAAAAATACCGTTTTTATAGCTACGGCGATGCTATGCTTATTTTATAAGTAACAACTTTTTGCCCAAGATGTTGATAACCAAAGCCATTTTGTTAGCCATAGCTAACAAATAGCTAGCATTTTGCCCAATAAACCAACCAATTGCGTAATTAGGTAAAATACAAAAAAAGGTGAAATTAAAGTTTTTACTATAAAAGGTGCTATTGATAAAATAGCACCTTTTATTAAATTGATTGACAATCAATAACTCGTATAACCAAGTAATACAACTGCGCCCCGATGCCAACGCCTATTATTATCAAGGTATAGCTTATCTTAACAACAATCAACCCGAAAAAGCTAGAGCTAATTTTTTGAAAGCATTACAATTAAACCCCAAACTGTCCGAAGCACAACAGTATCTGGACAAAATGGGCAATTAAACAAAATGCTTACTTTTTGCTTTGTATTTGTAACATAAAAAGCGATTTACTTGTACTATTAGCAGGTAAATCGCCTTTTTTTACAATAATATGGGCTAAAACAAAAAAAAAGTTTGTCAAACCAACAAATTGAACTAAATTTGCCTATCCAAGTTTGCAATAACATTTTTAGGTTTAACAAGCTAGTACTATCAAATCGTTACAATAGCTTTTAAATGTTTATTTGGATTAAAATAATGCAAAATATTACCTAGATAGGTGTTACCGCTCCCCACTCAATACCTATAATTAGTTATACGAACAATTAACCGAAGAAGTATCTAAAATAGAAACTTTGTAGCACATACCACACTACTGTAAAATATGTTTAAATACATTTTAAAAAGGATATTGATATTTATCCCAACTTTCATCATCATATCGCTAATTGCTTTTTCGTTGAGCAAATTAGCTTCATGACCCCGTTGAACTTATCACAAAGGCGGTGGTGGGAAGCAAAACAGCGGTCAGTTGTCCGACAAAATGGCGGGCGAATTAGCTTATCAACAAACCGCCGAACGCTTGGGGCTTAACCTGCCTACATTTTATTTTGGCTTAAAAACCAAATCTACCCCCGACACCCTCTACAAAATAATAAAACAAGAAGAACGCACCACCCTTGAGCAATTGATTGGGCAGTATGGCAATTGGCAACAAATTTCGGGCTATTACCTGTCGCTAAAACAGCTCGAAACTAGCGTATTGGCAATGCCAAACGATAGCAGTTTGCTGCCACAAAAACGAAAAGTGCGCAACAAAATACGCGATTTATATATTAGCTCGCAAGCGGGTAAAATAAACAATCAACTAAAACTAATTGCCGCCGACATACAAGCCGATAGCACGCTACAAGCTACCGTTGGCACGCAACTAAAAACCCTTGAAAACAATTATAAACAAATGGTAGATGGGGCTACGCCAGCGCAAAACTATGTACCGTCGGTGGCTTGGTATGGCACAAAAAACCAGTATCACCGCTGGATAAGCGGCTTTTTAAAGGGCGATTTTGGCATTTCGTACCTCGACAACCGCCCCGTTGCCAGCAAAATATGGGACGCACTGCGTTGGACATTAACCATTAACCTAATATCGTTGTTGGTAAGCTATATTTTGGCAATATTTTTGGGCGTTTGGTCGGCAGTGCGCAAAGGTACAAAAGCCGACCAAATTGTAACAACCGCATTATTTGTGTTGTACTCGCTGCCTTCGTTTTGGATAGGTACCATGCTTATCGTGTTTTTTACCTCGCCCGAGTATGGCATGAACTTGTTTCCGCCAGGGCAAGTTACCTCTTTGCCCATAGATGCACCATTTTGGCAGCGTTTTGTAGATATTGGGTATCATTTAACATTACCCATTATTTGCATTTCGTATGGTTCGTTGGCGTTTATCTCGCGACAGATGCGGGGCGGTATGTTAAGCATTTTGCAGCAAGATTACATACGCACGGCGCGTGCCAAAGGCTTGTCCGAAAAACAAGTTATTTGGCGCCATGCCTTCCGCAATTCGTTGTTTCCTATCATCACCCTTTTTGCCTCTATTTTTCCGGCAACTATTGCAGGGTCTATCGTTATCGAGGTTATTTACAGCATTCCGGGCATGGGCATGTTGTCGTTAGGGGCAATTAACGCCCGCGACTGGCCGTGGTGTTTACCGTTTTGTTGTTAGCTGCCATTTTAACCATGTTGGGTAACTTAGTTGCCGATTTGTTGTATGCCTTCGTCGACCCGCGTGTGTCGTTTGATAAGAAATAGCACACCATCAACTACAATAACTCATTAGGTGGTGATTGTAGATGAATGGTAATCGTTAATTAACTGTTTCAATGCCCATTTTTATTTGCTAACAAAGTGCCTATTTAACCTATTTCGCGTCTACAATCATCTAACCATACAATACCAACATTATGTTATTTGCTATTCCACTCGTTGTTTTATTGGTTTTAGCCATATTTATTTTTGTAAAAAAAGAAGGATTAAAAAATCCGGAACTGAAAAAAAAGTTGTTGATACTCGGCTTTGTTTGTGCTTTATTAGCCATGTTTAGTTTATTAGCAGCCTTTTATATATCGCACGATTATACCTATTTGCTCAAAATGGCACTTCCTGCTTTGCTTTTGGTCAATATCTATAGCCAATTAAATGCCTCAAAATTATAAATACATTGTTTTTTATGATGTATGATTTGTATATTTGTATTAATTGTGTGGATTTTGTTTGATGTTTTTTGATATACTTTTGAGTTTTTAACCTTTTTGTGCAAAGGCAATATTTTTTCAGAACTATTCAGCAAAAAATCCTGAAATTCTTTACTGCAACAAGATTGCCAAAAAGGGCTATAACACTAGATATTGAATGTGGTTATTTTTATATATAAAAAATCGATTACCTGCAACACTAAGTTGTAAGTAATCGATTTTTGTATGTTGGATAAATGTGGTAGCCTAGGTTATTGGTTAGGCTAGTAAAATGTTTGCACCCCCGAAACGCGGATTTTTTTTGAGGGTGTACACTATATTAGTCCATTTTTTCGGGTTTCATTTGCGGAAAAAACAACAACTCTTGTATAGATACTTGGTTAGTTAGCAACATAGCTAAACGGTCGATACCAAAACCAATACCCGATGTAGGTGGCATACCATACTCTAACGAGCGCAAAAAGTCCTCGTCTAGTACCATAGCTTCTTCGTCACCACGGGCAGCAAGGCGCAATTGTTCTTCAAAACGCTCGCGTTGGTCAATCGGGTCGTTTAGCTCCGAGTAAGCATTTGCCACTTCTTTGCAGTTAATAAACAACTCAAAACGCTCAACTAAACCCGGTTTGCTGCGGTGTTTTTTGCACAAAGGCGACATTTCTATCGGGTAATCGATAATAAAGGTAGGTTGGATAAGATTTTGCTCTACTTTTGCCCCAAAAATTTCATCAATTAATTTGCCGCGCCCCATGGTGTTGTCAATATGCACATGTAGTTGGTGGCACACTTGGCGTATTTGCTGCTCGTCCATCTCCGAAATATCAATACCTGTATATTTTTCGATAGCTTCGTACATTGTTAGGCGTGTGTAGGTGCTGGCAAAGTCTATTTGGTGGTTACCTACCTCAATAACAGCCGCTCCACAAACCTCTTGCACCACCGTCGAAAGCATTTTTTCGGTCATATCCATCATCCAAAAATAATCTTTGTAGGCAACATATAGCTCCAAGGCGGTAAATTCGGGGTTATGTGTTCTATCCATGCCCTCGTTTCTAAACATTTTACCCATTTCGTATACGCCATCAAAGCCACCAACAATTAGTCGTTTTAGGTATAACTCGTTGGCAATGCGCAAATAAAGTGGCATATCAAGGGTGTTGTGGTGTGTTTTAAACGGGCGCGCCGCCGCACCACCGTGTATGGGTTGCAAGACGGGCGTTTCCACCTCTATCCAACCTTGAGCATTAAAAAAGTTGCGGATAGATTGCATCATTTTAAAACGACGCATAAACAACGGTTTCACAAAATCGTTCACTGCCAAATCAACGTAGCGCATACGATAGCGCTGTTCGGGGTCTAAAAACTCATCGTGTTTATTGCCTTCGGCATCGGTTTTTACAATAGGTAGCGGGCTTAGTGCTTTGCTCAATAGCTGCAACGATTTTACATGTATCGAAATTTCGCCTACTTTGGTTTTAAATTTATAACCTGTAATGCCAATATAATCGCCAATGTCGAGCAATTTTTTGAAAAACGTTTTGTAGTAATTTTTGTCGACATCATCGGCGGGGCAAATTTCGTCGCGCTGTATATATAATTGTATACGCCCCGATGAATCTTGCAACTCGGCAAAAGCAGCTTTGCCCATATCGCGCACCATCATTAATCGCCCGGCAAGGCTTACTGTTTCTTCGCGATACTGCTCGATTTGTGCATGGTCGAAATCGGTTTTTATGTCGCTTGATAAATGGGTAACATTATACAAAGCTGCCGGATACGGCTCGATGCCCATCTCGCGAATTTGGGCTAATTTGTGGCGTCTGTTTATTTCTTGTTCGCTTAGTTCTCTGCTCATAAAATTTTGCGTAAATTATTTTTTTGTGGATATGCAGTATGCCAATAAGGTATCGCTATTAAAAACCAAATCAATCTAAAATTAACCTTCATGTATCACCATAAGACAGATAAATAATCCATCTTAATCTGTGTCTAAAATAAATACACTAAAATAGGACTCTGGGTAGCATAAGTACATAATTTAGGGCGCAAATTTACGGATAATAAACCAAAATTTTGCCTAAAAAGTTCCATTTTGCACAAAAAGTAGCGCCATAAGCCAATTATTTCGTACTTTTACCCCTTTGTGTCGTATGGTGCTTTTCAAACAGCAAAACAATGAGTCCTTTTTTGATTATTAGTGTGATGATAGCCTACTTTGGGCTGTTGTTTATAGTAGCTATGCTTACAAGCGGCGACTCGAGCAACGAAACCTTTTTTGTGGGCAAAAAGCAGTCGCCATGGTATTTGGTGGCTTTTGGTATGATAGGGGCATCGCTATCGGGTGTCACTTTTGTGTCTATACCGGGTGCTGTAGGCAACTTTAATAGTGTAAATGGCTACTTTTCGTATATGCAACTGGCATCAGGCTATATTTTTGGTTATGCAGTGGTGGCTACGGTACTAATGCCGCTGTATTATAGGCTTAACTTAACATCTATTTACGCCTATTTGTTGCAGCGATTTGGCTTTTGGTCGCACAAAACAGGTGCTTTTTTCTTTATTCTGTCGCGCACTATTGGGGCATCGTTTAGGCTGTTTTTGGCAATAACGGTGTTGCAAATATTTGTGTTCGATGCTTTACACCTGCATTTTGTGCTTAATGCCTTGTTTACGGTACTGCTTATTTGGGCTTTTACTACGCGTGGCGGTGTGCGCACCTTAGTTTTTACCGATGCCCTACAAACAACCTTTTTAATAGGTGGCTTGTTAATGGTTATCTACACTATTGCACAATCGTTGGGCGTTGGTTTGGGTGGTTTGGTGCAAACTATTACCAATAGCGAGTACAGCAAAGTAATTTTTACCAACCCGCTCGAAGCTCGTTTTTGGGCAAAACAATTTTTTGGGGGCATGTTTATTGCCATTGCCATGACAGGCTTAGACCAAGACCTGATGCAAAAAAATATAAGCTGTAAAAACATTGGCGAAGCACAAAAAAACATGTTTACATTTAGTGGTATCTTGTTTTTTGTTAACCTATTATTTGTTAGTTTGGGGGCATTGTTGTATCTTTATGCTAACGCAAAAGGCATTGCTATACCTGCAAAAACCGACCACTTATTCCCGACCTTAGCCCTAAATTATTTTCCGCCCTTGGCATCGTTGTTGTTTTTGTTGGGCATATTGTCGGCAACACACGCCAGTGCCGATGCTGCACTTACATCGCTAACTACTTCGTTTTGTGTCGATTTTTTAGGATTCGAGAAGATTGACCAAAGCCAAACATCGAAACAACTAAAACGCACTCGTCATTTGGTGCATATTGGTTTTTCGGTACTGCTGTTTGCTATGATACTGCTTTTTAAATACGTTTTGCAAGAAGATGTAGTAAGTACCCTGTTTAAGGTAGCTACTTTTACGTATGGTCCTTTGTTGGGTTTGTATGCCTTTGGTTTGTTTGTGCCCAAGCGCCAATTGCGCGACACACTAACCCCATTGGCTTGTGTAGCATCGCCTGTAATTTGCTATGTGCTAAACGCCAATGCCAAAACTTGGTTTGGCGGATACGAGTTTGGCAACGAAATGCTTATCTTAAACGGATTTTTAACTTTTGTGGGTTTATGGGCGATATCATATCGACAAAAATAATTTCTTTAAAAATAATTTAATTTAAATAAAAATCAAAAAAAATGCCATTACATCATAAAGATAAAGAATGGAGCGAACTGAAATCCGAATCATCGTGGCGGATTTTCAAAATTATGTCCGAGTTTGTAGAAGGTTTCGAAACCCTTAACAACGTAGGTCCTTGTGTGTCGATATTTGGTAGCGCCCGCACACACCCCGACCACCCACACTACCAAATGGCAGTTGCCGTAGCCGAGGGCTTGGTAAAAGCAGGCTACGGTATTATTACCGGCGGCGGACCCGGCGCCATGGAAGCTGGCAACCGAGGGGCTAAAAATGCCAAAGGTAAATCGGTGGGCTTGGGCATTACCCTGCCACACGAACAACGCGTAAACGATTTTGTAGATTTAGACAAAATCATCAACCACAAATACTTTTTTGTGCGCAAAGTAATGTTTGTGAAATATGCACAAGCATTTGTGTTTATGCCCGGCGGTTTTGGTACCCTCGACGAGTTGTTCGAGTGCCTTACGCTGGTGCAAACCCGCAAAATATCGCAAGTGCCAATGGTGCTAATGGGCGTGTCGTTCTGGACAGGTATGTTGCAATGGATGAAAGACATAGTACTTGACCAAGAACACAATATTAACCCCAACGACCTTGACATGCTGTACCTAACCGACGATGTAGAAGATGCCGTAAACTATGTTAACGCCTTCTACAAACAAGGCTTGGGCGAGTTGCAACCTAACTTCTAAAATCTATGCTTAAACCATAGGCAAATGCGCCAAATTGTGCCACCCATTGTATTTGTACAAAAAATGCGTTTGGGTGGCATAAAATTATTATAAAACTGTTGTGTAGAAACATTAACTAAGCTTTTGTCAACAAAAGCTTAGTTTTTTTTCGCCCTAAATCTAAAATTGCAGGTATTGGACGCACTTAAAACGCTAATAGGATTTTAAACCCTATTAGCGTTTTATAGTATAACGTATCCCGACACGTACCAGACGTATCCCGACACGTGACAGACGTATCCCGACACGTAACAGACGTGTCCCGACACGTAGGCAGACATGTCCCGACACGTGACGGACGTGTCCCGACACGTAGGAGGACGTGTCCCGACACATGACAGACGTGTCCCGACACGTAGGAGGACGTGTCCCGACACGTGACAGACGTGTCCCGACACGTAGGAGGACGTGTCCCGACACGTGACAGACATGTCCCGACACGTAGGAGGACGTGTCCCGACACGTGACAGACGTGTCCCGACACGTAGGAGGATATGTCCCGACACGTGATAGACGTTTATGTATTTATCCCCCCCTCGAAGGGGGGGCAAGGGGGGGTAAAAAAAATAAATGTGTTAGGAAGTGTGCCAAAACTAAGCAAGTTTAAAAAAGTTTTAGTACCTTTGCATTTATAAAAGTGGTGAAGGAGCGAAAAGAGTAAAATAATGCAAAGTTTGCACATTTCAACATTGCCACGTTGCAAAATGGCACGCAGATTTTCATGTTTTTTCATGATTATCCTGATAAATCTGTGCGCTATAATCACTATTGGTTTACAGACGTAGCAGTGCTACGTCTCTACAATTACCACAACACAAAAATCATCATCATCATAAAAAATTTACGATGAAAAGAACCAATTTTTTATCCATTTTCAAGCTGCAAAACGCAGCAAGTACTTTACCCGCTAACCTCTTACATATAGGAGGGGGGGGTAATATGTAGACTGGCTATGGTTTTTCTTACCATGTGGTTATTTAATAACCAAACAGTAGTTAATGCGCAGCAACCCATGCAGGTCGAATGTTTGGGTGTGCTGACACCTAACCCATCGGTGTTGATGCAAGATTGCGACAACCTGTCGGCAACTTATCAACAAAAGTATTACTTGCAGGATACCTACAAACCAACACCTGCAAATTACTTGGATATCCCCGTGAAAACAATCCGCATCAATTTTCACGTTATCCAAAACACAGGTGCAACGCCCAACAATTTTTTAGACACTCCCGCCGACCGTGCCTTTTTGGAATCGGTTGTTACAGAACCTAATGCACAAGGTATAAATTATGGTTACGAGCATTTAGGTCCATCGGTACGCCCCCAAACTTGTGTATGCGGCAGCAATTGCAACATACCCGACAGCCGAATAAGATTTGTGCTAAAAGGTATTTATTTTCATGTTAATGATGGTACCATAGATAATAATGGTGTTGTTACCTATTCTAATGCCTTTTATGCAGCTAACAGCGTAAATCCAGACCAAGAAATTAACATTTTCATGAAACCCGTAGCGGGCGGTGCTGTAGGTGCAGGCTCGTATTTAGGGGGTACTATTGCAACTTCTGCAACCGCGCCTCATCAGGTAACAACCGATATACTTTCGATACGCTGCAATAATTATTATTTACCCTATACAACAGGGGCTCAATGGCAAGCAAGGGCAGCCATTGCTGGTAATTTACGCCACGAGTTAGGACATTCTTTGGGATTGAAACATACCTACGAGCCAACACCATCGCCCGAAAGTAATAATCCTATTACCAAAGATTTTTTGAGTGATGTATTTGGTGCAGGAACCCTTGCTTGCCCAAACGATGCTTGGCATCAATACGAAGGAGCAGGAGGTTGTACCATACCAGCCGGGCAACCTCACTCGTGTACCAACAATATGTTGGGTACTTCGTGGTGGGCGGGCGATTATCTGTCGCCACAACAATTGGGCAGAATACAACGAAACTTGCGCATTAACAGCATCAGAAAATATGTTGATGGCTGCCCGTATAGCAATATACCTTGGCTAGTTACCCAAAACGAAACGTGGGACTTTGATATCAGAATGTACGAAGACATAATTGTAAAACAGGGTAATACGCTAACCATTAGTTGTGCAGTTAGAATGCCCAAAGATGGTAAAATTATTGTAGAACGAGGAGCCAAACTTATTATTGATGGCGGCACCATTACTAACTCCTGCGATGGCGAAAGATGGAGCGGCATACAAGTATGGGGCAATACAGCCGTACAGCACACAACCTTATTTGGCGTGCCTAATGCCAATAACCTAAGTGTAGCTGCCTACGAAAACTTGGTATTAGCCGGCAATAGCCCAGGTATGGTGATACTTAAAAACGATGCCTTAGTCGAAAATGGCAACATCAATACCCTTGTCACCGACCGATTAGACGGCTATTTTCCAACTTACTACGGAGGCATTGTGTATGCCGAAAACAGCACTTTTAGCAACTGCCGCAAAGCCGTAGCTTTTATGAAGTACGATTTTGAAAACTTTAGCCAGTTCCGTAACTGTGTGTTTGAAACTAATGTAGCAGCCACTACTTTTGAAGGAGTAACTATTTGGAATTGCAAAGGCATAAAACTGGGTAACTGCACCTTTAACTATCTAGGAGCAACCTCCGACCCTAACACCCGAACAGGTATTACAACCACCGATGCCTCGGTAGGTATATATGGTTGCACTTTTAATAAATTGGGTACAGGTATAGATACCTACGGACCCAACCTTAGCATAGTAAAAGTAAAGCTAAACCCGCTAACTAATACCCGGAATACCTTTACCAAAAACCACCTTGGCATATTTAACCACGGTGTAACACAACTGATAGTAGAAGATAGCGATTTTTCGTCTACTAACCTCATCGACGATATTGGCATAGTAATGATAGGGCAAACAAGCAGCAGCATAGAGGGCAATACTTTTAGCACCCTATATACAGGTGTTGCCACACGCAGTACAGGCAGTGCCTTAAATAACCTAAACTGCAACACCGCCACTAACTGCGACCATGGTTTTTTTATACTTGACCAAAACACAAACCTAAAATTCCCTGCCAACGATTTTACTACCGCAACATCCGACATTACACTTGGCTCTTTAACCACCACAGGCAGTGTAGCTTTTTCGCAAGGTAGCATAAATAACCCTTTCTTTAACTTGTTTAGTACGGCTACCAGTACCCTACATATAGAAACAGAGAACTTTGGCGGCGGTGCTACCACATCGTTCAATTATTACCACCCAAGCGCAAACTTAAACCCACGTTTAGCCCCCAAATGCTCGCTCACCGACCCATCGGCAAGTTGTACTACCTTGTTCAACTACAACTCATTTGAAGCCGTTATTCTTGATCCAAATACAATTATTCCCAAATGTATACCTGTTGTGGGTGGCAATACAGCTTTAATAGCCTCAAATTGCAAAACCATTGAGTGCTACGAGGCAGCCCGCCTATATGCCGAGCAGCTAAAAAGCAACATTGATGCAGGCGACAAAGCCGATTTATTGAACGACTTAGCAACTGCCCCCGACAACGATGCCACCTACCAAAAATACAAAGATGCAAGCCCTTTTCTAAGCGATGAAGTGCTGCTAGAAGTAGCAAAAAACCTGCAAATGACCGAGTGGAAACGCTACGATTTATTGGTGCGCAATGCCCCCCTTAGCGATGCAGTGATGGACGAGGTACAAAACGAAGTATCGGCATACATCTACCAAATTTTGTACAACCTAAAATACTACCTTAGCCTGTCGGAGCGCAACAAATTAGAAGTGCGCATTAGCGACGAAGAAACTAAAAAAGGCTTAATACTACAGGCTTTGTTAGAGCAGTACCAAGACGAAAAAGACTTTGTAGCCATGCAAAACCTACTCGAAACCGACAACACCTTATCGTCGTTGCAAGCCCTAATAGGCATGAAACTACAAAATGGCGATTTAGCTCAAGCCCAAGGCATTATTAATGCCCTGCCCACTACCACCCCCACCGACGAAGAGTACAAACAAATACAACAACTAAACTACGACCGTTTGGCACTTGATGGCAACTTTACCCTAAGCCCCGAACAAACCGAATGGCTACAACAAATAGCCTACACCGGAAACACCAATGCAGGCTATGCACAATCGTTGTTGAACATACTAACCGGACAAAAATTTGATTTTGTGCTACCCCAATACCCTATATCCGAAGGCAAAACAAGCCCACGGCGCCCATTACCTACCGCCCCATTATGGAGCAGCAACGACTACAACAACCTACAAATTACGCCCAACCCTACTGCCCAATTAGCCACCATATACCTACCCCCTACGGTAGGCAACCAGCTATTGTTACTACACCTATACAATACCAATGGCAACTTAGTAAAAACCCTATTTGCCCAAAGCGGACAACGCATAGTGCCAATAGATGTAAGCCTACTACCCGAAGGTATATACCTACTAAGCACCGACCAAGCTAACATACCACCTGCCAAACTGCTAATTAAGCGTTAAGCACCTAATTATTTAACTTGAGTGCTATGTTTAGCCATAGCACTTAAGTTTTTCAATAACCCTTAAACGTTAATGAGCATGAAAAACTTAATTTTTTTGATGGCAGGTTTATTTTTAGGCTTAAACCTAATAGCACAAAACACATTTAGCACCAGTATAGACCCCAATGGCGAACATACAAATAATAACGGAGCTGTGATTATGGATAATGGTGATGGATTTGTAATAGTAAGTGCCTCTATTTGCGACCAAAGTACAGTTAGCTGCCTCCATTTAATAAAAACCGATTACAATGGCGTACCACTTTGGAGTAATAACTTTATTAAGTACCCTTATGGGCTACGAGGTGCAGGAAGAGGGTTAATTAAAAAACAAGACGGAAATTTCGCATTATTTACTATAGAAAACACCATAGGTATAGATGGAGAATATCATCCATTTTTGTTAAATATAGCTCCAAACGGAGATAGCCTTTCTGCAATTTCGTTCGGTACAAATGTAGTATCAGTGGCTAGCCAAAGTATTTTTGAGTGTAATAATAACGATTTTGTAGCTCTTTATACATCGGGTGTATTTCAGCAATCTTCACAAGCTGTTTTGCAACAAGTATTTGCCAACGGCACATTAGGTTGGTCAAAAACATTCGCACCTACTAATTCCACAAATGGTATTTCGTTAGACAAGATGCATGATGATGGTTTTGCGCTAAGTTTATTTGTTCAAAACACAAACGATCTTAGTGAAATAAGAGCAAACATTATCCGCACCAATGCTGTAGGCGATACACTTTGGAGCAAATGGCTACCAAATACCGTCGACCTTGATTATGCTCCGCTACCCTTTATTGCTGTACAAGCCAACCACAATATTGCAGCAGTATGGGCAGTAGATACTTTTTTGTATGTGCCCGGCGAGGGTTTGTATAATCGGTATCCGCCTACGGTGTTTTGCTTAAGCCCAAACGGAGATTTGCTCTGGAAACACGTTTTTGTTACCATTGGCTGGAAAACCATAACCAGCCTACGCCCTGCTGCCAATGGCGACATTATAGGTTGCGGCTTTTACGATGGCGATGGCTCGGGTTTTATGTTTAGGTTGTCGCCCACAGGCGAGCTACTCTGGGAGCATAAATACTATAACCCCATTAATACCACCAATGCCTTTATGTTTTTCGATTTGGTAGAAACCCACCAAGGTGGCATAGCCGCAACAGGGATAGTTTTTACCGATACAGAACAGGGTGGCATTGATAACGATGTTGGGCTACTGTTAGTAGATGCCAATGGCTGCATTAGCGGCAGTTGCGAAGACACCATTTACCTATCGACAAGCAACGAGGGGCAAGCATGGTTTAACCTCAACAAACCGCGTTTTGTGGTGTCGCCAAACCCTGTTAGCAACCAAGCCAATTTGTTATACCAGCTTTCGCCCAATACGCAACAAGCCCAATTGCTTATCCACGATGTTTGGGGCAGAGAGCTAGCCGCCTATACCTTATCGGCACAAGAGCAAAATTTTAGCTTCGATACCCACTTGTTGCCCAATGGTATATACATATACTCGGTGTGGGCTAATAAGCAACGCATCTACACCAACAAATTCATCAAACAATAAACCCCACAAACCATGAAAAACTTAAGGCTGTTGTTTTGCTTGTTGTTTGTTCCGCAAGCGGCTTTGTTTGCTCAAACTAATTTTCCGTTTCCCGATGCTGATGCTGTTTGGTCGGTTTGTGCAAAAACCCAATATTGGTTCGATACTTACGCCGACAACCATAAATATACAGTTATGGGCGATTCGGTGCTAAATGGCATCGTGTACAAAAAATATTATCATTGCCCTGACTCTATCCTAAATCCCAACCAACTTAGCTTTTATGCTTTGCTGCGCGAAGATACCCAAGCACAACACTCGTATGTGGTGTATAACGGCGAGGCTACCGAACAACTACTCTACGATTTTTCGTTTGCAGTAGGCGACACCCTCCTCGACCCCATTTATTATTTAGGTTGGTGGTTTATCACCGAGCCAATTATAGTTACTCAAATTACCTTTGATAACGAAGGTAGAAAGCAAATACACCTAAACACTTGGAACAATGAAGTTTGGATAGAAGGCATTGGTAGCACAAAGGGTTTGTTTAACCGTACTCATCAGCCGCTATTAGACGAACCCGAATTAGAATTACTATGCTTTGAACAATCGGGCGAGCTGATTTACCAAAAGTACGAAGGACAGTGTTACTACCAAAACATAACAGGCATATCAAAACCCACCAAACAGGCGTTTAAGGTGGCAATTAATGCGGCTAATAATCAATTGTTTATTGGTTCGCCCTTATCCGAGCAGGCAACTTTGGCTTTGTACGATGTATTGGGCAGATTGGTTTTACAACAAACCTTATCGCCAAACAGCACTATTGTTGGTATCGAGCAATTGCCCGCAGGGGTTTATCTGTACCAAATTAGCTACCAAAAACAAACTTTGCAACGCGGAAAAGTGAGTGTAGCAAGGTAAAACAAAAAACAGCAAAAACCAATCTTGGCTTTTGCTGTTTTTTGTTATTTTGGTTGATGCGTAACCTTGATAAAGACCTTGAAAAGTTTCAGCCTTTATTCACAAGGCGTGGTCATAGTGAGCTTGTCGAACTAAAAAATAAAACACAACAAGAGACACAGAGAACACAGAGAAGAACGAGTTTCGTTTTTTTTAGTGTCTCGGTTATAAACTAAAAAATAACAAATAACAAATAAAAAAAACATTATAGCATATACCCCAAAAAGCTCCGTGTTCTCTGTGTCTCCGTTGTAAATTTAAAAAACAAGCTGGTGTAAATTGAGCAGCTATTTACTACTTTTCAAGGTCAGTATCACAAACTACCTCAACAATCAATTATTGCCCAGGTGGCATTGGTGCCGACGGAGCTGGCGGTGGGGGAGGAGGAGGGGGCGGAGCTGTTGGCGGATATGATTGTACGGGTGCTCCACCAATATTGGCATTAACCAACGATATGGAGATGGCTGCATAAGGCTCTTTAATGCCGCCATTAAGCAATGTGCGCAAATCGCCAGTTGATATGCTGATAAAACCACGTTCGCTTAAAGAAAAAGCAGTACCTACTGGAATCCTAAAACCAAACTCTTTGTTAAACTGCATAGCCGCCGATACATAAAAAGCTTCGGGTACAATGGCATAATCTAAACCAAAAATATAATTAGGCGTTTGCCCGCTTATTTTGGGGTTAAGGGGCAATAAAATATCCGAATAAGCCTTAAGTTGGTCAATAACTCTAAAAGCTACGTTAATGCGCAAGTTACTGGGCGATTCTTTAGCCAATGGAGTAGAGCTAGTGTCGCCTCGGGGGGTAAAATCGAACATATCGTAAAATGCTGCCGAGTTGTCTTGTAGCGAATAACCCGGTATGCCCTGCTGACTGGTGTCGGTGGCGGTGGGGTAATTAACGGGTGTTTCGTCGGTGCCTAATACATTTTTGTTCCATTTAACCCTGCCAACACCCAAAGCCGATGCACCCAAAAACAAACGATTTTTGATAGCAATATTAGCGCCCACACTAAAGTTATAGCCTGTGCCAGCATTGCCAAATATTTTGGTTACATTTTTAAATAGGGTATCTAAGTTGCCATAATCAAGGTTGTAAAAATCCGAAAACGACGAGCTACCTGTGGCAAGGCTGTCTTGCACGTCAAGGTCTAAAAAGCCAATACCCCACACATACCTAAAGTTACCACCAACATAGGCTTTTACCACATCGCCATCGGCGGCTTGCCTACCATACGAGGCGCTTAACTCGCGCAGGTGGCTATAACGCACCTGCGAGTTTTGCACCGACTCGGTTCCTATTTGATAGTTAGATGCCGCAGCGCCATTAACAACCGAGTTGGCTATATCAGGTTGCAAGCCAAAATGGCTATTGATGCGCTCGGTAAGGCTAATTGCCAAGCCGCCAAATTTAGGGCGTGTCCACGACAACGAGAGCCAATTGATGTTCATGTTGCCATTAAATTTTAGCTGTCCGTTGTTGTTAACAATGTTGTCGGTAATTTGGTTGCGGCTAGCCGTTGATATAGAGTCGTTGCTAAAAGGCAAAAACATTTTTAGCGTTTGCGCCCTATTAAGGGTGTTGCTGTGCGAGTTAAAACCCACCTGAAACATATTGAACGACGACGACTTGACCTGTACAGCACCCAAATTGGCGGGGTTAATAATACCCGCATTGTTGTTTAGGTTGTTCACCAAATCGCCGCAGCAAACGGTGCGCCCATCTACATAATAAATTTGTGCCATAGCTAATGGGGTAAGCAATAACAATAGCAGTGAGGTGATAATTTTTTGCATAGTGTGAATGATTTTTGTGAAAAAGCTAATTAGCTTTGTAGTATATGCCACTAACAAGCCAGTATGTTACCACAAAGCGGATAATTAGCGGCTAAATTACGGTATTTTGCGCAAAAAATGTCATTAATTATTCACAATTAACTAAAAAAAGCTAAATTTGTCGCTTTATACACAACAACTGCACCATTTAGGTGGCAATTTTAACCATTTGGGTGTGTTTTGCAACTATTGGAAAACAGCCTGTATAAAAATAACTATCGCTTATTGTAAAACACAAAGCCTTCGTTTTTTATAATCAATAATTTATAATTAATAATTAAAAATGCATCTTTGTATAGATATAGGCAATACACGCACTAAAATAGGCGTGTTTAGATACCTACCCCAAAAGCCCGATACCCCATCGGGTTTGGTAGAGATGTGGGCAATTAAAGAGCCCTTAGAGATAGAAAACCTTAGAACAATTTTGCGAAAATACCCCATTTCGCACTGCCTTTTGTCGTCGGTAACACACCACCCACCTTTGTTAACCGACTACCTTGAGCAATACACCAACCTTATTGAACTAAACCATCTTACACCGCTGCCCATCATCAATAAATACAGCACACCACAAACTTTAGGTAAAGATAGGCTTGCCGCTGTTGTTGGAGGCAACCATTTGTATCCTTTTTACGATTTGTTAGTGATAGATGCAGGTACGTGCATCAAGTACGATTTTTTGGACAAAACAGGCACTTATTGGGGCGGTAGTATATCGCCCGGCATACAAATGCGTTTTAAAGCACTACATACATTTACCGACAAACTACCCTTAGTAGCACCCCAACCCAATGCCCCACTGACAGGCAATACCACCGAGTCGGCAATTTTAAGTGGGGTAATAAATGGCGTTTTTGCCGAAGTACAAGGCATTATTGACCAGTATAAAGCACAAAATAACGATTTATTGGTGATAATGACTGGTGGCGATGCTATTTTGTTTGAAAGTCGGCTTAAATGTCGGATATTTGCCCAGCCAAATCTGGTATTGTATGGCTTACACAAAATACTTATTCATAATGTCAATCAAAGTTTGTAAATATTTCCTCGTTTCAACGCTTCTATTGTTGTTTTTTTGCACAACGGCATCAGCCCAATTAAAATTAGTTAATTCGCCTTATTCAAGGGCAGGCATAGGCACTATGCACCCCACGCAGTTTGGCATACAGCGCTCAATGGGCAACCTAAGTGCTGCCCTCAACGACCCCCTAAGTATCAACTACGGCAACCCTGCATCGTATGCATCGTTAAAGCTAACCACCCTTGAGGTAGGCTTGCAAGGCAATGGCTTGTGGCTTAACAACACCACCTTGCAACAAAGCACAGGCAGTGGCTCGTTTAACTACATAGCATTGGCTTTTCCGGTAGCTAAATGGTGGGGCAGTAGCATTGGTTTAATGCCCTACGCATCGTTGCACTACGACATAAAAGCCGAACGATACAGCCCCTTTGCCGATACCTTATTTACCGAACATCGGTTTGTGGGACAAGGCACCACCTATCAGGTGTATTGGGGCAATGGCTTTAAGTACAAAAACATAGCCTTTGGTGCCAATGTAGCCTATTTGTTTGGCGCACAAGACCGCCTAGCTCGGTCGTATTTTCCCGAAATACCCAACTCGTATGGCAACGAAAAAGACGAAGCCCTACTAATGCACGGTTTTGCATGGAACGCAGGCATACAATACGACCTAAAACTGAAAGATGATTATCACTTAATACTAGGCGCAGCAGGCAATGCCAACACCAATGTAAACGCCAGTAAAGATGGCAAATGGACGCGCGTGTATGTTAACAACGACCAAACAGCCTTTTTAGATAGCGTTTATGTGTACGAAAAAACCGATGGCAAAATTACCCTGCCCACCAAAACCAATTTGGGCATCAGCCTAAAAAAAGAAAACAAATGGTTGGTAGGCATTGAAGGTGGCACACAACAATGGGGCAATTTTAAAAACTTTGGCACCCCCGACAGCACACTAACCAACAGCACCTATCTGTCAATGGGCTTTGAGGTTACACCCGATTACCGCGCCATCACCAAATTTTGGCAAAGTACCCGCTACCGTGGCGGTTTTAGATACAGCACGGGCAACATAATAATTGGCGATACCAAATTACCCGAGTGGGCAGCATCGTTTGGCTTGGGCTTGCCCATACGCAAAGTAAACTCGCGCATAAATATTGGCTTAGAGGTTGGACAACGCGGCACACTCAAAAACAACCTTATCCGCGAAACCTTTGTAACTGCCACCTTTGGCTTTACCCTAAACGACCGCTGGTTTATTAAACCTAAATACGACTAATTTTTAAGCAAATACACTACTCCGCCTAAATGTAAAAAATCCCACTAATTGTTTAGTGGGATTTTTGGGTAAACTTTGTTTTTTAAAAGTATTTAACGCTTTTGAAAAACATATCTATCTATAAAGTTGTTTATAAAATGAAAAATGATAGGATAATCTAAATGCTGTAATTTAAAAGCATTTTATTTATTTAAATAATAAATTAAGTATGTATAACGTAGCACAATTAGGACAAGTTTTCACGCCACCATTTATAGTATCTCAGATGCTACAATTGCGCCAAAACCAAGGGCGTATCTTAGAACCCTCGGCAGGCGACGGCTCGTTTTTTGCTAACCTACCCAATTGTGTAGGTATCGAAATTGACCCAAAGCACAGCAAAGAAGGTATGCTAAATATGGATTTTTTTGATTATCCCATCGCCGAAAAATTTGATACCATTATTGGCAACCCGCCTTATGTTAGGTATCAAGACATACCTGCATCAACCAAACAAAAATTTAAATCGGTTTTGTTTGATGAACGTAGCAACCTATACCTATTTTTTATAGAAAAATGTATTAAACACCTACAACAAAATGGCGAGCTAATTTTTATAACCCCCCGCGATTTTTTAAAAGCAACATCGAGCGTAAAACTAAATAAATTTATTTACGAACAAGGAACTATTACCGATATAATAGACTTGGGCGATAGCAAAGTGTTTAATGGTTTTAGCCCCAATTGCATTATTTGGCGATTTGAAAAAAATAATTTTACACGTAAAACAAATACATACAAACAGTTTGTACTGTGCAATGGACAATTGATGTTTACCGATAATCATTATCCTATTTTGTTTAGCGATATATTTGCCGTAAAAGTAGGTGCAGTTAGTGGCTGCGACGAAATTTTTACCAACCCAGAACATGGCAACGAAGACTTTGTTTGTTCGGCAACTTACAAAACCGGCGAAACCAAACGCATGATATTTAATGTTTTGCACGAAAGCCTTATCCCCCAAAAACAAAAACTGATAAGCCGCGGCATACGCTCTTTTAACGAAAAAAATTGGTGGCAATGGGGGCGTTTGCATCATCAATCAAAACAAGCACGGATATACGTAAATGCCAAAACACGCAACAATCAACCCTTTTTTACTCACCCGTGTTTAAACTACGATGGCGCTATTTTGGGCATTTTTCCGCACAATACCCAAGCCAATGTAAAAATATTAACCGAAAAACTAAACCGCGTAAATTGGCTCGAGTTGGGTTTTGTGTGCGATGGACGTTATATGTTTTCGCAACGCAGCCTAGAAAACACCCTGCTACCCGACTATTTTGCCGAAGATGTACCTAAATCGCTGCTACAACCAATGGGTTATAAATCCTAAACAAAACTCCTGTCAATTAATTGGCAGGAGTTTTGTGTTAATTACTGATGTTACGCAGCCCATTTCAATAATTGAGTATTTTGCATTTTTATACCCATTTTCGTATGTGGTTTCTTCTGGACCGGCATTATAGGAATTGGCGTTAAGAAATTTATTGGGGCATAAATGTAGCGTTAAGAAAGATATACTGTTTGAAGCACGCCACACCGAACCCAGCAATAAAACCGATAAACAAGCTGTTTGGCGTGCAAGTTTATATCTTTAGCGGAATGTTGCACATTTTAGCCAATTCCTATACAGCCTTGACTTTTTTGGTTACTTTTTTTGTCAAGAAAAAAAGTAACAAACTTTTAATGGGTGGGTAAACAGTAATAAAACGACAACAAAGTAGCAACAAAGCCCCATGCCACTTAATTAGGTAACACCCCTGCGTAACATGAGTTAATTATAATACCTCATTGCCTTTAAAAACAAACACCTTGCAACAATTGTTGTATCTTTGCAGCATAGTTTGTGCATTAGGCTGTTTTACCTACCATAAATATACCTAATCGTACAAAAAGATATTGGCAAGATGCCTATATCACTCAAAAAACCCTCTGCCAACCGCCGAGGGGCTTTTGTTGTTTTGTTTTTTTAATAATCCATAATTTATAATTGCAATGGACTTCCAGCTCCTATTCAAAAAATACACCGCCGACCCCCGCACCCAAAACCTAGCATCTGCTCTAAAAATGCAAGCCGACGTGCGCGCTCATTTGCATGGTTTAGTGGGTTCGCAGGGGGCGTTTGTTGCTGCTGCCACCTATTACACCGAGCCGCAAGCCAACCTATACATCTTGCCCAACAAAGAAGAAGCGGCGTATTTTATGAACGACCTAAAAAATATTTTTGAACAACGAAAAGATGTACTTTTTTTCCCCGACTCGTTTAAAAAAGCAGGCGACCCCACCGAACTTAACAAAACCAATGTGCTGATGCGCGCCGAAACCCTTAGCCGTTTACTTGGCACCATCACCACCGGCGAGCTAATTGTTACTTACCCCGAGGCAATGTTCGAAAAAGTAGTTAACACAAAAACCCTGCGCAAAAGTACCATTCATGTAGGCGTAAACGAAAAAATGGACGCCGGTTTTATCACCGAACTATTAGTAACTTATGGCTTTAGACGAAGCGATTTTGTGTACGAGCCTGGTCAGTTTGCTATCAGAGGGGGCATTATAGATATTTATTCGTATGGTAATGATTTACCCTATCGCGTCGAGCTTTTTGGCGATGAAGTAGAAAGTATCCGCGTATTTGACCCACTTACACAGCTATCTGTTAAAAAAATAACGCAAGTTAATATTGTACCAAACATACAAACCCAATTTGACCCTGCCGACAAAACATCGTTGTTTAAACTGCTGCCAACCAACGCTGCTATTTGGATAAAAGACATGCAAGCCCTTGTAGATATAAACCAACGATGCTACGACCGTGCCATTGAATATGCCGAAAAAATAAAACAAGAAGGCTTTATAAACGTTGAAGACGAAGAGTCTATTTTCAATACACCCAACCCTGCCAGCGCACTTTTATCGTCCGACGACCTGCTTAACGATTTGCTGCCCTTTAATATCGTAGAGTTAGGTGGGCAAAGCTATTTCCCGAAAACCGAAAAAATTACCTACAGCGCCGCTCCACAACCCGCCTTCAACAAAAATTTTAACTTGTTGATGAACGACTTGCGCGAAAAAGCAACCATGAAATTCGACATCAATTTGTTGGTGAGTAACCCCAAACAAGTAGAGCGATTTTATGCCATTTTCGACGACCTAAAAGCCGATTTTCAATACACCCCAACGGTTATAGCTATATATAGTGGTTTTATTGATTACGACCTAAAATTGGTGTGCTACACCGACCACCAAATTTTCGACCGCTTTTATAAGTACCAAATGAAGCAGGGCTACTCGAAAGACAAAGCCCTGACCATAAAAATGCTCCGCGACCTGCAACCCGGCGATTATGTAACCCATATTGACCACGGAATTGGTGTTTTTTCGGGTTTAGAGCAAATAGAAGTAATGGGCAAACCCCAAGAAGTAGTACGGGTAACCTATAAAGATAATGACGTTTTGTATGTAAGCATCAACTCGCTGCACAAAATATCGAAATATAGCGGAGCTGATGGTAAACCACCCAAAATACATAAATTAGGTAGCGATGTATGGGAAAAAACTAAACAAAAAGTTAAACTCCGCATAAAAGTTATTGCCTTCGATTTGATAAAATTATATGCCAAACGTAAAGCCTCCAAAGGCTTTGCCTATGCCCCCGACACTTATCTACAAACCGAACTCGAAGCATCGTTTATTTACGAAGACACCCCCGACCAACTAAAAGCCACCCAAGACGTAAAAGCCGACATGGAAGCACACATACCCATGGACAGATTAGTTTGTGGCGATGTGGGATTTGGTAAAACCGAAATTGCCGTGCGCGCTGCAGCCAAAGCCGTTGCCGACAGCAAACAAGTTGCCATTTTAGTGCCTACTACCATATTGGCTATGCAACATTTTCAAACGTTTAAAGATAGATTAAAAGATTTTCCGTGCAACATTGATTACCTAAACCGCTTTAAATCGGCAAAAGAAAAACGCCAAACCCTTGATAAATTAGCCAAAGGCGAAGTAGACATTATAATAGGTACACACGCCGTTTTGGGCAAAACAGTGCAATTCAAAGATTTGGGCTTGTTGATTATAGACGAAGAACAAAAATTTGGCGTAGGAGCCAAAGAAACCCTGCGAAACCTAAAAACCAATATTGATACACTAACACTTACCGCCACACCTATTCCTCGAACATTACAGTTTTCGTTGATGAGCGCCCGCGACTTATCCATTATGGCAACACCACCCGCCAACCGCCAACCTGTTCATACCGAATTAGTTGTACTAGACGACGAACGAATACGCGACATTGTAAACTACGAAATTTACCGAGGCGGACAAGTGTTTTTTGTACACAACCGTGTAAAAGATTTAGTAAGTATTGCCGCTATGCTACAACGCCTTTGCCCCGATGTAACAGTAGGTATTGCCCACGGGCAGATTAGTAACGAAGAACTAGAAGACCACATGCTTAAATTTATTAGTGGCAGATACGATATTTTAGTTAGCACCAATATCATCGAATCGGGATTAGATGTACCAAATGCCAATACCATCATTATCAACAATGCACATTGGTTTGGCTTAAGCGATTTGCACCAATTGCGCGGGCGTGTAGGACGCTCGAACCGAAAAGCATTTTGCTACTTAGTTAGCCCCGCCATACATACCCTACCCGACGACTCGCGAAAACGCTTGCGCTCTATCGAACAACTATCCGAGTTGGGCAGCGGTTTTCAAATAGCCATGCGCGACCTAGACATAAGAGGAGCAGGCAACATTTTAGGCGGCGAACAAAGCGGCTTTATTGCCGATATTGGTTTTGATATGTACCAAAAAATATTAAGCGAAGCTATACGCGAACTAAAAGAAAGCGATTTTAAAGACGTGTTTGCCGAACAAATGAACCGCGAACAACAATTTGTGGGCGATGTGCAGATAGATACCGACATGGAAATGCTAATACCACCACATTATGTAGCCAACACCGCCGAGCGCCTAAGTCTATATACTCAACTCGACAATATTGCCACCGAAGAAAAATTGGTGCTTTTTGAAAAAGAATTAACCGACCGATTTGGCAAACCACCACAACAAGTGCGCGAACTATTTAATGCCGTGCGACTACGATGGGTTGCTAAACGTTTGGGCTTTGAACGCGTTAGTTTAAAAGGACGTAAAATGCGGTGTTATTTTGTAGATAACCAAGAGTCGTCGTATTATAACTCCGATATTTTTGGTTTGATGATGCAATACATACAACATCACGCCAAAAAATCGCACCTAAAAGAAGTAAAAGCTAAACTCTTAGCTATTTTCGAAGACATACATAGCATACAACAAGCCCGTACCCTACTCAACGAAATTGCAACTTATGTGTTGCCCAAAGAAAAAACAAGCAAACAATAACCGCTCAAAAGCAGACCTATTTATTTAAGTTGGTCTGCTTTCGGTTTTTAATATCACCTCAAAAAAAACATCGTTATGGGCTCTTGATTTTAAGTTTAAATAGGCAAGTAGGCTTATTTTTGTTCATGCTACACATTGTGTTATTTTGTTATTAGTAGAGCCAAATTCAACAATAAACTTGTTTTTGGGAGATTTTAAGCCAATTTAACCAAAGCAATGCTATGTTAGCTCAATGAAACTAGCCTATTTTAAAACTAAATGATAATCAAGCCTAATTATTTTCTGAAACTATATTTTGCTGATAAAAAATGCCAATTTGTTTATACAAAACGAATTGGTATTTTTTTGTTTGTTTTTAAGGCTGAAAATCAATGATTTATGAGGTTATAAAAGTAGTATTTGTTAATTATTTACCTATAAGTAGGGCATTTTTTTACTTTTCGGCACTTTAAAATACATTAAGTACTTGTTTTTTTTTGTCTTTTACAAATCAATGGCATAATAAACAACTTTTTTGGAGCCTGTCCGTAAAAATGACTGCGATATGACAATGAACACCGTTTATGCCTTTGTATAGTTGCATTTATTCTGTTGGTGTTCAAGCTTTATTTTAAAAAGAAGTATGGCATACGCTTTGGTATTATTTATGAACGCTCAACAATAAATATTTTCTATGAACACACTAAAAACAATCACTTTGTTGCTCTGTATGGCTACTATACAAATAGTAGTTGCACAAAGCACCTCGGTTGCAGTTACCGACTATAGCTCGCAACCAGCCTATCGTTCGGGTATGATATACCTGAAATTAAAAGACAATGCCCAAATTTATTTGCCTAAATTTAAACGTGGCGATAAGTTTGATAATTATCCAGTACTAAAACCATTTATGAACAATTATGGTATTAGCAAAGTTTACCGACCATTTGAAAAAACCAAAGGCATTGCTTTTCAGCACACTTACCGCGTTGAGTTTAATCCAACAGCCGATGTAGAAAAACTTATTAGAGAATTAACTACATTGGGTATGGTAGAGTATGCCGAAAAAATACCTGCCGAATATACTTGTTTTGACCCCAATGACCCTAAAGAAAACGATGGCTCGTTGTGGTTTTTAGATAAGGTAAAAGCCTATCAAGCATGGGATGTTACACAAGGCTCGGGCAATGTGGTAGTAGCCGTTGTTGACGATGCTATGTATACCACACACGAAGACCTAATGGCTAATATGTGGGTTAACCCCGACGAAATAGCTGGCAATGGTATTGACGATGATGAAAATGGCTATATAGACGACATAAATGGCGTTGATGTAGCCGACGATGATGGCAACCCTAATCCACCAGCAGCTTTGGTATCGCCCTCGGTGTTTTCGCATGGCTCGCATTGTGCAGGTATTGTGGCAAGTGTTACTAATAATGGTGTAGGGGTAGCCTCGATAGGCAGCCACATTAAAGTAATGGGTGTAAAAGCCACCCGCGATGCTACATCAAGCCCAGGTATGATTGAAGCAGGTTGGGAGGGCATACAGTATGCCGTAGCCGAAGGAGCCACTATTATTAGCCTTTCGTGGGGCGGTACCTCAAACTCGCAAACCTACCAAAACCTCATTAATAGTATCGAGGCACAAGGCGTATTGATTTTTGCCGCAGCAGGTAACTCTGGTATCGAAACACCCTTTTATCCAGCAGCATATAATTATGTAGTTGCGGTAGGTGCCACCGACCAATCAGATTACAAAGCAAGTTACTCTAACTATGGCTCTTGGGTAGATATTACGGCACCTGGTAGCTATATACATGGTATACTATGTACGGGTCCGTCAAACTATGGTATTAAAAGCGGAACTTCTATGGCTACGCCAATGGCTGCCAGTTTAGCAGGTTTAATGAAATCGTATAACCCCGCTATAACCCCCGCCGAGTTGCGTACTTGCATGTACAACTCTGCCGATAACCTCGATGCACTTAACCCTACTTATGTTGGTAAAATGGGAGCAGGGCGTATCAATGCACAAGGGGCAGTAGTTTGCGCCTTGCCAAGTGCTTGTATCACGCCTTATAACCTTACAACCTCTAATATTGTAGGAACATCGGCACAGTTAAACTGGTCAGGAACGGCTGGCAGTACCTATACCGTACAAGCCCGCGAAGTTGGTACGGCATCGTGGGGAACCTATTCGGCTAGTGGTACTTCTTATACGCTACCTATATCAGCGTGTAAAAATTACGAATTTAAAGTAATGGCAAATTGTGGGGGTAGTGGCAGTAGCAGCTACTCGGCAATAGCTACTTTTTCTACAACAGTTGGTGGTCCGCAAAATTATTGCACACAACCTACGCCTTCGGCATCTTTTGGTTGGATACAAAACGTGCAATTTGCAGGTATTAGCAATAACTCGGGTAACAATAGTGGTTACAACAATGCTACTTGCTCTGTGGGTTCGGTAACGGGCGGCACAAGTTATCCTATTACCTTATCGCCCGGCTTTAACTCGTATGCTTACAACGAATACTGGCGAGTATATATTGATTATAATCAAGATGGCGATTTTACAGATTCTAATGAATTGGCTTACGAGTCGGGTACTTCATCAACAACAACCGTAAGCGGCAACATTACCATTCCAAGTACTGCTTTATCGGGCAACACCCGTATGCGTGTAATGATGAAATGGTTTGGCACTGGCGATATGACTTTACCCGTACCTTGCACAGCTTATAACTATGGCGAGGTAGAAGAATATACCATCAATGTTGGCTCGGCAGTACAATCGTGTTTGGCACCAAGCAGCACGGCAACTAGTAGTATTACAGCAAGCGGAGCTACCTTATCGTGGGCAGCAGTAAGCGGTACAACAACTTACCCTGTACAATACAAAGCAACAAGCAGCAGCACCTGGATAACCGTTAATGCTGCCGCCACCTCAACTACTTTAAGCGGATTAGCAGCAAGCACCACCTACGAGTGGAAAGTAGCTGCCAGTTGCGGAACATACAGCACACCGCTTACTTTTACCACAAGTGCAGTTGCTGTTGCTTGTAGCACGCCAAGTAGTGCAACGGTAACATCGCTTACAGCTACCACAGCAGGTTTATCATGGAGTAGTGTAAGCGGAGCAAGCAACTACGCAGTTCGTTGTCGTGTGTTAAATAGCACATGGAGCGCCGATTTAACAGCTACCTCTAATACAGCCACACTTAGCCAATTATCGCCCGCTACCACCTACGAGTATCAAGTAAAAACAAATTGTGCAAGTGGTGTTAGTGCTTACTCGTCAAGTGTAAACTTTATTACAGCTACACCTTCTTGTAGTGCTCCATCAGCACTATCTACTTCGGGTATATCTACTAGCGGTTTAACACTTAATTGGGGCGCTGTTACAGGTGGCTTAACTTATACAGTTAGATACCGTGTAAATGGAAGTACTACCTGGACAACAATGCCTACTACCACATCAACCACACAAGCTATTAGCGGTTTAGCTGCCACTACTACCTACGAACTACAAGCAGGCTCTACTTGCAGCGGAGCTACGGTAAATTACTCCACTTCTATTACCGCCACTACTGCCACACCTTGCGGAACACCCAGCACATTAGCTGCTAGTAGCATTACTAGCTCGGGCGCTACACTTACTTGGGCAGCTGTAACTGGGGCTACTACTTACACCATTCAGTACAAAACAAGTAGCAGCACAACTTGGTTAAGCACTACATCTACCACTGCTTCTAAGGCGCTAACGGGTTTAACTGCCTCTACTGCCTACGATTTTAAAGTAATGTCGACCTGTAGCAGCGGTTCAAGTGCTTACTCGGCAGTAAGTACTTTTACAACAGCAGCAACCAGCTCTTGTGGCATACCTTCGGGTGTTGTAGCGGGTTCTATTACTGCATCAAACGCAGCCATTAGCTGGACAGCCGTTAGCGGAGCCACCAGCTATACCATTCAATACAAATTGGCAAGTGGTACTATTTGGTCAAGTACTACCGCCACTACTAACACTAAATTGTTGGTAGGTTTGGTAGCATCAACAGCGTATAACGTAAAAGTAATGTCGACTTGTAGCAGTGGTAGTAGTGCTTACTCATCTACTGCCAACTTTACCACATTGGCAACAACTACATGTGGTGTGCCATCGGGGGTAACAACTAGTGGTATTAGCAGCACAGGTGCTACCGTTAGCTGGACAGCCGTAAGTAGTGCCACCAGTTACACCATTCAGTACAAAACAAGTAGTGCCACCACTTGGATAACTACTACGGCTACTACGGCTTCAAAAGCCTTAACTGGCTTGGCAGCCTCAACCGCCTACGATGTAAAAGTAATGTCGACTTGCAGTGGTGGTTCTAGTGCCTACTCATCTGTTGCTACCTTTACCACATCGGCAGCGGCAGTAACTTGTGGCGTACCATCCGTCTTTAACCTGGGCTCTATTACTGCCATCAAGTGCAGCCAGCTACCTGGACAGCCGTAAGCGGCTCAACCAGCTATACCATTCAATACAAATTAGCAAGGGCACTATTTGGTCAAGTACTACCGCCACCACTAACACAAAAATTGCTAGTAGGTTTAACTGCCTCAACAGCGTATAACGTAAAAGTAATGTCGACTTGTAGCAGTGGCAATAGTGCCTACACAGCTATCACCAATTTTACTACATCGGCAACAACTACATGTGGTGTGCCATCGGGGGTAACAACTAGTGGTATTAGCAGCACAGGTGCTACCGTTAGCTGGACAGCCGTAAGTAGTGCCACCAGTTACACCATTCAGTACAAAACAAGTAGTGCCACCACTTGGATAACTACTACGGCTACTACGGCTTCAAAAGCCTTAACTGGCTTGGCAGCCTCAACCGCCTACGATGTAAAAGTAATGTCGACCTGTAGTAGTGGTTCAAGTGCCTACACCGCTGTTGCCAACTTTACCACATCGGTAGCACCAGCAACCTGCGGTATACCAACAGGGGTGGCAATGGGTACTATAGCTACTACCACAGCCGTTGTAAACTGGACAGCCGTAAGCGGAGCTACCCAATACACTATTCAATACAAATTAGCAAGCAGCACTATTTGGTCAAGTACTACTACCACCTCTAACACTAAATTGTTAATGGGTTTGGTTGCTGGTACTGCCTACAATGTAAAGGTAATGTCAACCTGTAGTGTTGGTACAAGTGCTTATTCAAGCATAGTTAATTTTAGCACATCGCCCGGTACTTTATCGTTTAATGGTTTGATGTATTGCGAACCAAGCAGCAACACCGAAAACGCACAATGGATTAACGAAGTAAATTTTGCCGACCTTCAAAACTACTCGGCTAATAACAACGGCTATGGCGATTTTTCGATTTTAAGCACCGAAGTTGTTCGTGGAAACACCTATACCCTTGACTTGCAAGCCAACAATGGCAACAATGCACAATGGCAAATATGGATAGATTACGACCAAGATGGGGCGTTTGATAACAGCACTGAGTTAGTAGCCAGCCAAGAAGGAGCAAACACATCTGCCCAAATTACTATACCAACAACGGTATATGTGGGCGAGGCTCGTATGCGGATTGCCTTGGGCAACAACACCAATGCCTGCGAAAATGCCAATGGCGAAACAGAAGATTATACGCTATACATTAAACCACAAAATGCCATTGCCGATGTGCCTAACAACTTTATCGAAAGTGTTAGCTTTAACAACCAAAGCTATACAAGTGCCAACCAAGGCAAATTTAGCAAGGCAACGTTTAGTGTGCAACAAGGCGAAATCTATCCGCTAACCTTAACTGCCGCCTACGTACAAAATACATCCGCATTTTGGTTAATACAAATTGACTACAACAATAACGGTATCTACACCGACCAAGACGAAACCCTAACGGTAGCAGCAAACGGTAATAAAACCATTATCACTCAATTAACGGTGCCAAGCAATGCTAATCTTACCAATGCTAACATAAAGGTAAGTTTGCAACACGCAGGTAGCAGCCAAGCATTTGTTACCGACGAAACCGAAGAATATGCACTAACTATTCTGGAAGCTACCCAAAACATAGCTTTAAACAATAAAACGTGCGATGATATAGCCGTATCGTTTAACTACAGCGTAGAGGATAACAAAGTGGTATTTGAAAACACCTCGATGGGTAAATACAACGATATTTGGTGGCAGTTTGGCGACGGTAGCACCAACACCGACCCTAACCCCGAACATACCTACCAAAAAATAGGCGATTACGACATATCACTAACACTTAGCAACACCACCACAGGTTGCCGCCAAACATTTAATGGCAAAGTGTTTATTACCAACGGTACTGCTATGCTCGATAACAACGACTAAACAGCACCCAAACACATAAAATAGGCTCGCAGGGCAATTTAATGCTCGGCGAGCTTATTTTTTTTGCCATTTGTTGATATTTTATTTAACAAATAGGCAATACAGCGTTAATAAAAGCCGTACCTTTGTGCCTTCATTTAGTGTCTTTTCATCTTTTTAACAAAAAAAACAATTACCCTTATGAAACTCAATAGCATTGGGCAGTTTCGAAAACATACAACCTTTGATAGTGTAAGCAGTTTAGACCCTTCGATGCGCCGACAGTGGATTAACGAATACGACGACGACGATAACGACGACGACGACCAAGACGATGAATGGGAAGAGGAAGAAACGCACGACGACGACGATGATTTATTTGGCGACGACGACGATGACGATGACGAAGATGATGACAACGACGACGAATTTGTATCGAAGCTAAAAGAACGCTTGCCCATACAAATTAACAAACGCAGAGCTAAAAAAGGCAAAAAACCTATCAAAGCCGATATAGCCTCGATGAGTAACGACGAATTTTTAGACTTTTTGCGCAAAAAACTAACTACTCGAGCAGCTAAACACCCCGACAAAGAATCGCCCGACTTTAACAACATGAGCGATGATGATTTGGTAGATTTTGTAAAACAGCATTTAGAAGAGCGTAAAAACAGAAAAGCCAAACGCAAAAACAAATAAAATACGCTTACTTCAAAAGAAAAAACGGTAACACGCCCCATATAGGTTTGTTACCGTTTTTTTGTAATTTTATAAATATAATAAAAAATGTCTAAAATAATAAGCCGTACTGTAGTGGTACTAGCCATTGTTAGTTTGCTTGGCGACATAGCCAGCGAAATGCTTTATCCTATCATACCTATTTATTTGCAAAGCATAGGCTTTTCGGCGGCATCATTAGGTTTGCTCGAAGGTTTGGCAACGGCAATGTCGGGTTTAAGCAAGGGTTATTTTGGGCAATTGTCGGACATTCGCGGCATACGAATGCCTTTTATTAGGGTAGGTTATTTGTTAAGTGCCATATCAAAACCTATGTTAGCTCTTTTTACCAATACTTGGTGGATATTTACCGCCCGCACCGCCGACCGCCTAGGCAAAGGTATACGCACAGGCGCACGCGACGCTGTTCTGTCGGACGAAACTACCCCTGAATACAAAGGCAGGGTATTTGGTTTTCACCGAACCTTTGACACCATTGGTGCAGCTATTGGTCCATTGATAGCCTTAGCTTTGCTACAAATATATCCTAACCAATACCGATTAATTATTTTATTGGCATTTATACCTGGCATACTATCGGTATTATGCACTTTTGCCATTAAACCTAAAAACGCGCCACAACCCACAGGCAGCAAGGTAAAAGTAACTTTTTTTTCGTTTGTAACCTATTGGCAGCAAGCAACACCTCAATATAGGCGTATAGTATTAGGCTTTTTGGCATTTGCACTAATCAACAGCTCCGACATGTTTTTGTTGTTGCGCCTAAAACAAATAGGTTTTAGCGAGCAAGGCGTGGTGGGCGTTTATTTGTTTTACAATGTGGTGTATGCCATTTTGTCGTATCCGGCAGGGGCTTTGGGCGACCGCTGGGGCTTTGGCAAAACCTTTACTATTGGGTTAGTGCTTTTTGCTACGGTATATGGTAGCCTTGCTTTTGTAAACAATACCCCAATTATACTAGGTTTGTTTGTGCTGTATGGTTTTTATGCCGCATCTACCGAAAGTATTGCCAAAGCCTGGATAAGCAACTTAGCTGCCCCACAACAAACTGCCACTGCCATAGGCACCTATACCGCCTTTAGTAGTATTTGCGGCTTGTTGGCAAGTACATGGGCAGGTATTGTGTGGCAATATTGGGGAGCCAACTACACCTTTGTTGTTAGCGGAGTAGCGGCACTAGGTGTGGCTATTTATTTTAAAATGATAGAAACCAAAATGCAACACTTTGATACAGACCTTGAAAAGTGCTGATTGGGCGGTTGCGCTTGCTTTGCTTTGGGGGTGCCATAGGCTGTGCAAATAGGGCAAACCAAGCATCACCCCCAAAAAAGACCGATTCCGCGTCAAGCGGGGCAAGTGTGTTTATTTAAATAACAGATATGAAGTAGGCGAATGCTACTTACTTAAGTCGGCATCAAGCTAGTCCGTAACTTCAAACTGAACCGTATAATTATCGGGTAGACGCGGAATAGTTATCCAGTTCATATTTCTGATTTCATTGTGGCAATTGCCTCCCGGAACCGCTTTTACCTGATAATGATATACCCGCTTTTCGGGGTCGGCAAGAATGGTGTAGGTGTAACTAGCTGTGCAGCCATCTACAATTGTTTGTTTGCCCAATAGTGTTTTTTGAGAAAAATCGATGGGGGGTAACACATAACTGCTACACTCGTCGGTGCTGTCGCGGTGCAACAACAAAGCGTTGTACGATGCGGTATCGCTTAGTACATACTCTTGCTGTGGTAACAGCATACAATCGGCTATATTAATAGTTGATAAGCCTTCGATAATAATTAAATTGTCTTTGTTGCAACTGCTGCAAAGTAAAAGAAATAATCCAAAATGCAAAATAAATCGCATCATAATAACAATGGTTTTGTTTTACGAAAAATACATATAACTATTCTGATAGCTAAATAGATAGGACTATATAACGGTGTAAAGATAGGGTAAATAGCCAAAAGGTTGCATGGCTAGTTTAAAAAAGATTTTTTTGGACAAAAAAAAAGAAAAATAGGCGGCTAAAAATCGGAAAAAATGAAAAAATCAACTTTAGTTTTTTTAATAACAGGCTCTAAATTAATCATAATCTACTGATAAACAGTGACTTATAGATATGGGTACTGCAAAAATGATTTTTATTTTACTATATTAGGTGTTTGGAAAAACGGATAAAATGTTTTTTGACGGTACTGTAAAACAAACGATTTTTGCCATGTCTTAGAGAAAGAAGTTTGCTTTTATGATTAACGTTAAAAATAAACGTATAATTGCAAATAGTAAATGTTTTTATTTGAGACGATAAAGCCCTAAAAAGTAGCTCAGGTTGCTGTGTTAGCAGTTGTTTAATTAGCACTTTGTATAACCCAATGCAAAGCCCTAAAAACCTAAACCGTAAAACCACCTTCCTTACCTTAAAGCCAATGCTGTTGCACAGCAACTAAGCTACACTTCTTTTTTGTATTATTACAAAATTATTGTCTCGATAAGCCTATCTTTCGGCAAATTATTGCATACCTTTGCCAATAATTTTGCCGCTTTTTTGTATTCAACACCCCATCTACCCCAAAATAAAACTTAATGGTACTTTGTTTGTTTAGTTGAAGAATAGCTAAACTCAATAATCTTTTTAGAATTTTCACACATTATCAATTATATCATGCTACGAACATTATCTTTTTTGTTATTGCTAATGCTTGCCCAATTAAGTGGCTTTGCTACCAACCCAACAAGCATCAAGCTAATATCATCCGACGAAAAAAGCACTGTAGTACAACTACAACTAACCGACAACTACACACTACACCCCGTAGAAACCTCCAAAGGCACAGCCTATACACTAAGTGTACCTAATGCCACGCCCATACTTAAAGCAGGAGCCCCCGACTTGGCTAAAATTACCACATCGGTGATAATACCCAACCAATACGGAACTAACTTGGAGGTAATAAACTCGGACTATACCGACTTTGCCAACATCAACATTGCTCCCTCTAAGGGCAACCTAAGCCGCAACATAAACCCCGCCAATGTGCCGTTTACGTATAGCAGCAGCTACCAAAAAAACGAATTTTTTCCAAGCAAATTAGCCGATACCCGCCAACCCTACATCTTGCGCGATTATCGAGCCCAAACCATTGTGTTGTATCCGTTTCAGTACAACCCCGTTACCAAAGTGTTGCGGGTATACCATAATATAACCGTAAGCCTAAAAACTAACCACCAAAAAGGCATCAACGAACTAACACAAACCGCAAACACCAAAAGCATAAACCCCGAGTTTGCCAGTATCTACCAAAACCAATTTTTAAACTACCAAACACAAAACAGCAACCGCTACAACGAACTAAGCGACCTAAACGCCAAATTGTTGGTGATTACCCACAACTCGTTTAGCGACATTATACAACCCCTTGTAGACTGGAAAATACGCCGCGGCATACCTACACAAGTAGTAGATGTGGCAACTATTGGCGACGAACAAGCTATACGTACCTATATTGCCGACCAATACCACAACAACCAAATAACACACGTTTTACTAGTGGGCGATGCAGCCCAAGTACCCTCTCTTTACTCTAACGCAGCCGATGGCTACTCCGATGTATTATATGGTTGCATCGAAGGCATCGACTCGTACCCCGAGGTGTTTATCGGGCGCTTCTCGGGCGAAACAACCACCCATATACGCACCCAGGTGCAACGTACCATGGATTACGAAATAAACCCAACTGCTAGCACCGATTGGCTAAAACGAGCCGTTTGCATAGCATCTAACGAAGGACCTGGCGACGATAACGAAATGGACTGGGAACACCAACGTAACATACGCACCGACCTACTAAATTATACCTACAACACCGGCTACGAGCTATACGACGGCTCGCAAGGGGGCGAAGATGCAGCAGGTAATCCATCGGCAGCACAGTTGGTTAATATTATCAATGGTGGTGTAGGTGTTATGTCTTATACAGGGCACGGCTACGAAGGTGGTTGCGCAACAACAGGTTTAGATATGAGCGATGTATATACCCTCCAAAATATGGGCAAACTGCCTTTCTTTTGGTCGGTGGCTTGCGTAAATGGAGCATTTGTTGATGGTACTTGCTTCGCCGAAGCCTTGTTGCGCTCCGAAAACAACGGACAACCCATTGGCTGTGTAGCCACACTTATGTCAACCATTAACCAATCGTGGAACCCACCTATGTCGGGACAAGACGAAATGGTGGATATCCTCACCGAACAATACGACGATAAACCGATGCGCTCGTTTGGTGGTATATCGTACAACGGCTGTATGCAAATGAACGATGATTATGGCACAGATGGTGAAGCCATGACCGACTCCTGGACGTGCTTTGGCGACCCCACACTAATGGTGCGTACCGATGTACCTGCCGACCTTACTGCCCAACACGAGCCCGCTATTATTTTGGGCAACAACACCTACACCGTATCGTCGGATGTAGAAGGAGCTTTTGTGTCGTTGGTGATAGATGGACAAATTGTTGCCACCGGAACCATCAGCGGTGGTATGGCAACCCTAAATTTTGTACCCCTAACTAACGTAGGTACTATGTATGTTACACTAACAGCATTTAACCACACGCCTTATTTGGGGCAGGCAAGTATTGTGCCAGGCACCGAGCCATTTGTGGTAGCTAACAATACCACTTTGATAGATGCCAACGGAAACAACATTGCCGAAAATGGCGAAACAGCCCAACTAAATGTAGTGTTCAAAAACTTAGGTCCTATTGTAGCCAACAACGCAGTTGCTACCCTTAGCACTTCCGATATTAATGTAACCATTAGCGACAACACCGAAAACTTAGGCAACGTATCGGGTAGCCAAGAAATAAGCATTGATAACGCCTTTGCCTTTGCCATAAGCGCCACCGTACCCGACCAACACGTAATACATTTTATCGTAACCATAACCGATGATTTGGGTAATAGCTGGACATCTTACGTAAACTATGTCGTTTCGGCACCAGCGTTGCAAGCAAACAGCGTGATAGTAGATGACTCGTTTGGCGGCAACAACAACGGGCGTTTAGACCCAGGCGAAACCGTAGCCGTAACTATCCCAACACTAAACAATGGTCATGCAACAAGTGCCGACGGCGTAGCCAGCATTGCTACTGCCACATTAGGCGTTAGCTTTGCCAACAACAACACGCCTTTTACTGCCCTTGCACCTAATGCCCAAGTACAAACGGTGTTTGGTATCACCGCATCGCCAACACTACCTATAGGTAGCCAAGCCAACTTTACTTTTACTGCCGATGCTGGCGGATACAACACGACCTACAACTTTGCATTGCCAATAGGTTTAATTGTAGAGGATTTTGAGTCGGGCGGTTTTGCACAATTTGACTGGAGCAATGGCGGCAACCAACCTTGGGGTATTGATACCAACATTAAATACGAAGGCAACGAAAGTGCCAAATCGGGTAATATAGGCAACAGCCAAACATCGGTTTTGCAAATTAGCCGTACAGTAGCCGCCGCCGATTCGGTTTCGTTTTTCAAACGTGTATCGTCCGAGCAAGATTGGGATTACCTTATTTTTTATATAGATGGCGTAGAAATGGACGCATGGTCGGGCGTAGTAGATTGGTCGCGCGAGGCTTACTTGGTATCGCCCGGCGAACATACTTTTACTTGGACCTATGCCAAAGACGATTATTACATTGACAACGACGATGCAGCTTGGGTTGATTTTATTAGCCTTCCTGCCGACTCTGCTGCCCCACAATGTGCTGCTTTGTCGGGTACCATATCGGTGCCTAACACCATCATCCACCAAAACGAAACTTTTACTGTAACATCAACGGCTTACAACACCGATTTTACGCAATGGTACGCCATTACTACCAACACAGCCCCGTACAGCATCTTGCAAATAAACACCACTGGTACTTTTAGTTTGTTAATGGGCGATTATGCTATTTACGCCATAAATGCCGAACCTACTTTTGTGGGCAGTACAGGCACTACCATCGAGGCATTACAAAATAATGGAGTTTGTTTGGCAATTAGTCCTGCCGCACCTTTAAATATAGCTGCTGCCGTAGGTATTGATGCCGCTGCGCAAGCGCTACAATTACAGTTGTCGCCGGTACCTGCCCACGATGTAATAAATGTGCAATTTGCCGCCACCACCACACCCACAACCCTTACTTTGTACGATGTAACGGGTAAAGTACTGGAACAACAGCGCTTGCCCCTAGGTAGTAACCAAAGTTTGTTTAGCCTACAACAGCTAAGTGCTGGTACTTATATGATAAGCTACAACAATGGCATTGTTACACAATCGGTTAAGTTTGTAAAACAATAAAATTATTTTTTGGGTAGATAGATAACAAACCTCCGCCGCAACTGCTTGTATAAGTGGTTGCGGCGGAGGTTTGTTTAACACTTTGATACAGACCCTGATAAGTTTTGATTGGGCGGTTGCGCTTGCTTTGCTTTGGGGGTGCCAGATGCTGTGCAAGTAGGGTAAACCAATAATCACCCCCAAAAAAGACCGATTCCGCGTAAAGCGGCATATACACATGTTATTTAAATATTTAATATAAAACAGGTATTTATTGGTTGTTTATGTTAGTGCCAATATCTGTGATTATGTTTTAAAAATTCAAATACCGTATTTTCCTTCTTTTTTCCTAATATCGGCTAACTATTTTACAAACACGCCGATAAAAAAGTGTTGTTGTTTGTTTTTTTGTATCTTTGTGGCGATAAAATACAACAAAATTTGTTGGTGAAATGAAGAACTAAAAAAAAGGTGTGTTTGATTGTTTTTTACAACAAAGTGATTTTATTCGCCTTTATAAACAACTCATTATTAGACTGTTAAGTAACCAAAACAAAAATCAAGCATAAAACTTGCAACTGCACAAATGGCATAATCGGTTTTGCCCAATGTACAAGCTAAATCTTTGGCAAAGGCACAAGAGTCACCTTGGGGTAAATACACTAACAAAAAAATGCTGTTTTGCATAAATTAAAATCAAAAAAACAACCAAAACATGATAACAGGGGATTTAAAATCACAGATAGATAGAGTATGGGAAGCCTTTTGGACAGGCGGCTTATCAAATCCAATTACCGTCATTGAACAAATGACTTATTTGCTTTTTATACGCAGATTAGACGAATTGCAAACTCAAAAAGAATCAAAAGCCAATTTGCTAAAAAAGCCAATTGAAGACCCACTATACACCACAGAAGAAAATGAATTGCGCTGGAACCATTTTAAAAATATGGATCCCGAAGTAATGCACCGCATGTTTACCAAGGACAAGGGTGTATTCGATTTTTTGCGCAATGTAGGCAACCGCAGTGCCGCTTTTAGCAAATTTATGAAAGGGGCAACCTTTATGATACCTACTCCAAGGCTTTTGGCACAGGTAGTAGAAATGATTTCGAACATAGACATGAGCGACCGCGATACCAAAGGTGATGTATATGAATATCTGTTGAGCAAAATTGCTAGCGCAGGACAAAACGGACAGTTTCGCACGCCTCGACATATTATCCGTATGATGGTGGATATGGTTGAACCTACCTTGGAAGATGTAATTTGCGACCCAAGTTGCGGAACGGCTGGTTTCTTAACTGGTTCGGGCGAATATATTCGTGAGCATTTCGAAACAGCACTGTACACCGATACAGTAAAAAAACATTTTCAGGAAAAAATGTTTATGGGCATGGAGTTTGACCCTACCATGATACGCATTGGTGGCATGAACCTGATGTTGCACGGCATAGAAAACCCACAATTGCTAGATGTAGATGCCCTAAGTGAAGCCAACAGCAACTTTACCGAAAAGGCAACTTTGGTACTGGCAAACCCACCTTTTAAAGGTAGTTTGGACAGAGAAGCCGTTGATGGCAAAATATTAAGCGTGGTGGATAGCAAAAAAACAGAATTGCTGTTTTTGGCTTTGATATTAAAAGGATTAAAACTGGGCGGAAGAGCCGCCGTGATTGTACCCGATGGCGTGTTGTTTGGTAGCAGCAAGGCTCACCAACAAATACGCAAAGAACTGATTGACCGCCAAAAATTGCAAGCCGTTGTCTCTATGCCAAGTGGTGTATTTAAACCCTATGCTGGAGTAAGCACTGCCGTATTGCTATTTACCAAAACCAATAGCGGAGGAACAGACAATGTTTGGTTTTATGATATGCAAGCCGACGGTTTGAGCTTAGACGATAAACGCCAACCCATTGAAGCTAACGACATACCCGATATTGTAAACCGCTACCACAACCTACAAGCCGAAACCCAACGCAGCCGAACCCACAAAAGCTTTATGGTGCCTGTAAAAGAAATACAGGACAACAAATACGACCTGAGCATAAACCGCTACAAAGAAGTGGTATATGAAGAAAAAGCCTACGAAAACCCAGCCGTAATTATCGCACAAATTGAAAACTTAGATAAAGAACGAGCTGACTTATTAAAACAATTAAAAGAAATGTTGAGCTAATGCCATTCGTAAAAATATACATACACTTTGTTTGGAGTACCAAAAACAGAGAACCCTTTCTTGCATCAAAGGAAGTAAGGCAACAGGTATGGCAACATATCAGAGAAAATGCCCAAAAAAAAGGTATTTTTGTCGATTTTATCAACGGATACCACGATCATTGCCATTGTTTGGTTTCATTAGGAGTTGACCAAACTATCGAAAAAATAATGCAACTGATTAAAGGGGAATCCTCTTTTTGGATTAACAAAAATCAATTAACAGAACAGAAATTTGAATGGCAAGATGAATATTTTGCTGTCTCTGTTTCCGAATCCATGATTGATAGGGTCAGGAATTATATCCGAAACCAAGAAAAACATCATGCAAAAAAAACATTTCAAGATGAATACGATGAATTTATAGCTAAATATGGCTTTGAAAAATTTAAAGATTGATGTTTGTAATCATTTGTTTTCCTCCAGCTAAAGCAGGAGGCAATTCAATCATTTGTTTTCCTCCAGCTAAAGCAGGAGGCAATTGAATATTAAATATAATCATCAATATAGATGGGTTTTAACCCATCTACAAAAAAAACAAACAACAATTGGGCTTTAGCCAAAATAAATTATATTTTATTTATAATCAACAATGATTCTATTTCCTCCAGCTAAAGCAGGAGGCAATTGAATATTAAATATAATCATCAATAGAGATGGGTTTCAACCCATCTACAAAAAAAACAACAACAATTGGGCATTTATAACCATTTATTTATAATCAAATCACTATTCAGGCAACAAACAAACCATTAATTATCATCAATAGAGATGGGTTTCAACCCATCTACAAAAAAACAAACAACAATATTCATCAATAGAGATGGGTTTCAACCCATCTACAAAAAAAACAAACAACAATATTCATCAATAGAGATGGGTTTCAACCCATCTACAAAAAAACAAACAACAATATTCATCAATAGAGATGGGTTTCAACCTCTACAAAAAAACAACAACAATATTCATCAATAGAGATGGGTTTCAACCCATCACAAAAAAACAACAACAATATTTATCAATAGAGATGGGTTTCAACCCATCTATAAAAAAACAAACAATATTCATCAATAGAGATGGGTTTCAACCCATCTACAAAAAAAACAAACAACAATAATCATCAATAGAGATGGGTTTCAACCCTACAAAAAAACAACAACAATATTTATCAATGAGATGGTTTCACCCATCTACAAAAAAACAACAACAATATTCATCAATGAGATGGGTTTCAACCATCTACACACAACAATATTCATCAATAGAGATGGGTTTCAACCCATCACAAAAACAAACAACAATATTCATCAATAGAGATGGGTTTCAACCCATCTACAAAAACAAACAACAATAATCATCAATAGAGATGGGTTTCAACCCATCTACAAAAAAACAAACAACAATGAGATGGGTTCAACCCATCTACAAAAAAACAAACAACAATATTCATCAATGAGATGGGTTTCAACCCATCTACAAAAAAAAACAACAATATTCATCAATAGAGATGGGTTTTAACCCATCTACAAAAAAACAAACAACAATATTCATCAATAGAGATGGGTTTCAACCCATCTACAAAAAAACAAACAACAATATTCATCAATAGAGATGGGTTTCAACCCATCTACAAAAAAAACAAACAACAATAATCATCAATAGAGATAGGTTTCAACCCATCTACAAAAAAACAAACAACAATATTCATCAATAGAGATGGGTTTCAACCCATCTACAAAAAAACAAACAACAATATTTATCAATAGAGATAGGTTTCAACCCATCTACAAAAAAAACAAACAACAATATTCATCAATAGAGATGGGTTTCAACCCATCTACAAAAAAACAAACAACAATTGGGCTTTAGCCAAAATAAATTATCAAAACAATTAAAAAAAAATTAACATGAGCTGGGAAATGGTACAACTTTCAACTGTGGCTGAAATAATTGCAGGACAATCACCCGAATCAAAATTTTACAATGACAAGGGCGAAGGTATCCCTTTCTTTCAGGGTAAGGCTGATTTTAGAGATGATTATCCAATTGTTAGGTATTGGTGCACTCAGCCAACAAAAATTGCAAAACCTATGGATATTTTAATGTCTGTTCGGGCTCCTGTGGGTCCTACAAATATTTGCGATATTGAAGCATGTATTGGTCGAGGTTTAGCTGCGATTAGAACAGGTGAAAAGTTGGACTACAAGTATCTATATTTTTATTTTAAAACAATTGAAGCAAAGTTAGCTTCACAGGGTAATGGATCGACTTTTTCAGCAATAACAGCGTCTGTCATAAAAGAAATCCAAATCCCCCTACCCCCCCTCCACATCCAAAAAAAAATAGCCCAAATACTCGACACCGCTGATGCCTTAAAACGCAAAGACCAACAACTCCTCAAAAAATACGACGAACTCGCACAAGCTATCTTTATTGATATGTTCGGCGACCCCGTCAAAAATGAAAAGGGGTGGGAGGTGAAGAAAATTGAAAAAATGGTAAAAAAACAAAACAGTCCACAAAAAGGACCAAACAGCACTAAAAAATTTTAGGAATTTTATTTAATACGTGAACAATTTCATGCCTTAAACAACGATTTTACTTTTGGTAGATATTATATTGATGAAAAAACATATAATGAACTTATTGCCTTTGATGTTAAGCCTAAAGACATAATTATTAGTTGTTCAGGTATTTATTTGGGGAAACTTGCCATTGTTCCTGAAGGTGTTAAAGCAGGCATAATTAATCAGGCATTGTTAAAATTGACTCTCGATGAAAATATTTATAAAAACGAATTTTTTGTAAAAGTTTTCACACAAGAAAATTTTAAAAAAACTTATTTTGCTTCTGAAAGGGGTGCTGCAATACCTAATTTTTCCAATGAGCAATTAAAGAATTTTAAATTTATTATTCCCCCCAATTAATATTCAAAATGAATATTTAAATATAGTTCATAGTTTGCAAAATCAGATTTTGCTATTTTCAACAGAGCAAAGAAAATCCGACTCCCTCTTCCAAACCCTCCTCCAAAAAGCCTTTAACAACGAACTTGTAACCGAATGAGCAACTTTAACTTCATACCAAGCCAATGGGCATCATTTACTCAAGCCCCGCAAGAGGCAGAAGTAAATGTGTACAATGCCCCTATGTATACTGCCATGCTTTGCCGCAAAAACCTCGAAGAGTGGGTGCGCTGGATGTACGAGCACGATGCCGATTTAGTATTGCCCCACAACACCACCCTTTGCTCGTTAATACACGAACAAAGGTTTAAAAACATGATTGTACCCATTCAGTTTAACCAACTAAACCTTATACGCAAACTTGGCAATACTGCGGTGCATACGTCTGCCAAAATAAAACCGCAAGAGGCTTTATATGCCCTGCAATTGCTACATGGGTTTATTGCTTGGATAGTACAAATGTATAATCCCCAAAAAATAACCATTCCGCAGTTCGACGAAAAATTAGTAACCCGCCCCAAAGGATACACCCTTAATTTGTCGAAGGGCAACGATAAAAGCAAAAACGAACTTCGACAATTAGAAATAAACTTTCATGAGCAACAAAGCAAACTACAACAATTAGAGGCAGAGCTTGCCCAAATAAAAGTTATCAAAGAGCAAAATATTGCTTTTGTTCCGCCACCAACAGACCCCAACGAAGACCTTACCCGCAAAATATACATAGACATTTTGCTGCGCGAAGCGGGCTGGGACCCCTACGGAGCCAATGTACCCGAGTATCCGGTAAAAGGAATGCCGCAAGCCAACGGCAACAACGGCAATGGCTTTGTAGATTATGTGCTATGGGACAACAACGGCAAACCGCTGGCAATAGTAGAAGCCAAACGCACCCAAAGAGACCCCCGCGTTGGGCAGCATCAGGCAAAATTATATGCCGATTGTTTAGAAAAAGAATTTGGGCAACGCCCCGTCATCTTTTACTCCAATGGTTTTAAAACATGGCTTTGGGACGATGTAAACTATCCGCCCCGCGAAGTGTTTGGCTTTTATAGCAAAGACGAACTGCAAATGCTGGTACAAAGGCGCACATCGCAAAAAATACTGTCAACCCAAACCATCAACAACAACATCACCGACCGCCCTTACCAACACGAGGCTATTAGGTGTGTAACCGATGCCTTAGATAAAAAACACCGCGAAACCCTATTGGTTATGGCAACAGGCACAGGCAAAACAAGGGTTTCGGCAGCTATCATAGATTTATTGAGCAAAGCCAACTGGGCAAAACGCGTACTGTTTTTAGCCGACAGAAACGCCTTAATACATCAGGCAAAACTAAACCTAAACAATTATTTACCCAACCTGCCAGCCATAGATTTAACCAAAGACAAAGAAAACGAAAGCAGCCGCATTGTTTTTTCTACCTACCAAACCATCATCAACATGATAGATGGCGAAACCGACGAAAACAACCGTTTTTACAGCGTAGGGCATTTCGATGTAATTATTTTTGACGAAATACACCGCTCGGTATACAATCGTTACAAACATATTTTTAAATACTTCGACGGCATTAGAATTGGCTTAACCGCCACACCAAAATCCGAAGCCGATAGGGATACCTACGCCTTGTTTGGTATGGAACCCAACAACCCAACCTTTGCCTACGAACTAGAACAAGCCGTAAACGGCGGCTTTTTAGTGCCACCCAAAGCTATTTCGGTGCCTATTAAGTTTCAACGAGACGGAATAAAATACGCAGAACTAAGCGACACCGAAAAACAAGCCTACGAAGTGCAATTTACCGACCCCATTACGGGCGCTTTTCCCGAAGAGATAGATGCCGCCGCCTTAAACAAATGGTTGTTTAATACCGATACCGTAGATAAAGCAGTGGGCTATTTAATGGAACACGGCATTAAGGTAGAGGGTGGCGATAAATTAGCCAAAACCATTGTCTTTGCTCGCTCGCACCTGCACGCTAAGTTCATCGAAGAGCGTTTTAATCACCAATATCCGGCTTATATGGGTAAATTTTTAAAAGTTATCGATTACCACGAAGAGTACCGCTACGACCTGCTCAACAAGTTTAAAGAAAAACAACAATGCCACAAATTGCCGTATCCGTAGATATGTTAGATACAGGTATTGATGTGCCAGAGGTATGTAATTTGGTTTTCTTTAAACCCATCCGAAGCAGTGTAAAATTCTGGCAAATGATTGGCAGAGGAACCCGTTTGTGCAAAAATTTATTTGCTATTGGCGAGGATAAAAAAGAATTTGTGATATTTGACTTTTGCGAAAATTTCGAGTTTTTTAACGTACACCCCACAGGCATAGATGGCAGTAGCCCCAAATCGTTGAGCCAACGATTATTTGAGTTGCGCTTGCGCTTGGCTTATGTATTATTAAATCAAACAGATACCGAGCTAAAAACTTATGGTCAATCTATTATAAACAAATTGGTTAAACAAACGCAGGCATTAAACGACCGAAGTTTTATTGTTCGTCAGCATTGGGCAGAGGTAGAAAAATACCGCGACGCCAACGCATGGAATGCACTAAGCGATTTAGACATTAAAGAACTACACGACCACATTGCGCCTTTGATGATAGAAGCCGACCAAGATGAGCTAGCAAAAAGATTTGATGCTTTGATGTTAGACGTACAGTTAAGTGTACTGAACGGCGAAACAAAACAAGAAACGCTTATCCAAAAAGTAGTGTCAACGGCAGGCAAGTTGAGCAAAAAAGCCTCCATACCCTTAGTCGCCCAAAAAATGGACACACTAAAAGAGGTACAACAAAAAATATTTTGGGAGGGTGCAACTATCCCAAATATCGAAAAAATACGCCTTGAACTAAGGGACATAATCAGGTTTCTGGATGCCGAAAACACGCCCATCTACCTCACCACGTACCAAGACGAATTTTTGGGCAATATCACAGAGCATAATTTGGGATACAATGTCAACAATTTAGATGCCTACAAACGCAAAGTAGAGCAATACTTAAAAGAGCAGTGTAATAACATTGTTATACATAAATTGCGCAACAATATACCTATCACCAAAGCCGAATTGCAAGCCCTAGATAGTATGTTATTTGAGCAAGGAAGTATGGGTACCAAAGAAGAATTTACAAATGCCTATGGCGAGCAACCTTTGGGTAAATTTATCAGAAATATTGTTGGTTTAGATGCTCAGGCAGCAAAGTTGGCATTTGCCGATATATTGAATAATCAAACCTTAAACGCCCAACAAATCAGGTTTATGGATGCGATTATAAATTTTTTAACCGTAAAAGGCATCATAGAACCAAGCATGTTATTCGAATCGCCCTTTACAGACATTAACACCAATAGTGTTGTTGGTTTATTTGATGATGTAATAGCTAAAAAAATTATTTCTTTGATTGAAATAATCAACCATAATGCCGAAGCAGCCTAATAACAAACAGCCAACGCATTTGCAAGCACCAATAAAACCCACACTATAACACACTATAACTATCTCATGTTACGCAGCCCATTTCAATAACTGAGTATTTTGCATTTTCACACCTAGTAGTCTATCCATTTAATACGTCGAGGCATTTAGCCCGGGGGTGGGGTAGCAAAAATGTAGATAACCGTATTTTTAGCCCCGTTAGGGGGTGATGGTTATTTATCCATAAAAAGATAGCCCAACCAAGTTCAAAATTTATATCCGACAGTATTATGTTGAATGACTACTAGTTTTGTATGTAGCTTCTTAGTTACCGGCATTATAGGAATTGGCGTTAAGAAATTTATTGGGGCATAAATGTAGCGTTAAGAAAGATATACTGTTTGAAGCACGCCACACCGAACCGAGAAATAAAATCGACAAGCAAATCGTTTGGCGTGCAAGTTTATATCTTTTAGCGGAATGTTGCACATTTTAGCCAATTCCTATACAGCCTTGACTTTTTTGGTTACTTTTTTTGTCAAGAAAAAAAGTAACAAACTTTTGAAGGGTGGTAAGCAGTAATAAAACAACAATAAAGCAGCAACAAAGCCCCATGCCACTTAATTAGGTAACACCCCTGCGTGTAACATCAGTCATTAAATAAAAATCCATCTTTATCTGTGTGTAATCCGTAAAATCTGTGTCCTCAATAAAGCTAAAATAGTGTAGTACGTAACGTGAGTAACTATTTTTGTGGAGTGATGATTGGCGTATTTACCACCCCCAAAAAACACAGCAAAAAAATAAAAAAACTCATCTTTTAATTTGTATTTAAAATAAATATATTATTCGTAATTCACAAACCACAAACACCTATTATGTCGGGAACAGAACAAGTTAACAACCAACTAAAAAAAATAACCCCTAAGCAGTTAGCCTATTTAATGGCTATGGCAGTAACTGTAAGTTCGTTTATGGTAAGTTTGTTTTTTAATGTAGTATTGCAGGTTGGTGCAAGTGTTGGGCAGTTATTTGGTTTGGCGGCTATAACAGGTTTAATTTGCTACGGCTTGTTTTATTGGGCATTAGAGCATTTTATTTATCGCCGCATCAAACTTATCTACAAAAACATACACAACCGCAAACAAACACATCGGGTAGTGGTAGATAAAGTAGATATGAACAAACATTTGATAGACGAAGTAGAAGACGAAGTTGGCGAATGGGCAAAAGATTATCAAACAGAAATAGAACAACTTAAACGCCTCGAAAACTATCGCCGCGAGTTTATCGGCAATGTATCTCACGAGCTAAAAACCCCCATCTTTGCCCTCGAAGGCTACCTCGAAACCTTGCTTGATGGCGGTTTGTACGACGAAAAAATTAACACCAAATACATCGAAAAAGCCCTTAAAAACGCCGAACGCCTTGGTAGTATTGTTAAAGATTTAGAAACCATTACACAATACGAAGCCAGCGTACTGCAAATAAACTGGGGACGATTTAAAATTTATGACCTATGCAACGAAGTAATCGAAGAAATGGAACGCTTGGCTAAGATACAAAATACCGAAATACTGTTTAAAGAAGGTATCAACCGCAACTTAATTGTTCAAGCCGACAGCGAAAAAATACGCCAAGTACTCAACAACTTAATTAGTAATGCCATAAAATATGGCAAAGAAAACGGCAAAATATGGGTTGGCTTGTACGACATGGAAAAATATGTGCTAATCGAAATAACCGACAACGGTAATGGCATTGCCGAAGAACACCTACCGCGCCTATTCGAGCGTTTTTACCGCATAGACCCTAGCCGTTCAAGGCATCATGGCGGGGCAGGTTTAGGTTTGGCAATCGTAAAACACATCATCGAAGCTCATCATCAAACCATACATGTACGCAGCACACTTGGCAAAGGTACTACCTTTGGTTTTACCCTGCAAAAAAAGAAATTTTTGTGATGATTTGATAATCACCAATAGCGCTAAAAAAATGCGGACAATCCTTTCGGGTTGTCCGCATTTTTATTTGTTAGAAACATATTCGGATAACAACACAACAAAAAGCAAGTTGCTTATTATCCAAACGTTTCATCATTATTTAATTTTGCCAAGTACCCGCATTAGCATTACAAGGTGGAGTACAGTTTTGTACCTCGACATTGGCTTTTATTGCCTGTACACAACCAGATGCAGCTGGTGTTACACCACCTAAGTTGCCTGCAGGGTCTAAGGTCAATTCTACAACATGAGGCGAAGGGGTTATGCCTAATACCGCAGGGTCAAAACTTGTGGCTACTGTACTATTAATAGTAAAGGTAGCTCCGCTTGGACTAGAGCCTAGTGTAATTGCTGCATCTGTGGTACAAAGCGGGGATGTCAAAATAGGTGAAAAGATAGGATTAGGATAAAAACAAGTAGCCGACATCGTAGGTTCAGGGTATTGGTCACCCATAGTAGCATTGCTGCCATCTTCATCAATCGTTACGTTGGCGGTATATCCTGTTGCGTCTGTATGTCTGAATATCAAATAATATCCGGTAACGCTTGTGAAAGTAGCCGGAGTACCATTTGTATTGAGCGTAGCCGGTATATTGCCATAAGTTAAACTAAGTGTCCCGAAAGCAGGACTTGCAGAATAAGCAACATTGCTTAGGTTGAGCATACCAGTTTGTGTGGTGATGTAGGCAATTTCTGAAGGGTTTGTTTGTATCAAATTTTCACCCAAATCTACCACACCATCATTGTTTACATCGTTCCAAACGGCAATCATTTCGTTGAAATGTCCATCATTAGTGGCAACACCTACAGGGCTACTAGCATCATTTACACAACTACAAGGGTCTGTAATAGCCGTGCAACGGCGCGCCACTGTTATACTACTACTGGCAGTACAACCACCATTGCTCGGATTAGTGACAGTGACGGTGTAAGTACCCTGCGCCGTTGCAGTTATGGTAGCTGTGGTAGCACCGCCTGTCCATAGGTACGTATAGGCTGGTCCCGCTGCTAAACCGTTGATGCTCAAGGTAACGCTATTAACAGTACAACTCAAATTGCCCGACTTGGCAACTGTTGGTGTAGGTGTAACACAAGATGTACAATTGACTGTTACATCAGCAGTAGTGCTACATCCATTGCTCGTAACCGTCACAGTATATGTTCCATTAGCTAAGGATCCAAATAACCCACCTGTAATGCCATAGGTATAGCTTCCGTTGCCTCCTGTGGCGGTTTGAGAAATGCTTCCTGTATTGACTCCTCCAATACAAGAGGCTGTACCTGTGAAAGTAGGCAAACTATTTACAACAACAGCAGTTGTAGTAGTAGCCGTACAACCGCGCTTGGATTGTTGCGGCAACTGTATAAGTGCCGGCATTTGCAGTAGCAGCACTTGCAATACTTTGCGGATTAGTGGTTGATGTTGTAGCATTGGGCAGTGTCCAGTTGTAAGACGTTCCGCCAGTTGCGGTTAATGTAATAGGGCTACCAGCACAAACAGTTCCGTCGTTAGCAGTACCCGATGTTTCGGTGATAGAGATACCAGCAGTAGGCAAACTATTTACAACAACAGCAGTTGTAGTAGTAGCCGTACAACCGCTTGCATTGGTTACGGCAACGGTATAAGTTCCGGCATTTGCAGTAGCAGCACTTGCAATACTTTGCGGATTAGTGGTTGATGTTGTAGCATCAAGGCAGTGTCCAGTTGTAAGACGTTCCGCCAGTTGCTGCTAAACTAATAGCACTACCAGCACAAACAGTTCCGTCGTTAGCAGTACCCGATGTTTCGGTGATGCTGATGCCAGCCGTAGGCAAACTATTTACAACAACAGCAGTTGTAGTAGTAGCCGTACAACCGCTTGCATTGGTTACAGTAACAGTATAAGTTCCGGCATTTGCAGCAGCAGCACTCGCAATGCTTTGAGGATTAGTGGTTGATGTTGTAGCATTGGGCAGTGTCCAGTTGTAAGACGTTCCGCCAGTTGCGGTTAATGTAATAGGGCTACCAGCACAAACAGTTCCGTCGTTAGCAGTACCCGATGTTTCGGTGATAGAGATACCAGCAGTAGGCAAACTATTTACAACAACAGCAGTTGTAGTAGGCCACAACCGCTTGCATTGGTTACCGGCAACGGTATAAGTTCCGGCATTTGCAGCACCACTTGCAATACTTTGCGGATTAGTGGTTGATGTTGTAGCATCGGGCAGTGTCCAGTTGTAAGACGTTCCGCCAGTTGCGGTTAATGTAATAGCACTACCAGCACAAACAGTTCCGTCGTTAGCAGTACCCGATGTTTCGGTGATGCTGATGCCAGCAGTAGGCAAACTATTTACAACAACAGCAGTTGTAGTAGTAGCCGTACAACCGCTTGCATTGGTTACAGTAACAGTATAAGTTCCGGCATTTGCAGCAGCAGCACTCGCAATGCTTTGAGGATTAGTGGTTGATGTTGTAGCATCGGGCAAAGTCCAGTTGTAAGACGTTCCGCCAGTTGCGGTTAATGTAATAGCACTACCAGCACAAACAGTTCCGTCAGCGGTACCCGATGTTTCGGTGATGCTGATGCCAGCAGTAGGCAACTATTTACAACAACAGCAGTTGTAGTAGAGCCGTACAACCGCTTGCATTGGTTACAGTAACGTATAAGTTCCGGCATTTGCAGGCACTTGCAATACTTTGCGGATTAGTGGTTGATGTTGTAGCATCGGCAGTGTCCAGTTGTAAGACGTTCCGCCAGTTGCGGTTAATGTAATAGCACTACCAGCACAAACAGTTCCGTCGTTAGCAGTACCCGATTCGGTGATGCTGATGCCAGCAGTAGGCAAACTATTTACAACAACAGCAGTTGTAGTAGTAGCCGTACAACCCTTGCATTGGTTACAGTAACAGTATAAGTTCCGGCATTTGCAGCGAAGCCTCGCAATACTTTGCGGATTAGTGGTTGATGTTGCAGCATCGGGCAGTGTCCAGTTGTAAGACGTTCCGCCAGTTGCGGTTAATGTAATAGCACTACCAGCACAAACAGTTCCGTCGTTAGCAGTACCCGGATGTTCCGGTGATAGAGATACCAGCAGGTAGGAAACACATTAACAACAGCAGTTGTAGTAGTAGCCGTACAACCGCTTGCATTGGTTACAGTAACAGTATAAGTTCCGGCATTTGCAGCAGCAGCACTTGCAATACTTTGCGGATTAGTGGTTGATGTTGTAGCATCGGGCAGTGTCCAGTTGTAAGACGTTCCGCCAGTTGCGGTTAATGTAATAGGGCTATCGGCACAAACAGTTCCGTCGTTAGCAATGCCCGATGTTTCGGTGATAGAGATACCAGCAGTTGGGGCAGCATTGATAGTTATAACAAAGGTAGCAAAACCCGGACAAGCTGCGCTTAAAGAAGTGCGATAAGTAATCGTGTAGGTGCCGGGCGTACTGGCAGACAAATCAACCACACCTGTGCCTGCATCAATCACCAAACCTGTAGTAGCAGTAAATTCATCGTCAGCACTACCACCCGTTACAGTAGGTGTGGGGTCGGTTTCGTTGGCACAATAAGTAGCTTTTGGATAGCTTAATGTACCTACTTGGTCGGCAATAACGGTTACAATTGTTGTGGCATTAGTAGCTACACAAGGTGCGCCAAGTGGGTTATTAGACGTTAATGTAAGGGTATAAGTGCCAGCAACTGTGCCAGTAAAAGTAACAGCGGCAGGAGTTGCGGTCATGGCAGTATTGCTCAACGTGCCGTTACCAATGGCAGCACCACCCGCAGCAGCAGTAATACTCCATTGTGCCGCAGTCGCACTGCCACCAAAGGAGGCATCACCCAATAGTACGGCATCGCCTATGCAAGTGGTATAGGGACCTTCGGGAGCAACGGTAGGCGGGTTGGTACAGATGGTGCAATCGGGTTCGGTAAAGGTGGCTACGGCTTCGCAGGTTACGCCGCCACAACCTGTAACGGTAAAAGCACCTGAATAAGTTTGAACAGATGCTCCTCCCGACCAGTTAGCATTTGTATTAATAGCGGTTCTAATGACAGCGGCTGTTCCTGTTGTTGTAATAGCATTATATTTGGCATTTGCTACAGCCGTAATAGCAATAGCATTGGTTCCGTTCGTTAATCCTGTAGGTAGTGCAGAGGTATTACTATTAGTAGCTCCAGCTTGCCAAACTGCTGCTCCACTATTATTTAGTGCTGTAATGAACACAGGAGCCGCTTCTGTGCCTTGATAAGCTAATAATTGGTCTCCTGCTCCCGCAAAATCTATACTACCACTAACTATCAGGCGGCATTATCGGCTGTTGTACCGGGAGTTATGGTTACAATTGTTCCACAAGCGACTCCTCCGGCAGGTGCTGTCCAAGTGATAATACCTTCTCCTGTTCTAAATGCGTTAACGTTCCAACCATTATCCGTAAATCGTATTATTGTTCCAGCAGGTAATGGAGCAAGAGCAACAAAGGCGAAATTATCAGGTGCAGTACTGTTGTACTGTACAATCGCAATATCCCCTGCTGCCAAAGTAGTTGAACCTCCACCAGCTCCACTATTCACATCAGCCACAGTAACCGTAATACCCGGTGTTGCATTACCTACGGCTACGTTAGTAAAATTAACGGTTTGGCTACTACCTGTGGTAGCAACATTGCTTTGCGAGGCTAAGGTCGTTGCACCGTCTTTAATGGTGATATTGGCAGCCGCCGTAGAGATGGGCGAACTGTGTGTAAACGTAACGGCTAAGTTGTAGTTAGTGCCATTACAAGTTGGAGTTACACTGGCAACGCTAACCGAACAACCAGCTAGGCATTGGGTGGTACTAACTGTACCACTAATAGTTTGTAGGTTACATGTAGCATCAGTAAATCCAACACTGTAAGTAGCTCCTTCTGTGGCAACAAAAGTGATAGTTCCATTGGCAGCAACGGCAGGGTTGCTACCCGTATTGCTCGCTGCACTGCCATTAACCAGAATAGATAAAACAGCATCGGGATCTACTCCAGTATAGGGTACGTTGATAGTTACAGCATCGGTAGTGCCCGAAGTTGAAGCGTTGCAGGTGATAGATGCTGTACCTAGTGTGAGGTCACAGATAGGCGGTGCCGGACAACTTGTTGTACTCACACCCGCAGCAGTAGCTTGGGCAGCAGTATAGGCTGTAATAATAACATTGTCGAAGGATAATTTTTCGCCTGTTGCCCACATTGCCATTTCTACTTCCATAGTAATGGTAGCGGGTCCGCCTGCTGTAAGCGAAGATACATCTAGAGGTTGGCAAAGGCTACCGTCATCAGGAGTGCCTGCGCAACCTAATAAAATGTCGCTACCAACAGGACTACCGCCGCTATTAACGCTATAGGCTACATAATCCCAACAATTGTTGCACGAGCCATTAGTAGTCACTACGGCGGGGTCGCAAGGGCAACTTCCGCACTCATCTTGGCTTTCTAGATTACCGCCACCCACATAACCAATACTATTATAAGTAGTGGTAAGGGTAATAAATTGTGTTCCCATCGGAACGGTGATGTTGCCTGTTAGCCATTCGGCAGCACCATTGGTGTCTTGTCCTTCCATAGCACCATTTACTACATAGTAGTAGTCGCCCGAAGCGCAAGCGGGGCAAGTAGCTGTCCAACTGATACCTTCGGCACTTGTGCCAGTAGTGGCATTGTTGGCTTCATTAAACGTTTCTGAAAAAAGAATAGTTTGGGCTTGTGCATCAATATTATTCGTGCAAACAGCCACGCAAACAAAGAGTACAAAAAAGAAAAGAGCAAAAATGTTTTTCATTTTTTAGTTGATTTTAAGATTATTAACAGTGTTGTTGGAGTTTAGTACTGCAGTTAAAATGTTGGATATTTTCATATTAGTGCATTACTTTGTAGGTACTCAAATACGCTGCAAAAGTACTACCATTATCCTTAAGTTATGTACATTTTGAGGTTAATAAATTGTTACTCTTATCATATTCCTAAAATAATACTTTTGTTTTAGCCTTAATATATTTAAGTAATCACAATTAAATAACGTACCCATTTATTCAGCATTTTTTTGTTAAATAAACATCAATTTTTGAGCAAAAGTGGGCTATCTAATTACCAACTAAGTAGTTGTTTTTTTATCTTGCCACCCAGTTGGAGTTAAAAGTATACGTATTACCTATTTTACAATTATTCTGCGCTTTGGGGTTAAAATACCTTGGTTTAAACCTCACTTATAAATACCAGAAGTACAACTATTGGCTTAATACCATAAAGGTACTACCTTTGGTTTTACCCTGCAAAAAAAGAAATTTTTGTGATGATAGGATAGACAATAAAACTAAAAAAATGCGGACAATCCTTTCGGGTTGTCCGCATTTTTATTTGTTAGAAACATATTCGGATAACAACACAACAAAAAGCAAGTTGCTTATTATCCAAACGTTTCATCATTATTCATTAATACTACCAAGTACCCTGATTAGGTGCACAACAATCTTGTACATTTATGGTAGTGTTGATAGGTTGTAGGCAACCAGAAACCGGGTGCCGTTAAACCACCCAACGTTGAACCCGCCTGACCACCATTAGGTGCAGCCACAGCCGTTGTATTGCTTGCGTCAATAAATAAACCCGAATTGGTTGAGGCATCGTTGGCTCCATCGTAATTTAACACAATAACATACGAACCTGCAGTTGCTGGCGTTTGTGTAATTGATGTTCCCAAAAGACTAGTAAAAGCAGCCGTGCCGCCAGGGTTACCTGGTTCAATATCTGTTGCACCTAAAGTAATAGGCGTAGCCGTTGAGCAAATGCTTGCTGGCACAGTTGGGCTAAAAATAGGTGTAGGATAAGCACATTTGTTGGCGATAGTAATAGTACTATTAGCAGCCACGGTACCTCCGTTTACTGCCAACGAGCTTACTGTAACTCTGTTACCCAAATTATCTAATACCTCAAAAGTTACCTGATAACCCACATTATCTATGTGATTAAACGTAGCTTTTAGTGCATTAAAACCATTGGTAGACGCATTGTTTTGTATTGTAAACGATGCTGTACCCGTTACTAAACCTGCACTTGCACCCGTTACAGTTAATACATTTATGCTCCAGCCTGCAGGTAAATTCATGTCTAACGTGCCATTGCTATCATTATCAACACCAACAATAATGGCTTCGCTAAATGTACCACTATTTAGTCCGTTCATAGCTGCATCATTATTACAAGTACAAGGATCAATTACCCCCAATTTAATACCTGTAATACAACTACGCGTAATACCCGTTGCGGTTGCCGTGCAAGTAGTACCTACAGTGCGTACCGTTACAGTATGTGTAGAACCACTTGTCAAACCACTAAATACATTACTTGCTTGATAAGCACCGCCATCAAGCGAGTACTCAAGGGTTCCGCTGGTTACTGTGGCATTTACCGTAATGCTGTATGTTGTACCGCCACAAGTGGTAGGGGTGCTGGTGATGGTTGGTGTAGCTGGTTGGGCATTAACACTAATACTTGTTGGTGAAGAAACACACGTATTGTCGGTGGTGTGCGTACCAAAATGGTATGCGGGCCTGCCGAAACACCCGCAAAAGTACCTGATGCTTGATAAGTTCCGCCATCAATGTTGTATTCAACGGCTCCTGTTGGGGCTGTTACCACAACAGTACCTGTTGCCAAAGCACAAGTTGGCTGAATGGTGGTGCTTGCTGTTGCGCGCCGGAGGCGTTGGTTGAGCATTAACGCTAACACTTGTTGATGAAGAAACGCACGTATTGTCGGCGGTGCTACGTACCAAAATGGTATGCGGGCCTGCCGCAACACCCGTAAAGGTACCTGATGCTTGATAACTTCCACCATCGATGTTGTATTCAACAGCTCCGGTTGGGGCTGTTACCACAATAGTACCTGTTGCCAAAGCACAAGTAGGCTGTATGGTGGTGCTTGCCGTTGCAGCAGCAGGGGCAGTTGGTTGGGCATTAACCGTAACACTTGTTCCCGAAGAAACACACGTATTATCGGCGGTGCGTACCAAAATGGTGCGAACCTGCCGAACACCCGCAAAGTACCTGATGCTTGATAAGTTCCGCCATCAATGTTGTATTCAACGGCTCCTGTTGGGGCAGTTACCACAACAGTACCTGTTGCTATGGCACATGTAGGCTGAATGGTAGTACTTGCTGTTGCAGCAGCCGGAGGCGTGGGTTGGGCATCTACGCTAACACTTGTTGATGATGAAACACACGTATTATCGGCGGTGCTGCGTACCAAAATGGTGTGCGAACCTGCCGAAACACCCGCAAAAGTACCTGATGCTTGATAAGTTCCGCCATCAATGTTGTATTCAACGGCTCCTGTTGGGGCAGTTACCACAACAGTACCTGTTGCTATGGCACATGTAGGCTGAATGGTAGTACTTGCTGTTGCAGCAGCCGGAGGCGTGGGTTGGGCATCTACGCTAACACTTGTTGATGATGAAACACAAGTATTGTCGGTAGTGCGCGTACCAAATGGTGTGCGAGCCTGCCGAAACACCCGCAAAAGTGCCTGATGCTTGATAACTTCCACCATCAATGTTGTATTCAACGGCTCCTGTTGGGGCTGTTACCACAACAGTACCTGTTGCTAAAGCACAAGTAGGCTGTATGGTGGTACTTGCTGTTGCAGCAGCCGGAGGCGTTGGTTGAGCATTAACGCTAACACTTGTTGATGAAGAAACACAAGTATTGTCGGTAGTGCTGCGTACCAAAATGGTGTGCGAACCCGCCGCAACACCCGTAAAGGTGTCTGATGCTTGATAAGTTCCGCCATCAATGTTGTATTCAACAGCTCCTGTTGGGGCGGTTACTACCACAGTACCTGTTGCCAAAGCACAAGTAGGTTGTATGGTGGTACTTGCCGTTGCAGCGACAAGGGCAGTTGGCTGGGCATTAACCGTAACACTTGTTCCCGAAGAAACACAAGTATTATCGGCGGTGCTGCGTACCAAAATGGTGTGCGAACCTGCCGCAATACCCGCAAATGTTGCCGATGCTTGATAAGTTCCGCCATCAATGTTGTATTCAACAGCTCCTGTTGGGGCGGTTACTACCAGTACCTGTTGACTGTGCCAAGTAGGTTGTATGGTGGTACTTGCCGTTTGCAGCGACAAGAGGCAGTGGGCTGGGCATTAATGTAACACTTGTTCCCGAAGAAACACGTATTATCGGCGGTGCGCGTACCAAATGGTGTGCGAACCCGCCGCAATACCCGCAAATGTTGCCGATGCTTGATAACTTCCACCATCAATATTGTATTCAACAGCTCCGGTTGGGGCTGTTACCACAATAGTACCTGTTGCCAAAGCACAGGTAGGTTGTACGGTGGTGCTTGCCGTTGCAGCAGCCGGAGCAGTTGGTTGGGCATTAACCGTAACACTTGTTGATGAAGAAACACACGTATTGTCGGCGGTGCTGTACCAAATAATGGTATGCGGGCCGCCGCAACACCCACAAAAGTGCCTGATGCTTGATAACTTCCACCATCAATGTTGTATTCAACGGCTCCTGTTGGGGCAGTTACCACAACAGTACCTGTTGCTATGGCACATGTAGGCTGAATGGTAGTACTTGCTGTTGCAGCAGCCGGAGGCGTGGGTTGGGCATCTACGCTAACACTTGTTGATGATGAAACACAAGTATTGTCGGTAGTGCTGCGTACCAAAATGGTGTGCGAGCCTGCCGAAACACCCGCAAAAGTGCCTGATGCTTGATAACTTCCACCATCAATGTTGTATTCAACGGCTCCTGTTGGGCCTGTTACCACAACAGTACCTGTTGCTTCGCCAAGTGGGCTATATGGTGGTACTTGCTGTTGCAGTGACCGGAGGCGTTGGTTGAGCATTAACGCTAACACTTGTTGATGAAGAAACCAAGTATTGTCGGTAGTCGCGTACCAAATGGTGTGCGAACCCGCCGCAACACCCGTAAGGTGTCTGATGCTTGATAAGTTCCGCCATCAATGTTGTATTCAACAGCTCCTGTTGGGGCGGTTACTACCACAGTACCTGTTGCCAAAGCACAAGTAGGTTGTATGGTGGTACTTGCCGTTGCAGCAGCAGGGGCAGTTGGCTGGGCATTAACAGTAACACTTGTTCCCGAAGAAACACAAGTATTATCGGCGGTGCTGCGTACCAAAATGGTGTGCGAACCTGCCGCAATACCCGCAAATGTTGCCGATGCTTGATAACTTCCATCAATATTGTATTCAACAGCTCCGGTTGGGGCTGTTACCACAATAGTACCTGTTGCTGTGGCACATGTAGGCTGAATGGTAGTACTTGCTGTTGCAGCAGCCGGAGGCGTGGGTTGGGCATCTACGCTAACACTTGTTGATGATGAAACACAAGTATTGTCGGTAGTGCTGCGTACCAAAATGGTGTGCGAGCCTGCCGAAACACCCGCAAAAGTGCCTGATGCTTGATAACTTCCACCATCGATGTTGTATTCAACAGCTCCGGTTGGGGCTGTTACCACAATAGTACCTGTTGCCAAAGCACAAGTAGGTTGTATGGTGGTGCTTGCCGTTGCAGCAGCCGGAGGCGTGGGTTGGGCATTAACCGTAACACTTGTTTCCGAAGAAACACACGTATTATCGGCGGTGCTGCGTACCAAAATGGTGTGCGAGCCTGCCGAAACACCCGCAAAAGTACCTGATGCTTGATAAGTTCCGCCATCAATGTTGTATTCAACAGCTCCGGTTGGGGCTGTTACCACAGTAGTACCTGTTGCCAATGCACAGGTAGGTTGTATGGTGGTGCTTGCCGTTGCAGCGACCGGAGGCGTGGGTTGGGCATTAACCGTAACACTTGTTCCCGAAGAAACACACGTATTATCGGCGGTGCTGCGTACCAAAATGGTGTGCGAGCCTGCCGAAACACCCGCAAATGTTGCCGATGCTTGATAGACTCCACCATCAATATTGTATTCAACAGCTCGGTTGGGGCCATTTACCACAATAGTACCTGCTGCCAATGCACAGGTAGGTTGTATGGTGGTGCTTGCCGTTCCAGCGACCGGAGGCGTGGGTTGGGCATTAACTGTTAAAGATGTAGGTAATGATGTACAACCATTAACAGTAGTTATTACATCATAGACACCTGCTGCCAAACCTGCAAAGGTAGTTGTAGCTTGTGTTACACCCGCAACTACTGGCGATGTGCCCGTTACGGTGTAAGTAATGCCCGCACCTGTGGCAGGGGCAGTAACGGTAATCGTGCCTGTTGCCACAGAGCAAGTAGGTTGGGTTGTTACAGTAGCTGTTGGAGCAGATGGTATTGGATTGATGGTAATAGTGTGGGTGCCAAAACAATTTGAAGGCGAAGGTTCGTTATATTTAATAACTACGGTTGTGGCACTAACTACGGTTGCTGGTGGTGTATAAACACCTGTTGCCGCTACAATACTACCGCCACCTGAAGCAGGTGAATCTATTGTCCAAGTACCACCAGTTACACCACCTGTTTGCGTAAAGCTGATATTTGCACTTCCTGCACAAACTGCGGCAGTAGTTGGTGCTACCATAATGGTAGGGCAACCACAAGTAACGTTAGTAAGTGTTACGGTTCTGTCTATATAACAACCCGAATTGCTACTACTAAAAATACGCACCGTATATTGTTGCGAAACAACAGGATTAGCTAAGTTGCTAACAATAATGCCGCCCGCAGGTATTAAAGTAGAGCCGCTAGCATAAGTAGCCGAGCCACTATAGGTTGCACCTGTTGTGTAGTCGTATTTATCGGTGCCTAATGCAAAACCACTAATAGTAATTTTGCCGTCAGTATTAGCTGTACTACCCGAGCAGGTTACATTGGTAGCTGCTGCGGTAGCGGTAGGTGCTGCATTTACAGTTACTTGTACATTGTCGGTTCCAATACAGGTTTTGGTATCCGTAACCGTAACTACGTAAGTAGTAGTTGAAGGTAGGGGTAGCCAGTAGGAGTGGCGGTGCTAGCACCAGTTAGTGTTCCTGCGGGTGTCCAAGTAACTTAACACACCTGTACCACCGCTACCACGCGCCGATAAAGTGGCACTTCGCGCCGTTCCAAATGGCAACATCGCTGCCTGCATTAACGGTTGGTAATGGATCGATAGTAACCGTAGCTGTTTGAGTACAACCATTGTTGTTTTTATAAGTAATAACCGATGTGCCAGCCGAAACACCTGTCACTACACCTGTTGAACTAACCGTTGCTACACTTGTCGAGGCAGATGCCCAAGGGGTTGTCGCATCGGGCGTACCAGAACCTATTAAAGTTGTTGTAGCTCCAATACAAGCACTTAATGTACCCGTTATAGTTGGTAAGGCATTGATAGTAACCGTAGCTGTTTGAGTACAACCATTGTTGTTTTTATAAGTAATAACCGATGTACCAGCCGGAAACGCCTGTCACTACACCTGTTGCAATAGACTAACCTTGTTGCTACGCTTGTCGGAGCAGATGCCCCAGGGGTTGTCGCGGGCGTGCCATTGGGGTTTATTTGTGCTTGCATAGTTGGTAGGGGGCAGTGTACAACCATCGTTTTGCAGCCGATGTGCCAGACACCCTACGCTGTTGCCAACCGTTGCTAACTTGTCAGGCAGATGCAGTTGTGCATCGGGCGTACCAGAACCATCAAGTTGGCAGCTAATGGCGGTACCCGTTATAGTTGGTAAGGCATTGATAGTAACCGTAGCTGTTTGGTGTACAGCCATTGTTTGTTTTATAAGTAATAACCGATGGGGCCGCTGCAATTAGCCTGTTGAGCTAACCGTGCTCACTGTCAGGGCAGATGCCCAGGGGTTGTCACAGGGCGAGACCTAAAAGTTGAGCTAACCGATACAACACTATGTACCCGGTTGGTAGGCAGATGTACCGCAACGGCGGCCGTTGTTTTTATCCGTAATAACCAGGCCGTAAAGAACACCTGTCCTACACCTGTTAAAGTTGTCACTTGTCAGGCAGATGCGGGGTTGTCGCATCAATACAACCATTAAAGTTATTTAGCTCCAGTACAAACACTTAAAGTTGCCGTAAGTTGGTGGCATTGATAGTAACCGTAGCTGTTTAGTACAACCATTGTTGTTTTTATGAGTAATAACCGATGTGCCTGCGGAACTACCTGTCACTACACCTGTTAGACTAACCGTTGCTACACCTGTCGAGGGCAGATGCCCAAGGGATGTCGCAGGGCGGGGCGAACAAGCACTTAATGTACCCGTTATAGTTGGTAAGGCATTGATAGTAACCGTAGCTGTTTGAGTACAACCATTGTTGTTTTTATAAGTAATAACCGATGTGCCAGCCGAAACACCTGTCACTACACCTGTTGAACTAACCGTTGCTACACTTGTCGAGGCAGATGCCCAA